>JBJMMA010000124.1:0-5667 GCA_045805065.1 Bdellovibrionia bacterium | reverse complement strand
GCTTCAGGGCTCACGCCTTTGGGACCTGCCTCTTCTTTATTCGGAAGCCTCCCGCGTTTTGAATGAAGCTGGCTGGCCTCAGGGTTTAGCGAACCCCGAATCGATTTATATTCTTTCGAACCAAAATCCTGAAAGCCGTGAGCGTGATTTCTGCGATGGCTTAAAGTCGCATGTTGAGCTCGTTCGTGCAGGATTTTCTGAACTGAAGGTGACTGAGGCGCTTGAGGATCGCTCGATTGAGAGAAGAATCAAACGCTGGCACTCCTGGGATGATGCCGCCGAAGGTCTGGCTGACGCGATTTTAGACGAAGTGGGCGAGTCAGGAGACTTCAGCGGTCATGTGATTTTGATCTCCGATCAGGTGCAGGTCCGCAGGACTTTGAACCGGGTGCTCTCTGAGCGTGGAATCCCACAAGCCGATCCTCGCGATCCAACACGCGTGCGTTGGGATGAGGGAATCAAATGGGCCATGCTCCCGTTTGAGGTCCTGGGACGTGATTTTGAGCGGGCGAAAGTCGTCGCTTGGCTCAGAGCTTATCTCTATGGCCCGGATTTTCAGACTTGGGTGAATGAGATTAATTCCCGCGGGGTTCGTCAGGGGCTGAAATCTTACGAAGGCGGGCTTCTTGCTCCGGTTCATGCGTTTTTAAAAGAGCTTGAAACAGAGCTTGGCGGAAAGAAAACGGCCGCAGAGCTTGCGGATGCGCATCTTGGGATTTTACGTCGTGCGATTGGTGTTGATCCTGAGCGGATGTGGATTCTTTCTTACTTCGAGCAAGAAGTGTGGAAGAAGTATATTAAAGACATCGAGATTCTGCAGCGCCAGGATCAACGTGCGCCTCTTCGTTTTTGGCTTGAAAGACTTCAAGTTAGACTTCAGGAAACTCCTGTTCCGCCAGCGCCGCTCAAAACTGTCGGCGGCATTTCTGTTTTTCGTTTGCAGCAAGCCCCATGTGTCCCGCCTAAGAAAATCTGGATTTTAGGACTTCCACCGGATTGGCTCGCAGGTCAGGGGGCAGGTGATTATTGGTTCTCTGAGCGTGAGCGCGAGATCTTAGGTGCTGAGTTTCCGGTCAGATCGGGAATCCAGGTGCGGGCAGAACGACTTTCCGCATTTCACAAGTGGATGAGTCAGGCTCAAAGCGTGGCTCTCTTTGACGCTCTTTATGATCCCGATGGAAGAGAGCGCGAGTCGTTGGCGACATTGTTCCGTGAGCTCTCTCCCGCTTTCGCGGAAGTATCCGTTGAAGAATGTGGAGCGCATCAGCGCTGGCTCAAAAGTTATGGGGCCTTGCGGCCGATTCCTCCTCAAGAGCTTCAGCTTTCTCGCATGCCGCTCAGAATGGGCGCAGAAAAGCCTGAAATCAGCGCGACGATGATTGATCGCTACAGTCGCTGCTCCTTCCAGGGTCTTGCCTATCATCGCTGGAAGCTGAGAGATCTCAGGGATCCTGATACGGAGCTTTGGCCAGAAGTTCGCGGAAATATCCTTCACCAGGCTGTGAAGCATCTTTTGACTTCACGTGACAGCGAAGGTCAGTTTACTTTGTCTGTCGAAGATGCGCTTGAGAGAGCCTGGAAAGAGATTCCGCCGAAAGGCTTGCTCAGAAGTCAGCGCGTGGAACGCTATGTTCGGTCGCGAATGCTGAAAGTGCTCCATGTTTTTTGTGAAAAAGAACGAGACTACTTTTCTCGCGCTCGAGCAAATATTGTAAGCCTGGATGATCAAAAGCTCTCGCTTGATTATCCGGAATTTAAGATTGTTGGAACTCCCGACCGCATTGACATGACGGATGATGGGATTTTCATCATTGATTATAAAACATCCAGCGCCCTTCCTAATGGAACAGACATGCTTGAGCTTGGCTATAGGCTTCAGCTTCCGTTCTATGCTTTGGCTGCAAGCAAACAGATGAATAAGCCTGTGGCGGGCGTTCAGTTTGTTGAATTGACCACCAAAGGTGGCCGCGGTGCTGGGATGTTTTTTAAAAGATATAATGGAAAAGAAACCGGCAAATTTACGCAGGTCAGGGCCAACTCAAAGAGCTTACTTTCCATTGAGCCTGATGATGCATGGTCTCGGATGGAAGAGCAGATTGTTCTTCAGGCCCAAGCGTTGGTGTCAGGTCGGTTTGCTGCAAAGCCTAAGAAGCAGGATAAAGAGTGTAACTCTTGCCAGCTGGGAGATCTCTGCGGATTCAGACGGAATATCGTTGAACCGTCGGAAGAGTGAATAGTTTATGAGCTCAAGTGGAAAACGCCTTCCAACAGTAGATGATCTGACCCCGGAACAGCGCGCCGTCGCGCTTTCTTGGGGAAAAAGCCTGGCCGTCATGGCAGGTGCAGGCTCAGGAAAAACCACAACACTTGTCGTGAAGTGCCAGGAGCTTTTAAAGAAGAATCCGGAAGCCCGATTTGCCGCAGTCTCATTTACTGAAAAATCAGCCAGTGACTTGAGAGCCAAGCTTTCTGAAAGACTCCCGCTGAGAGCTGAAGGCGGAGCACTGAGCGGTCATTGGGTGATGACGATTCACGGTCTTTGTAACGCGATCTTGCGCGATTATCCTCGCGAAGCCGGATTCGATGGCGAAGAGTCCATGCTTTCAGAGCCTGAAGCGCAGCTTCTCTGGGAGCAAGCAATTCAGGGGCTCTGGTTTGATGAGCTTCCGCCTGAGACTCGTCAAGCGGTGGATCAGATGCTGGTGCGCGAGAGTCGCGATAGTCTTCACGCACTTCTCAAGCGTTCTCGAGAACTCGCATCCTTTGGTGCGATGGATTATCTTGTCAAATCCGAAGATCCAGACTCAAAGGCCCTTGCGCAAGTCGCAACCTATGTTCTGGAGCGGTATGAAAGACTCAAACGTCGAAGAGGTGCTTTGGATTTCAACGATCTTGAGCGCGGTGCCGATCGCGCTCTGGAGCATGAAGCGATTCGCCAGGCCTATCACCAGCGCTTTGCGCTTGTGATGGTCGATGAGTTCCAGGATACAAACCCGCTTCAAGCCAGCATCATTCGGCGCTTTTGTAAGCCGGATGGCTCAAATCTTTGCGTCGTGGGTGACCCAAAGCAATCCATTTACCGCTTTCGCGATGCGGACGTGAGTGTCTTTGAAGAGTTCTGCTCAAAGAGCTCGGAGCGGCATTCGCTCACCTGGAATTTCAGATCTCGTCCTGGAATCATTGAGTATGCGAACGCTGTTTGTGCACCCGCCTTTATGAGTTCACAAATGGCTTACGAGGCATTGGCGCCTAAGCGCGAGCCTCATGAAAGCCTTCAACCTGTCGTAAGGCTTGATGTCACGCAGCCATCGGATCTCGGAAAATGGATCAGAAGCGAAATCGAGAAGGGGATCCCTCTTCAAGATATGGCGCTTCTTCTTCGCAAGATCCGCGGCAACGAGAAGTGGTTGAAAGCGCTGACTGCCACGGGGATTCCGATCGCCGTGGGAAGCGGTGGTCTTTTTTGGGAAGACGCACGCGTTCGCGAAATGACTGCGTTTCTCAAATGGTGGGATAATCCAGGAAACTCGCTTTCAGGCGCGGTCTTTATGCGCTCACCCTGGGTTGCCGTTCCTGATGAGACGCTCGATGAGTGGTTGAGAAATGATCCCACTCTTGTTGGGCCATTCTTCGAAAGTCAGCATCCGATCGCAAAAAGTCTTGCACCCTTGAGATCAAAAGTATGCCGACCGGGAGAGCTTCTTCTCTCGCTCTTGGTGGATGAAAAAACGGAAGACGAGCTCGGAGCGCCGCTTTTAGGGCTTTGGCATCGAGTGGAAGAGCTTTCGTCTCGTGGGCTTGATTTTCACTCCGTGGTGACGGAGCTGGGACATGCGCTTGAAGAGAGTCGTCGTGAACGCGATGTTCCGCCTCCAAGAAACAAGGGGCAGCTCTCGGTTCTGACGATGCACGCGTCCAAGGGTCTTGAGTTTCCTCATGTGATCTTGGTGGATCTGGGGCCGAAGGGAAGAGCTCCTGATGCGCCGCTTTTGTTTTGGGATCGTGAAAGAGGGGCTTACTTAGGTGTGCGTGATTCGGATGGTGATCGGGATAAAGATCATCCGGTTGAATCTCAATGGCGCTCGCGTGAGAAAGAAAAAGCCCTCGCCGAAAGTAAGCGTGTTTTTTACGTCGCGCTCACGCGCGCCCAGGAGCGACTCGTTTTGGTTTGTCCTGAGCTTCCTGAGCGGAAGTCTGCGCCTCCTGAAGATCCATTTTCCCAAGATGATTGGCGCGCCTGGGTTGAGAATGCTCCGATTGCGGCCGAAACCGTGTCCGTCCCATCTTTAGAACCGCTGACAGCGGCAAAGCTCACGGCGGATTCGGAGCCCGTTTCGCGAAGCCTTCAGCGCCTGGTGCGCAGGTCGATCTTAAGACGGCCTCGTCATAGTGTGACGGAATGGACTCTTCTTTCTCGTTGTCCTCGCGCCTATGAATGGTCCTTTATCCGACCTGTTCCTGTAGCGGACGGCATTCAACAAATGGATCTCTTCTCTGGGGCCAAGGTTGATCGGACGGCTGAGCGGGAAATTACCCAGCAAGAGCTGGGGAGCCGGGTTCACTCCTGTTTAGAGCGGGGGGATCATGAGGGCTTAAAGCGCCTGGAGACCGAGGTAGGGGTGCAGCGCTTCCAGGCAGAGCCTTTGATCAGCTGGGCTTTAAGCTCAGAATGGATGGCGCCTCCTCAAGGACCAAGAGAAGTCTGGTCGGAACTCGCGTTTGAAATCCCGATTGGGAACGAGATTCTGGTCGGATCGCTGGACCGGGTGGTTCTTGAGCCCGGACGGGCGAGTATTGTGGATTTCAAAGTGACTGAAAAGCCCAAGTCCGTTGAGGCCTTGATTGAGGCCTATGTCACTCAGCTCGAGCTTTACGCCTACGCCCTGAAGCGTCTCTTGTCCGAGGACGAGATTGAAAAGACCCGGATCGAGGCTTTGCTTGTGAATATCTCGCCCAAATCCATTCAAGCGGTGCCGGTTTCAGTCGGGGCTTTGCCTGTCGAAACTTTGGCGCTTGATGCGGCTGAAATTGTTTCGGGACGTCAAGGAGAGCCGCGCCCAGGGCCACTTTGCAGACATTGTGAGTTCCGATCTCAGTGTCCCGAAGCGAAGGCTTAAAAAATTTTTTGGACACTCTTGCGATCGCGCAAATTGAATTGTTACACTTTATTTGTGAAATCTCAGACACAGAAAACGATGGCCGCGGCAACTCCTTCTCACATTGATCGGATCCCTGAAAAGGTCCTGACTCAGGTGTTCTGTGTCAGCCTTGTGGTCTGTGCCTTTGTCTGGCTCATCATAGTAGGATCTAGTTGGGCATCCAACTAGAGTCGGCTCCAGTTGGGCTGATGTCATATTTTTGACATTTCCCAGCCACTGAACGACTGCGACATAAAACTTGCCGCCTGCAAAATCTCCCTGTTACACTGAACTAAAGCAGTGAAAAGCCACGGAATTAGGCTTAACCAATTTACACAGAACCAAGGGGACGCAAGTGGAAGGCAACACCCTGCAGGTCGTGCGCGATAGCGCAGACTCCATTCAGAACTCATCTCAATCACCCTCTGTTCGCGAGATTCGTGCGACGGAAAGCCAGGCATCCGATCCTTGGGCAAATCGCATTCGAATTGGAGTCATCCTGTTCGCAATGCTGTGGCTCTTCCTGATC
>JBJMMA010000123.1:0-17063 GCA_045805065.1 Bdellovibrionia bacterium | reverse complement strand
GTCACCGGAACGGTTCATCAGACGATCAGCGATACAGCCAAAATTCTGGTGTCGATGCATCTGGGTCGTTACAGCGGAGGCATCGGAAGCGATGGCAAGCCTGGAGCGGTGAACGCGATCAAAACCGAAGTCCGGAAAAATCTCGGGCAAAATTTCTATGTCGGGACGGAAGCGGTCTTTCAAGGATTGAACAAACGCAAGGCAACCAACCCGGTCCTTGAGGGGGCTTCAGGCGAGACGAAAATCAGGATATTTGGTGGGGCTGCTTTTTAAAGTGGCACCTTCCTTGCGACTCTCCTCTGAGGAGGCGTGCCAACTCTGTGAGCAATTTTGCTGACATTGTACTGATTGTTCATTTCCTCTGGGTGTTGGCTATTATCATTCCCATTCCTCTCATCCTAATGGGTGCCCGAAGAAATTGGCATTGGATCAGGAGCTTCCCATTGCGGGTAGCGCATCTTGCTATGATTGGTATTGTGGCTGCGGAAGCTCTCCTGGATTGGATTTGTCCACTGACTCTTTTAGAGAACATGCTTCGCCAATCAGCAAAACAATCCTCTTACGGAGGAGCGTCGTTCATCGAGTATTGGGTTGGCCGCGTTCTCTACTATGATTTTCCGACTTGGGCTTTTACGATCTGTTATCTTGCAGTCGGACTTTTGATTTTCATCTTATTCATGAAGATCCCACCTGTTCGACGTGCGAGAAAAATTAAATTGCGCTGAGTCGATCCAACAGTTGCGCGCCTATGGCGCGTGAAAAATGGCCGTCATGGCCATTTTTTGAACCAGCGCCGCATCTCGTTCCGAGACGCTCTGTCGCTGCTTCCACTCCCTTTCACTCAAACCTTTTAAAAATAAAAAGGGCCTCCTCGCTTGCGCTTGGAAGCCCTTTTTATTTTTAAAATGGTTGGAGCGACTGGGGTTGAACCAGCGACCCTCGCCGTGTGAAGGCGATGCTCTGCCACTGAGCTACGCTCCAACATATTTAACGTGCGTCAGAGATTTACCCGGCTCGAAGAGTGTTTGCAAGAGCGATTTCAAGGCCGTAAAATCTTAGAGTTTTAGCAGGGTTTTAACCCGTTGAGAGTCAATTTCGGGGTTGGCGAACTGCCCTGGCGTAGCAAGCGAGTAGGGCGCCCAAAGATAGTCCGGGTGGGAATTGAGAACGTCAGAGCTGCCCATCTGCCAGGCACCACCGTAAACGATATCCCCCTCATGAGTCAGGACGACTTTTCCGGCGCTGACCAGGTTTCCAGAATCATCAAACTGAGCCGGAGCATCGGTCCAGATTTCAAATCGAAGAACGCGGCTGTCGTAGGAGGGGCCGTCGGCAAAGTTGAAGGGCTCCGTCAGCTGGCCGGGAGGAACGTCATCCCTGAGCCACCAGATCTGCGTAGTCAGCATCAGACGGTAGACGCCAGGTGCGGATGGATCCGCTCCCAAATTATCAGAGGGAGTCACAGGAGACACCCGGTAGCCTGCAATCGGATGGTTCCAGACTTGAGAGCCCGTGTAGCGATCCATGATCAGCGATTGTCCTTTGCCCACGAGGTTCGTGAGAACAAGAAAGAACTGATTCGGATATATGTCTTCCAGTGCTGGATCGCCCGGGCTGTCGCTATCCGCGCGCAAGCCAAAAGCATCGAGATGCACTTCCTGACCAAGCTCAGAGAGAAGCGCTTTTTGATCACTGACGGTGAAGAGTACGCCATTTTGCACGAGATCCGAGCGAGGCTCGTCAAACATGACTGATGCGGCTGCCCAGCCGTTGCAGTGGCCAAACCAGGGCATGACCCCTGGAGAGCCTGCGCTATGATTGGTGAGCTCCCAATTCACCGCGCCGATTTGCCCCGTGGCTTGCTCGTATTTTGATGCGGCATCAGTGATGCCATTCTCAAGATAAGGCCACCAATATCCCGCCCATCCGGGATGCGAGGTTTTTCCCTGCGAATAGTTGCGGAGCAAAAATGCGAGATCGTTGATGCCTTCAACCTCTGCGCGGGGCGCAGTTCCAAAGGCCTGACGGGTACCGCCGGATTTTCCGGAGCCGCAGGAGCTAAGCCCTAAGAGCCCCACTAGGAGCGCGATTTGGAGAGAGTAGACGAACCGCTGCGCGGCATTCTGCATCACGTCGCTGTATTAAGCAGCTTTCGTGCCGTTGGGCGCTAAAAAGCTGCAAGCCCGAAGGGGGAATCGCGGTCCCTTCGGGCTTGCCTCCGCATCAGGTCGAGCGGAGTTTTCGGTTACTTCAGGAGTTCAGGATTACTTCAAGTGAAGCTTGGTACGGCTGTTGTTGAGCTTCCAGAGCTTGTAGTACACAGCTTGTTCCTTGGAGTAGGAAGGCTTCACTTCGTCCAAGATCAGAGGCTCAACTTGCTGTACTTCAGCCGATTGAACCGAAGCTTGTGCACGAACGCTGCTCAAAGAGCTTTGGGCGTTCACGGCAAGAGTCGAAGTACTTGGTTTCAAAAGGCTAGACAAGTCGACGAACAGAGCAACACCCGTGGTCTTCACGCTGGATCCAGTGAACATGCCGATGATGCCGCTGACACCGTTTGAAGCGAATGGCTGGAAGATGTTCACGCCCGGAATGTATTGTCCGACCGAGTCCAGAGCGGAGAACGGAAGGGCAACGCCAAGCATGGCGATGTTTTGGCCGAAGGCGACATAGAGCTTACCGCCAGTTCCGCCCAATGGAAGGGCAACGATGGCGTTGTTGACTGCCTGGCCAACCGGAATCATCGTTCCGTTAGGAAGCTTGTTATCCAAAATTTGTGCGTGGGAAACTTGGGTGATGTTCACGGCGATCGTCAGCGTGCCGCCGCCTTGGCAGATGCCATTTGGGTTGCAAAGATTGCTTTGCATCGAAAGTTGTCCGAGAACCACGCCGGGTTCATGCGGGTTCACGATCGGAATCGTTACGCCTGCCAAAATCATGGCGCCCGTATCGATTTGGGACGTCATCGAGGTCCAAAGGTCGCCATTTTGATTATAGGTCTGAACTTGGATCCCGGTGAGCATATTGCCGACACCGCCGGATGCCGAACCGCAGCCTGTGGTCGCTACTGCTGCTGCGCTGATTGATAGAACTGCCATGACTTGAGACACATACTTATTTTTCATTGGATCGGCCTCCCTCATAGGTCGAATATTAAAATCTCGTCCTGATTTGCCGAATGTTAATTTTAGTTAACATCCCTAAGAATGTTTTATTATTTCTGCCTGATTTGGTCAAGTATTTTAATGGTCAGTAAAATCAGGATGTTGGGAGGGAGTTTTGAGGAAGGGGAGAGAGAAAAACGAAAAAGCCCACCTGTCATGACGTTGGCGTCGGTGACAGATGGGCTTTTGAGAAAGCTGAAATGCGAGCCTTAAGCTGCAGCGCGAGCGCGTCCGCCCTTAGCAGCGATGCTGCGGCGGCGTTGTGGGCTCATGGCAGCGAAGCCACGCTTTGCAGTCGAACGAGCTGCAGTCGTGGTTGCGCGAGCCTTGCCGCGAACGTTCGAACGAGCCGTCGTGGTTGCAGCACCTGCGGTGCTCTTGCGAGCAACGGTGGTGCGGCTACGACGAGCCGTCGGGGTGGATTTACGCTTAGCCGAAGTGTTCAAAGTACGTCTTGCCATAATTTAATTCCTCCTGCGGCGGACCTTCAGCAACTGCCATACCAGTTCGCTTGCTACACTTGGAGAGTAGGCAAAAACGACGTGCAAGCACTGCTCGTTTTGCTGAGCTCAAATTTCTCGAAATCCGCTATCAGCGCTACTTTGCAGTTGAGTTTTGAATCAAACCCCACAGAATAAATGAATAGGAATTAAAGTTTTACCTCGGGCGGAAATCCAGCTTAGGCATTTCATCAATGAGAAGTACGTCACGAATTCGCAATGGCAAATTGCGATCCTTTTGAATGCTGTATGATTGCTGTAAGCCCATGGAGTGCTCGAAAGCGGGTTAGACATGAAGCGAGTGTTGGTGATTGAGGATGATACGGATTTTTGCGAAGCAGTCGTTCGTACCCTTGCGCCTTACTATCAGCCATTCAAGGCATATACGGGGCAGGATGGATTGAAGATCGCTTCGGCTGAAAGGCCTGACCTCATTCTCATTGATCTGCATTTGCCTGAAATGACCGGGTTTGAAGTCTGTGAACAGCTGCGCTCCAAGCCGGGAACGCGCGACATCCCGATCATCATCCTGACGGGTGAGAGCGAGCCCGATAGCCGTGTCAAAGGCCTGGATGCGGGAGCAGACGATTACGTCAGCAAGCCCTTTCACTCAGAAGAGCTGCTCGCAAGAATCCGGGCTCGGCTCCGCAGACGAGATGCCGATATCAAGGGCCAGGAAGACATCCGCCTGGGCAATCTCCGCTATGAGGCCCGGTCCTCCCAGGTCTGGGTGGGCGAAGAGCAGGTTTATTTGACGCAAGTTGAACTTCAAGTGTTGAAGTATTTCCTCGAGTACCCTGATCAGATGATCAGCCGTGAGCGCTTGCTAGGCGATCTCTGGCCAGATTCTGTCGTCACAAGCCGTACGGTCGATACGCACGTTGCGCATCTGAGAAAGAAGCTGAAGAACTTCTCCTGCAATCTGAAGACGGTCTTTCGCGGCGGCTATATTCTCAAGACTCAATCCGAGTCTTCAGGCTGACAAAGCCCAGGTCCTGGACCAGTGTTTTGATCTCCTGGCCTGGCTCAATGGAGATCGCAGCGGTAGCGGCACCGGCAAGAACAATATCTCCCGCGTGCAATCCCTTGCCTTGTTCCGCAAGCATTGAGCAGAGTTCCGCTAGAGAGGCTGCGGGATGCCCGTAAATGGCCGAGGATGATCCAAACTGAACTGGCTTGCCATTGACCTCCATCAGCATCCCGAGGTTTCCCAGGTCGATTTCCGAGGGCTTTCTGATCGTTTCTCCGAGAACAAAGGCGGACGACGAGCAGTTATCGGCAATGACGTCTGGAAGCGTGAAGTTAAAGTTACGGTATCTGGAATCGATGACTTCCATGGCAGCACAGACTCCCAAACAAGCTGCCAATGCTTCTTCAGCGGTGACTTTTCCCTGGAGGTCCTTTCCGATTAAAAATGCAATCTCAGGCTCAATCTTGGGATGAATTCGACCTGAAAAGCCGAAAGTCGAGCCTGAAGCGATGCGCATCTTCTCCGTCAGAACTCCGTAAATGGGTTGATGAACGCCCATTTGCTTCATCTTGGCTTTGGACGTGAGTCCCATCTTATAGCCAACGCGGCGATCGCCTTTGCTGTAGAGAATCTCAAGCCCCTGCGCCTGGATAGCGTATGCCTCGGGAATGGAGAAAGGGGAGCGATCTGTCAGCTTATCGATCTCGTACGCTCCGAAGTAAGCGTCAGTGACGATGTGGGCAAACTCTTGAATCGGGGTTTGTGCCTGGGTTTGTGATGGAGCCTTGGACATGATGCCTCTTTATGCCTCTTCGTGCTTCTCGCGCGAGCAAGTCACCTTGCCTAAGCCACTGATTTCAACTTCGCAGTGATCACCTGGGTTAAACGGAACAACTGGGCCATAAGCGCCTGAGAGAATGATATCGCCCGCTTTCAAGCTGTCTCCGAGCTGTCCCAAAGCGTTAGCCAGCCAAAGCACAGCGTTTACGGGATGGTTCAAGCAAGCAGCGCCCACGCCGGTGGATTCGACTTCGCCATTCATCCGAAGCGTCATTCCCGCCATTCTGAGATCCAGGTCCTGAAGCCTTTTGGGCATGTTTCCCAGAACCAAGAGCGCGGATGACGCATTGTCTGCGATCGTATCCTGAATTTTGATTTTCCAATCCTTCACGCGCGAATCAATGATCTCGATGCAGGCAACGACATGATCCGTTGCTGCAATGACGTCTTCACGAGTCAGTCCGGGCCCTTTGAGATCGCGTCCCAGGATGAAAGCGACTTCGCCTTCCGCGCGGCCTTGAATCAGCGCATTCTTTCCGACAAGGCCACCTGTATGAACCAGCATGTCGGAAGTCAGATAGCCAAAGTCAGGCTGATCGACGCCCAGTTGCTTTTGGACCGCTAGAGAAGTCAGTCCAATTTTTCGCCCGACAGACCTTGCGCCGCCAGCAAGCCTTCGCTGAAAGATCTGGCTTGAGATTTGGTAGGCTTCCTCGATCGTGAGATCGGGATGGGTTTCTGTCAAAGGGGCGCAGGGCGCTCCGCTTGTTCGAGCCTGCCAAAGGGTTTCAGCGAGTGGGGATAGGTTCATAAGCTCTTTTTGGTATAGCGGCTTGGCCTAAAGTTTACAATGCGGCAGAACTTGGGTACAAAATTCCGGATGGGGAGCCCGGCGTGAAAACACCAACTATTTACGACATTTCTCCGCTGATTTCTCACCGCATCGCGGTATTTCCCGGGGACCAGAGCTTTGAGCGAAAAATCGCCATGGATTTTACTCAGGGCGATCACCTGGCTCTTTCCTCAGTTTTGACGACCGTTCACCTGGGTGCTCATACGGATGCGCCGAATCATTATCACGGCCAAGGCCAGGCAATCCATGAGCGAAAGCTTGAGTATTATCTCGGGCGCTGCCAGGTTGTCTCTGTTTCCTTGCCTCGGGGCGAGCGAATCGGCCTGGAGCATCTTCGCGGAATTGAAATTCAGGCCCCGCGTGTTCTTTTCAAAACGGGATCATTTCCTGATCCCGATCAATGGAACGGGGATTTCAACTCCTTCTCGCCCGAGCTCATCGATGAGCTTGCTCGGAAGCAAGTTGTCTTGGTGGGAATTGATACTCCCTCCGTGGATCCGGCAGATTCCAAAGGGCTTGAGGCGCATCAGGCCATCTATCGAAACAACCAGGCGATCCTGGAAGGAATCGTTCTCGATCAGGTGCCGGACGGAATTTATACGCTCGTTGCCTTGCCACTTAAAATCGAAGGAGGGGACGCCTCGCCGGTTCGTGCAGCTCTCGTCTCCGGAAATATGGAGAGCCTGTGATCGAAATTCGAAACTTTATCGGTGGGGAATTTGTCCCGGCTCTATCGGGCGGTTGGCTGGATAACCCTGAACCCGCGACAGCAAAAGTTTACTCGAAAATCCCTGACTCCGATGCAAGTGACATTGCACGAGCAGTGGAGGCGGCCAAGGTTGCTTTTCCCGCATGGTCTTCTCTTCCTGCCGAAGAGAGAAGTTCCTGGTTAAGACAAATCGCTGGTGAAATTCGTGCGAATTTGGAAGCCTTTGCTCGCGCCGAATCTCTTGATAACGGTAAGCCACTCTCTCTGGCGACTCGTCTCGATATTCCACGAAGCGCCCAGAATTTTGAGTTTTTTGCGGATGCCATCACGCAGTTTTCGACTGAGTGCCATGCCGTGGGAAAATCGGCACTCAACTATACGCTCCGCGATCCACTGGGTGTGGTCGGATGCATCTCACCTTGGAATCTGCCGCTCTATCTTTTTACCTGGAAGATTGCGCCTGCTCTGGCTGCCGGCAATTGCGTCGTGGCAAAACCCTCCGAAGTTACGCCTATGACGGCCTTTTTACTGGCCGAGGTTTGCGAGCGCATTGGGTTTCCTCCAGGCGTTCTTAATATCGTCCACGGGCTGGGTGCAAAAGTAGGTGCGGCGCTTTCATCTCATCCAGAGATCAAGGCGATCTCCTTTACAGGAAGTACGGCAACGGGCGCTGCGATTGCTCGTGAGGCCGCACCTGTTTTCAAGAAGCTCTCGCTGGAGATGGGTGGAAAGAATCCTTTCGTCGTGTTTGCGGATGCGGACCTCGATCAGGCCGTTGCAACGGCTGTTCGTGCGGCGTTTACCAATCAGGGCGAGATCTGCCTTTGTGGATCCCGGATCTTTGTCGAAAAACCGATCTATGAAAAGTTTCGCGACCGGCTCGTGGAGAAAGTTCGCGCCCTCAAGGTCGGCGATCCTCTGGATGCCTCAACGGATCAAGGCGCCCTGGTGTCGGAAGCGCATTTCAAGAAGGTCCTCTCTTATCTTGAGCTTGCTCAAAAAGAAGGCGGCAAGATTCTTTGTGGCGGCAAACGAGCCAAGCTTTTGGGTCGCTGTGAAACCGGATGGTTTATTGAACCCACTCTGATTGAAGGGCTCTCCAATCAATGCCGGACCAACCAGGAGGAAATCTTTGGACCCGTTGCAACGTTGATTCCCTTTGATTCAGAAGCGCAGGTCCTCGGGTGGGCCAATGAATCTCGCTACGGACTTTCCGCGAGCGTCTGGACTCAAAACGTGAATCGCGCGCATCGCTTCGCGGCAGGCCTTCATGCAGGAATTGTCTGGGTCAATACCTGGATGATGCGCGATCTGAGAACGCCTTTTGGCGGCGTGAAAGAATCCGGTGTGGGTCGTGAGGGGGGCTGGGATGCCCTGCGCTTTTTCACGGAGCCTAAGAATGTCTGTATCCATTTTGGAGAAGGATTGAAATGAGCGGAAGCGAAAGAATTGATTCAGTCAGAGCTCCTGAGCCTGTAGGTCTTTATCCTCACGCGAGACGTGTGGGAAATCTTCTTTTTCTCTCGGGTGTAGGTCCTCGTGAGCGCGGCACGAAAAAGATTCCAGGCGTTGAGCTCGATGCGCAGGGAAATATCGTCTCCTACGATATCGAAGCTCAATGTCACTCGGTTTTCAGAAACGTCCGGGCGATCCTTGAAGAAAGTGGCTCTGCGTGGGAACAGCTCGTGGATGTGACCGTGTTTCTGACGAACATGAAGAAGGATTTTCCCATCTATAACAAGCTTTGGGCTGAGTATTTCAGGGAAAACCCACCTTGTCGCACAACGCTTGAGATCGGCGCTCTTCCCACGCCAATCGCCATTGAGCTCAAATGCATCGCAGTCCTTTCGGAGAACTCCAAATGAGCCGGCTTCAAACGTTGAATTTCAAAAAATGGATCGATGAGCATCGCCATCTCTTAAAGCCTCCGGTCGGTAACCAGCAGATCTGGCAGGACCGGGAGTTCATGGTGACGGTAGTCGGAGGCCCGAACGCTCGCACCGACTATCATGTGAACGAAGGCGAGGAGTTCTTTTATCAACTGGAGGGCGATATCGTTCTCAAAGTTTATGATGAAGGAAAGTTCTCTGATCTTCATATTAAAGAAGGCGAGATCTTTCTACTGCCTCCAAAAGTTCCTCATTCACCTCAGCGTCCCGCAGGCACGGTTGGACTTGTGATTGAGAGGCGTCGCAGGGAAGGGGAGTTGGATGGCTTTGTCTGGTACTGCACAAGCTGCAAGATCGAGATGCATTCCGAGTTCATCCCTCTGAAAGATATCGTGAAAGATCTGCCACCTGTGTTTGAGCGCTTTTATGGAAATCCTGAGCGTTCGACCTGTAAAAAGTGTGGCCATCGCGAAATTAAAGCGAGCGTTAAAGGCCAAGTGAATGCGAGCGCGAAAAAGTGATGAAACACTCAACTCCACAAAAAGTCGATATTCATACGCATATCCTCCCGCCCGAGCTTCCTCGCTTCAAAGAGAAATACGGCTACGGCGGGTTTATTCAGTATGATCACGCGGGCTGCGGTGCGCATGAAGCTCGGATGCTTTTTGATGACGGACGATTTTTCCGTAAGGTCGAGAGCAATTGCTGGGATCCAAAAGTTCGCATGGAAGAATGCGATCGCCATGGCGTTGATCATCAAGTGATCTCGACTGTTCCTGTGATGTTTGGCTATTGGGCTAAGCCTCAAGACGCGCTTGATCTTTCGATGTATCTCAATGATCACGTTGCAAGCGTCGTGAACGAGCATCCGGGTCGCTTTTCAGGCCTTGCGACCATTCCGCTTCAAGACCCAAAGCTTGCAGTCAAAGAGCTTGAGAGAAGTGTAAAAAAACTGGGTCTCTCAGGCGTTCAGATCGGCTCGCACGTCAATCGCTGGAACCTCGATGAGCCTGCGCTTTTTGAGGTCTTTCAAGCGGCCGAAGAGCTCGGTGCCGCGGTCTTTGTTCATCCCTGGGATATGATGGCGCAAGACCGGATGCCGAAATACTGGCTTCCTTGGCTGGTCGGAATGCCTGCTGAGAGCTCACTTGCGATCTGCTCGATGATCTTTGGCGGAGTCTTTGAAAGGCTTCCAAAACTCAAAGTCTGCTTTGCTCATGGTGGCGGATCGTTTGCGGCAACTCTTGGCCGCATTGATCATGCGTTTCATGTGCGCCCGGATCTTTGCGCTGTGGATAATAAAATCGCGCCTCGCGAGTATGCGGGTCGATTCTTTGTCGACTCGCTCGTTCATGATCCGCTGATGCTTGACGTTTTGATCAAGAGTTTCGGCGCCAATCGAGTTGCCTTGGGAACGGATTATCCATTCCCGCTCGGAGAACTTTCACCCGGCGAGCTCATCGAATCAATGAAGCTCGATCAGGAAACCCAGAATCAATTGCTTTGGAAAACCGCATGGGAGTGGTTAGGGAAATGATGAAATTTGAGAAAACAGCTGAGTTTGCGCAACAAATGGATCAAAAGGATCCTCTGGCCCGCTTCAGGAATGAATTTCAGTTCCCGGTAGCTCCCAATGGATCAGGAAAACCCGGAATTTATCTTTGCGGCAATTCTCTGGGGCTTCAGCCTAAGAAGGCTCGCGATTATATCAATCAGGAGCTGGATGACTGGGCAAAGCTGGGAGTCGAAGGGCATTTTCACGCTCGTCACCCTTGGCTTCCCTATCATGAGAATCTGATTGCTTCCACAGCGCGCCTCGTGGGCGCGCTTCCAACTGAAGTCGTCACGATGAACTCTCTGACAGTGAACGTGCATTTATTGATGGTCTCGTTTTATCGTCCAACGAAGACCCGCTTTAAAATTCTTACCGAAGCAGGAGCTTTCCCTTCCGATCAATATGCTGTCGCTTCTCAAGCACGTTTTCATGGCTTTGATCCGAAAGACGCGATCGTCGAGCTTAAGCCCCGTGCAGGTGAATGGACTTTAAGAACAGAAGATATTCTTGCAACGATTGAGCGTGAAGGCGATCAAGTCGCACTCATCTGGCTAGGTAATGTGAACTATCTCACGGGTCAGTGCTACGATATGCAGGCCATTACCGAAGCAGGCCATAAGAAGGGCTGTCTTGTAGGCTTTGATCTCGCGCACGGCGTAGGCAATCTGCTTCTGAAGCTTCATGAGTGGAGCGTGGATTGCGCAGCCTGGTGCAGCTATAAGTATCTCAACGCAGGCCCAGGCGGGATCGCTGGCGTTTACATTCATGAGCGCTGGGTGAAGGAGAAGGATCTTCCACGCTTCTCCGGATGGTGGGGCCATAATAAGGACACGCGTTTCAAAATGGGTCCTGACTTTGATCCGATTCAGACCGCGGAAGGATGGCAGCTCAGCAATCCTCCGATTTTCCAACTTGCGGCACTCAGAGCCTCGATGGAGCTCTTTGATGACGCAACGATGCCTGCCATTCGTCAAAAAGGTGATCTTCTGACAGGCTATCTTGAGTTCCTGCTCAGTGGCATGCCGAATGAAATGTTCGAAATCATCACGCCTCGCAATCCTCAGGAGCGGGGATGTCAGCTTTCATTGAAAGTGAGAAGCGGCGGGCGTGAGCTTCTGAAGAAGTTGAACGATGCGGGCGTGATCGCGGATTTCCGCGAGCCTGACATTATCCGTGTCGCACCGGCGCCGCTTTACAATTCATTCATGGATGTTTACCAGTTTGGAAAAATCATGGAGAACCATGCCGCAAGCGCAAAATGAGAAATTGACCTTAGTCGGAGCAGGTCCTGTCGGATCGCTTCTGGCAGCGATTTTGGCTGAGCGAGGCCATGAGGTTGAAGTTTTTGAGCGGAGACCTGACATGCGCCGGGAAGCAATCAGTGCGGGACGCTCGATCAATCTCGCGCTTTCGGTGCGTGGGCTCCACGCCCTCAAGCAACTTGGAATGGAAACGCAGGTTTTGGACGAGGCCGTTCCGATGCGCGGGCGGATGATGCACTCCATTGCTGGAGAGCTCACATTCCAACCTTACGGCAAGGAAGACTCGGACTGCATCTATTCCATTTCACGCGGTGGTCTCAATAAGCTCTTGATGAGCCGTGCAGAGAGTACAGGCCGGGTAAAGATTCATTTCAATGAACGCGTCCTGGCTTATGACTCGGACGCAAGCACGTTGAATGTCTTGAATGAGAAATCCAATGAGATGAGATCTGTTCCGGTTGCCCGAGTCATTGGTACGGACGGATCAGCGTCCATGATTCGTGATGAAGTGATGAGAAAGGCCCAGACGAGCGCTTCGGAGGAAATTCTCAATTACGGATATAAAGAGCTTCAACTGCCGGCAGGAATGGATGGCTCTCATCAATTGGAGAAGAACGCACTTCACATCTGGCCTCGTGGCACGTTCATGCTCATCGCACTTCCAAATTTTGATGGCAGCTTCACTTGCACGCTCTTTCTTCCATTTACGGGCAAAGTGAGCTTTGAGTCTTTGACCGGTCGTGAAGAAGTTCATGCTTTTTTCAGCGCGAACTTTCCTGATGTTTTGAAGCTTCTTCCTCATTACGAGGAAGAGTTTTTTGGAAACCCCACGGGACGGATGATCACTGTCAAATGCGCACCTTGGAATATCCAGGATAAAGCGGCCCTGGTCGGGGACGCTGCTCACGCGATCGTTCCATTTTTCGGTCAGGGAATGAATTGCGGCTTTGAGGACTGCACGATCCTCAGCGATCTGATGGATCAGGAATCTTCCTGGAAAGCGGTCTTTGAGGGTTTCAGCGAGTCACGTAAGCCGGATGCGGACGCCATTGCCGATATGGCGGTCGAAAACTTCATTGAGATGCGTGATAAGGTGAGTGATCCGCGCTTTTTATTGGAAAAGCAGGTTGAGCGCGTTCTTCAGCGTGAGTTTCCGGAAAAATACATTTCCAGGTACTCCCTGGTGACGTTCAGTCGCACGCCTTATCGGAATGCTCTGGCTGCTGGGATTGTGCACGCTGAGATCTTAGGCAAGCTTTGCGAGAACATGGAGCGCGTGGAGCAGCTCGATCTTGCGATGGCACGCGAGCTGATCAATGAGCATCTGGTAAAAGAAGTTTAGGCGAAGTCTAGGCAACAACGCTGAAGAAGCGGAAACTTGTTCTGAACTCTTTGAAGCTTCCGTTGACCGGAAAGAAGATCGAGACTTCCGTGCGTTTGCCAGTTTGGCTGGCGATCTTCAGATTGAGCCCGGATTGAAGGACTCCGCCGAGGCCAAATCCACTTGAGAGTCCCTTGAAAGGATCCGGCTCAAAGGGCGCGTTGGTGAGGTAAGGCTTGAGACCTTGAAATACATTCTGAGCGTCGATGGATCCGTACTGATCGATCACGCAGATTCCCATGTACTGATCCGAAGCTGCCATCTCAACGATGACAACGTCTTGTCCAGCCATCTCAAACTCGAGATCCCGGGAGGATTTATGTCTCGGGCGAGTCTGATCTTTAGCGGAGTAGGGGGCATCGAAAATCGCATTGAGAATCAGCTCATCCACGCCTTGAGCAACCAGAGTCGCAAGTCGGCCTTTGATTCCACGATTGGTGAGTGTTTTTTGAAGCGCTTCAATGGCCATGGATTTATGGCTTGAGCGCTTGATTTCAATCCGATTGATTTTGGTGTCGTGTGCAAAGTAGGGTTTCAGTCCTTCAAGTTCGGGCCGGATTGTGGCTCCCAAAAGCTTTGAGTAGAAGGTGGGCGCTGGATCAGCAAAACGGCGCTGAACGTAGTTTCCAAAAAATGGGTACTTGATCAGCTCCGGACGATCCGAGAGGCCATCATCAGTTATGCTGAAGCAAAGAGAAGGCTTTGCATACTTGGATAAGATATCCAGGACATGGGGGCTTCCCTTGAAGGAGTCGTAGTCCAGGAGCACGACCGACTGCGAATTCTTCTCCAGGATTCGTTGAATCTCAAAGGCGTTCACCGCTTCCAGGTACTGGAGCGAATTATTCAGGGCCAGGATTTTTCCGAACTTGCAGTCCGCTTCTCGACTTGAAACGGTCAGAATCTGGGCGCCTGTAGTTGCCATGTTTAAATGGTAACTGTTAAAATCAGCCGGGTCAAACCTATGGAGATCAATTCCGTCGCCTATTCCTGGTGCCCATGCAAATTGATTCCTTCGGGTCTGAGATAGAACGCCTCTTCAAAGTGCCTCTCTGTAGGCAAAGGGTGGGCATGCTCGGAACCTTGAGACTCCACTCGCTCAAAGAGCGCCAGACTCAGTGCGACACGAACGATCTTGTGCCTGGATCTCATTCCCACGTTCTTTCGGCGATTAAGGACTTCTCGCCAATCGGGATGCTCTTTCAAAATGGCTTCGATCTCAGACGGCCCCAACAATCCCGGCGGAACTCCCCACGTTTTTTCGCCGAGCTCCTGAGCCTGCGCCGTTCTCTCCCGAAAAGTCTGAAACCGCTCCTGCGCATTCATTTCATTTCGCTGGGAGCCCGGCTCACGGCTCGATGGAGTCACCAGTTGAATGATGTCGATTCGGTCCAAGACAGGGCCTGAGAGTCTTCTCAGATAAGTGCTGACTTCCGAGTCTTTGCAGATGCAGGGAAAGCGCTTGGCATTTGTGCCCTCATGTCCGATTCGAAGTAGCCTTGGCCAGCCTCCGCAAGGGCAAAGGTTTCCGTTTGCAGCCAAGATAAAGCGCGCCGGAAGCTCGGCTGTGGCCTGGGTTCGGGTGAGTGACACTTTTCCTCGCTCCAAGGGCTCTCTGAGTGATTCGCGGCTGTCGCGCGGCCATTCGGGGAGTTCATCGGCGATGAGAAGCCCGCCATGGGCGAGTGAAAACTCACCGGGCCTGACTCCACCGGAAACCACTCCTCCGCAAAGGGCTTGGGCCCTGACTTGAGTTCCCACGCGCCTGACGGGAGGGCCGCTCCCTAGCCATTCATTTTCAAGGCCTGAGAGCTCGCGAATCAGGATCTGCCTGACTTGGGTTTCAGCTGATGCCTCAGGCTGAAGCTTGATGAGCCATTCAAAAGCATGACTCTTTCCAGCTCCGCGCGGGCCCAATAGCAAGAGGTGATGAAGACCAAGCGCTGCGATCCTGACCCATTTTTCAATTTCAGGGCTTAAAGGGAGAAGATCATCGGCATCCAGTGGAGACGAAGAAAACAGGGAACCTGCCTTGGGCGATAGAGCGAGATTCGCACCCGAAGCATCATTCCCTAAGATAAAATCCCAGGCATCCGTCAGGCTTGCGACAGAGATGAGCTGAGGCATTGGCGTTCTGAAACGCTCCAGCCGCTCCAGCAACGGCAGATAACGTAGAGCTTGAGCATGATCCTCAGGAGACAGAAAAACGATCTCGGCTCCTGCTTCCCAGGCCGCATAGAGCGTGCGCATGACTTTGCCTGCGGGCTTTACGCGACCATCCAGCCCAAGCTCGCCACTGGCAACAATCCCTCGGGGAAAACGACTCAGCGACTCATCATCTTCGGAAAGCCCTGCCTGTAAAATCCCAATCGCCATCGCAAGGTCAGCACCCGTTCCGCGTTTACGGATTGAAGCCGGGGAGAGATTGATCACAATCCGTCTTCGAGGAAATTCAAAGTCCGAGGACTCTATCGCGGCTCGAACGCGCTCGCGTGCTTCAGCGACTTCAGGAGAGGCTAGTCCGATGATGTGAAAGCTTGGGAGCTGGAGTGAGCTTGCGACTTCGATCCATTGTAAGACGGGATGGGCTTCGGTAGTTAAAGGTGAGGCGATACGCATAGGGGCGCTCACCTGAGCAGGACCTGTGCCTGAAAAAGTCCAAAGATCTCGGGAACAGATGATTCAGGCCTGTCCGACTTTCAGACGTGCAGGTCTCCTTCCGGACTTCCTGCAGCTGCGTAAAGGGAGTGACTCAGCTTACTGTGCAACGCTTGCTTTTGAAGCGGCCTTGCTTGATGTCTCCTGGGCCGATCCTGCTGAGCCTTCTTGCGAGCGAGTAGACGCCGTCATGCGGTTGCTTTGACGAATATCAGCCACCGGAGAGTCCAGATCGTCGTAATTCATGAAATGAAGGTCTGAGAGGATGCCTTCGTAGTTTTGATCGCGCTCATAGGGATCAGCCGAAAGACGGGGAGTAAATCCGCCATTGAGAGCCCGATATACGGTGGATAGATAATCAAATTCAGTGACCGCAATCTGAGCCAGTTTCGCCGTTCTTTTTCTCGACAAGGATTTGCAGGTCAGCTGCTCCTTCACTGAGTCATTAAAACTATCGCTCACTTCTGTCGCCAGGACCTTGTCTTTCTCGGCTTTCAAAAGAGCCAAGTTCTTTTTGATCTTCTCGAGAGTGATGAGCTCGCCCTCTTTGTGGCTCGCATTGATTTGAGCAACAATCGGAGCCAATTCTCTTTGCGCTTTTTGAGCGTCAGACTTGTTGATCAAATCGACTGGGGGAGAAAGGGAGTTTGGATTGCTCGAACCTTTGATCGCGGCCGCCATTCCTTTTGCGCCAGCGACGACAGCCGTAGTGAATGCTTCGGCGGCTAAAACAGGTCCTTCAGCCAACAAGCAGACCAAGGGCTTTCTGTTTGCGTCGGCCTCTCCGGCCAAGTTCTTTGCATCAGCATAAGAGTCCCTGGCCATGAGTCTAAGTTCTTGGAGAAGTTTTGGATTGGCTTTCTGTTTCGGATGAGCATAGGAGCTTCCAGCTGCGAGGATTGCCAGAAAAAGCAGGGTCCGATTCTTTGTCATAAAACTCTCTCCTCAAACTCTTTCAAATCAAATCATATAGAAAGCATCTTTTGGCTTAGATAGAGCGGGTTTTATGCCAGAATGAAAGATTCTGGCCTTTCTATATAAAGTATTGAAAGGACGCGGTTTGAAGAAATCGTGTCCTTTCAGACTCATTGCTCAAGGGCAGTCCAAGAATTAGACAGATGATCAGATTGAGGCTAGTCCTGGTTATTTCGGACGCACTACCTGAGGCGAGCTTTTTCGGATCACCGGATTCTCGGAGACCCTTGCGACGATCTTTTTCAGCTTCTCATAGGGCATTGGAAAGAGATCGTAATAGGAAAGATGCTCCCACGCACTGACGAGATGAAACTCGTTGTACTTTGGGTTCTCAGCATCAAACAGGTCAGCGTTCTTCTCCAGCCAG
>JBJMMA010000122.1:0-8851 GCA_045805065.1 Bdellovibrionia bacterium | reverse complement strand
TATCCTTATACTTTCAACTCAGCCGAGATGCAGCGCTATGTCTCGAACGGAAAGATCAAGCCGGAACTCGTGATCGCAGGCATTCGCGATGGCTACCTCGATAAAGGATCGGTCTTCAAAGTGGGCCCGGCTTGCGGATTCCTTGATGCCAAGACCGCAAAGAGCGTTGCATCGGCCGAAGACCGTGCGAAGTATCGCGCTATCTTTGACCAAATCGCTGATGCTCCAGCAGCGCCAGTCGTTGCCGCGCAGACTGAGCCGAAAAAGAAAATCGAACTCAAACTTCCCGAGGCTGCTCCTGCTCAAGTGGCAAGTGCTGATGCTCCCGTAGAAAATCGTGATCAGCAGGAACAGCAAAATTTAGCGCAAGCTCATGCAGAAGCGCATGCACAAGACCCTGCTCAGATGGGAGCTCCTTTGCAACAGGCGCAGCAGGAAATGTCGCCTGAGCTTCAGGCACAGCTCGCTCAGCAGAACCAACTCGCGGATCAAGCCGCGGCTGCCTACAGCTTTCAGCAACAGCAGGCTCAAAACGGCCTGGTGCAGGTGGGAATGCCGATGCCTGGTGTGACCATTGACGGTCGTGACCCAGCCTCAGCCCAGATGCCTCAGGTCAATAACATGGGACAGATGGCGCAGAACCTACAGGGCCTTCAAAGTCCGGATCAAGTTCAGCAGCATCTGAACATGCTCGAGCAACAGCGCCAGGCGCTGGCTCAGCAGCAGAGTTTGATTGATCAGCAACAAGCCTTTCTTGCTCAAAGACAGCAGGACATGGCAGCGGTCAATGCTTCTCAAACTGCGCCTGAGAATGGTTCACAGCAACAAGGTGCTGCACCTGAGGCTCAAGCAATTCAAACGTCGCAGGCAGCGCCAGCAGGCCAAAGTTTTTAACGCGTATTGTTAGTAAATCTGAATAGCCAATGATTGGGAGGACGAGGTGATCATTCCGCTTGGCGAGGGATGAATTGCTCATTAAAATTCAACTATGGAAAATACAGGCAAGATCCTTTTTGAAGACCAGTCTCCGCAGTGGTTCATCGCTCTGGGTAAGAGCTGGATCGGTCCACTTACGGCTGCCGATGTTCACGGAAAGGTCGTAAGACAGGAAGTGAGCTGGGCTCATTACGTCTGGCGCAAGGGTCAGAAGAACTGGCAACGCATCTGCGATACGCCGCCGTTTGAGGCCGCAGTTCCGCATGAGCCAAGCAAAGCCATTCGAGAGGAAGTCGCCGAGCGCTCCCGCAAAGTTCAAGTAAAGAAGGCCGCACCTCCTGCACCTCCTAAAGAAGACGATGTGGATCAGAAGGTCTGGTATCTCTATTTCAATGAGACTCAATTTGGTCCGTTTTCACTCAGCGAAGTGGAAGACAATCTTACCTCGGGCAAGATCGATTCCCGTGTCTTTGTCTGGCGCGACGGAATGACCGGGTGGGAGAGGCTTGAAAAAGTTGAAGCCTTTCAAACGAAGCTCAAAGGCGCGACCTCCGTGGTGCGTCCGGCTGCGCTTCGCAGCGCCCGTGCTGGCGCTGGCCTGAGTACTGAAGCTTCTGCAAAAAAGACCGACAAGCGCGGAACGCCACGTAAGCCGATGCTTGCACGTATTCTTCTCTCCAATGATCGCGACGTGGCAGTTGCGGTCTGCCGCGATATCAGTATCGGCGGAATGCAAGTGCTGACGGACAAAATCCCGGGTGACGTGGGGAGTCGAATCAAGCTCAACGTCAGCCCTGCAAAAGACGAGAAGGGCAAAAAGGCTGAGTTCAAGCCTTTCGTTGCCGAAGGGACGATTGTCCGCATGCTTGAAGATGGCCGCGGCTTCAGTTTCCGATTCAGTCGTTTGACCGAATCCGCTCGCCGATCGATTGAAAGTTACGTCGATTCCAAGTAAAAGTTGAGGTAAAGGTCGGCTTGGGGGTCGCACGCATGCCATCAAAGACTTCGGTGCAAGGGATTTTGCAACCTAAGGGATTTCCGCCTCTTCCTGAGGATTGGACCTATGAGTGGGAAACCTATCCTTCAGTCGATGGGCTTGCGCAGATTTTCTCCGCTACCTTTGAGAAGAAAAATCCGACGGAAGGCACCGGTCATCGGGCGTTGGTCATTGCTCACGGAATCGGCGAGCATGGTGGCCGATATCTCCATTTTCCGCATTATCTAAAAGACTCGATCGATGTGGTCGTTGCGCCTGATCATCGCGGACACGGCCGCTCGGAGGGGCTTCGCGGGCATGTGAGTCGCTTTACGGATTACGAAAACGATCTCGCACTGGCCATTCAAAAGCTCGATGAAAAGCTGATGAAGCGCTATGGGAAATCCGAGATCCATGTCCTGGGTCATTCCATGGGCTCACTGATCCTGCTTGGAATGATGTATCGCCATCCCGGGCTTCCCATCAAGTCGGCAACCGCATCGTCTCCCTTGATCAGCTTGCGAATGCCGGTTCCTGTTGTGAAGAAGTTTGCTGCCATGGCGATTTCGCGTGTCTGGGGAAATCTTCAGATGGAAACCGAGTTCGATGTTTCTCATCTCTCGCATGATCGCGAGGTTCAAGAAACATACGTGAAGGATCGTCTGGTTCATCCCAAGATCACGCCTAAGCTTTTCCTGGGAATGCAGGCTTCGATGGCCGAGATGGCTAAGAAAGATCAACCCTTCTCTTATCCACTTCTTGCGATCGTTCCGATGGATGATCCGATCGTCAATCCTGATGCAGGATTGAACTTCTACCGCTCTTTGAAGATTAGTGATAAGCAGTTAAAAACCTATCCTGGCTTCTTTCACGAATCCTTCAATGAGATCGGAAAAGAGCAGGTCTTTGAGGATCTTGAAGAATGGATCAAGCAGCACTCACTCGCGACTTAATTGCCCTGATTCAAAAGCTGAGTTACCGCAAAGGCGATTTCACTCTCGCCTCGGGAAAAAAGAGCTCATTCTACATCGATATGAAAGTGACGACGCTTCACCCTGAAGGCGCGCATCTGATCGGTGAGCTTGCCGTGGATGTGCTGAAGCAGTCTGGAATTGATGTTGGTGGAGTGGGGGGCTTAACGTTGGGCGCCGATCCGATCGCCACGGCTGTCTCGCTTGCCGCCTATCGACACGGAATGAAATGGCCTGCTTATATTGTTCGCAAAGAAGCCAAAGACCACGGTACGTCTCGCTATGTTGAGGGAACGGAAAACCTCGCTCCCGGCGCTTCTTTGATCGTTCTTGAAGACGTCGTGACGACGGGCGGATCCAGCATTAAGGCCATTGAGCGCCTTCGTGCCGCGGGTTACAAACCTGAGGCTGTTCTTACGGTTGTGGATCGCGAGCAAGGTGGCGCTGAGGCCTTTGCGCAGGTCGGTGTGAAGTTTCTTTCTTTAGTGAAGCTTTCGCAACTCGGTTGAGTTTGAGCCTGTCCCGGGACAGGCTTTGTTTGGCTGAGCGCGTCTTGCAAACTAGCTGCGAGATCTCTACCTCTATGAAATGATGAAACTCCGAGTCGCTGTTCTGGCAATTCTCTTATGCAGTTTCAATGCATTTGCCGTCCAGGATGTCAGTTGCTGGGATGGCGATTGTCTCAAGAGCGGCTGGACTCGTACGGATCCAGTGAGTCAAACGTTCACGGACTATCAATGCTATCGCGATGGTTGTAATGTGTCGGGCTGGATCGCTGGCGGAACGCAAGGGGTGGAGCACTACACTCAGTGCAGGCCTGGCGGATGCTTTGTGAGTGGATGGTACACGATGGATCGTCAGGCGCAGGTCATGGTGAGCCAGACTCGTTGTGATGGCGATTGCATGACTGAGGGTTGGACGACTTATTCTCCCAACGGAGCGGTTCATATCGCTTGCCTGAAGCACGATTGCGCAAAAGTGGGTTGGACGACTGTGGACCCATCTGGAAAAGGTGCTTCGGCTTACTGCAAACAGGGCGGATGTTTTCAGGTGGGATGGATTGAGTCTTACTGATGAACTTTGGGCCTAGCAAAAAACTTGGGTGATCGCGCGAAAAAGTTTTGAAAAATATTTGACAGGTTTTTTCACGATTACTTTTGAGGGTCTTCAATAAGTATTTAAAACTCAGCCAATAGCGGCTCTTTCCGCTTGAGAGCGCCCGCTTCAGAGTAAGTCTCAAAAAATTTCAAAAATACAAAATTGACTTAACATGAAGCCAGCAAATGGCCTCAAAAAACGCATGCTATAGCATGCTTCATGAAAAAGATTTCTGAAGTACTTCATGAGAGAGCGGTTCAAGCTGCAAAGACTTATCTCCGCGCGGAGAGTGATCTGATCGCTGTTTTGCAAGAGATTGATATCTATAAAGCGTATCGAGATCTTGGATATAAAAGCTTGTTTGAGTACGCCACACAAGGTTTGAGGCTTTCTGAAAGTGTCAGTTACAACCTGATTACTATCGCTAGAAAATCAAAAGAAGTGCCGCAGCTTCAAAAGATGATTCGCAAACAAGAGATTACAGTTTCAAATGCCAGGATGATTGCACCAGTTCTGACTCGAGAAAATCAGAATGAGTGGTTGATGGCCGCGGCATCACTCTCTAAGCGCGCTCTTGAGAAAGAAATTGCTAAGACGTTACCTGAAATGCAGGTTCAAGAGAGTGCAAGATATGTTTCTGAGAAGCGGATTGAACTTAAGTTAGGAATCTCCGAAGAGCTTCATGAAAAACTTAAGCGTGTTCAGGACCTGGTTTCTTCTCAATCTGGAAAAGCCGCTAAAATGGAAGTCGCTCTTCAGGCTGCGCTAGATCTTTATATTGAAAAGATGGACCTACAGAAAAAGGCTGAAAGAGCTCAAGCCAAGTTTGCGCAGGCTTCAGTGCGTTCACAGGCAGCGGCACAGGATAAGACTCAGCCTGTTCCTTCTTTACAACCGTCATTACAACCTGTCCCGGGACAGGTTCATCAAAGGACTAGGTATATCCCTGCAAAACTTAAGCATGCGGTGAGACTTCGTGACAAAGGACAGTGTGCTTTAAAAGACGTGAATGGAAAGAGATGCGCAGAAAAACGCTGGCTTGAAATCCATCATATCAAGTCTATCATTGATGGTGGCGCAAACGAGCTTCAAAACTTAGCGCTTGTTTGTCATGCTCATCATCAGTTTTTGCATCATTAGGCCGGGCAAGCCTCCGGCTTTATAAAACAGTATCACGCAAAAAATTGCGGTCATCGCGCTCGGGATAATCGACGGTGTAATGCAAGCCGCGGCTTTCTTTGCGCAGAATGGCGCTTTGGACAACCAAGTCGGCGACGGTCAGGAGATTTCTAAGCTCGATGAGGTCTTTAGTCAGCAAGAAGTCCCAGTAGTAGGCGTTGACTTCAGCTTTCAATAAATCGATGCGACGTTTGGCGCGCTCGAGGCGTTGTTCGCTGCGGACGATTCCGACGTAGTTCCACATGAGTGAGCGGATCTCAAGCCAGTTGGCTGTGATGTCGATCTGCTCTTCGATTTCAACCGCATGTCCTACGTCCCATTCAGGCAAGCCTTGGGGAAGTGTGGTCGATACGGCAGGGGAGTTGGCGCTGAGCCAGCGAGTCGATGCATTCTCAAAAGTGCGATGAGCAAAAACAACGGCTTCAAGAAGTGAGTTGCTGGCCAGGCGGTTTGCGCCATGAAGGCCCGTGCATGCGACTTCGCCAACGGCGTAAAGGCCATCGATTGCGGTCTGTCCGTATTGATCGACCTGGATTCCGCCGCAAGTGTAGTGCTGCGCCGGAACAACGGGGATGGGTTGCGTAGAGGGATTGATTCCAAATTTTCGGCAGACTTCAAAAATATTTGGAAAGTGCGAACGAAACTTGTCTTCAGGGATGTGAGTGGCGTCGAGCCACACATGCTTATCGCCGGTACGCTTCATTTCAGAGTCGATTCCGCGTGCGACGATATCGCGAGGAGCCAGGGATCCCATCGCGTGATGCTTGCTCATGAATTCTTCGCCTGCGAGGTTCTTCAAGACAGCACCTTCGCCGCGCAAGGCTTCCGTGATCAGGAAAGTGCGGGCGCTTGGGTGATAGAGGCAGGTCGGATGAAACTGCATGAACTCCATGTTGGCAATGCGCGCGCCCGCGCGATAAGCCATCGCGATCCCATCCCCTGTGGAAGTGTCCGGATTGGAAGTATAGAGATAAACTTTTCCCGCGCCACCCGTGGCTAAAACAGTGACATCAGCAGCAAGAGTGACCACATCGCCCGTTTGGGAATTCAGAACATAGGCGCCCAGACAGCGGCCAGGTTTACGCCAGCGTTTAAAAACTTTTCCCTCAGTGATGAGATCGATTCCCACATGGTGCTCAAGCACCGTGATATTGGGATGCGCTTCGATTTTAGCTAAAAGCGCCCGCTCGATTTCCCAGCCGGTCAGATCGTCGGCATGAAGAATGCGACGCTGACCATGACCGCCTTCCCGATGGAGGTCAAACGTTTCAGTTGGATCGGCCGTCGGGGTGCTCGAGCGAGTAAAGGCAACGCCTAAATCGATCAGCTCTTGAACACGTGCGGGGCCTTCTCGAACGGTCAGCGAGACGATGTCAGTATGACAAAGGCCTGCGCCAGCAACGAGCGTGTCTTGCACATGCTGTTCAAAACTGTCTGACTTGGACCAGACAGAGGCGATGCCTCCCTGGGCATAGCGAGTGGATCCTTCAGCACGATCCGCTTTGCAGACAAGGGTAACCCTTGCTCGATCAGCAAATTTCAGGGCCGCACTGAGGCCAGCGATTCCAGTGCCGAGGATCAAAACGTGTTGTGAGGCACTCATAACTACTGGTAAAATTCATATCATGGCGAAGACTCGGAGTCACGGACAGCCCTCTTTCTTTAGTTTTTCGACAGCTTCGACCTTTGATCGAATCCGAGCCGTGCGAGACGCAAGGGCCCTGGTCAATAACTATCAAGTCATTCAAGACCAGGTTCCCAATCAGTCGATTCTTCCCATGATCAAAGCCGATGCTTACGGCCATGGTGCTACTTGGGCGGCCCGCCAGCTTCTCCAGATGCCGGCGCTTTATGGCTTTGGCCTGGCGACCTTTGAAGAAGCCAAGGAGCTCAGAAAAGAGCTCGGGGCGGATGGAAAGCGCGTCAAGCTGATCGTTTTCTCGGGGGCCATCCCCTGGTCTGACGAGAAGGGTCAATTTTGCGAAAAGTTCAATGTCACGCCAGTGATTGCCTCCGACCAGGACTGGCAGGCTTTCTTAAAGGGTGGCTGGCCTGCGCGAATCGCTTATGAGCTCAAGTTCAATACAGGACTGAACCGACTGGGAATGAGCCTGAACTCTGCACCCACGGTTGCCAAGACCTTGAGAAATCGCCCAGCGGTCGAGCATCCTGCCGGGGTTTTCAGCCACCTTGTCATGAGCGAGGATCCGGATTCGAAAGTCAGTCTTTCGCAAAAAGAGAAGTTCATCTGGCTCAAGCGCGAGCTCGGTGAGGCACTGCCTGCAACTCAGTTCCATCTGGGCAACAGTGCCGCGATCTGGAATCAAAAGCATTGGGGCCTGAAAGACCTGACGGACGTCGTAAGACCAGGGCTTGCCTTGTACGGAGTGCCTCCCTGGAAAGGGGCTCCGGCCAAGGGTCTCAAGCAGGTTCTCACTCTAGAAGCGCAGGTCGTTCATCGGCACAGGCTCAAGGCCGGCGAAGCCGTGGGCTATGGGGCGACTTTTAAAGTGAAGGGCAATGAGCCCATTCAGGTTGCCACCCTGGCTGCAGGCTATGCGGATGGCATTTCCCGAATGCTCAGTGGTAAGGGGTTTGTCTGGCTCCGAGGACGGAAAATGCGCGTTCTGGGCCGGGTCAGTATGGATTTATGCGCAGTCGAATGTCCAATGGAGACGAAGGTCGGGGATTGGGCAGAGTTCCTGGGACCGAATATCGATCCCTGGGAGCAGGCGGAGGCCGCTGAAACGATTCCGTATGAGCTTTTGACTTCTATTTCGAGTCGGGTACAAAGAATAGATGGGTAACGATTCAGGATCACAAAAAGGCGTCGTCAGACTTGAGAACGTCTATAAGTCGTTTCGTGGCGGCGCGGACAAGATTCTCAACGATGTCAGCATCGAGTTTCCAGCGGGGAAGTTGACCTACATCCTGGGCCCATCGGGGATGGGAAAGTCCGTCACGATCAAGCTGATCTTGGGGCTCCTGAAGCCTGATTCCGGAAGAGTCATGGTCTCGGGCACCGATATGTCGACGCTGGATCGCTGGGGGCTTCAGCGCCATCGCGAGCAGTTTGGAATGCTCTTTCAGAACTCGGCGCTTTTTGACGATATGACGATCTATGAGAACGTCGCGTTCCCGCTCTGGGAGCACACGGATCTTTCCGAAGACGTCATCCGCAAAAAGGTCACCGATGCCCTCAGTCACCTGGGCATGACCAAGGGCTACGAAAAATACCCGAACGAAATCTCAGGCGGTATGAAGAAGCGCGTGGGTCTTGCGCGCGCGATTATCCGTGAGCCATCCATTTTGCTTTATGACGAGCCAACGACGGGTCTTGATCCGGTGACTCGCACAACGGTGGATGATCTGATCGCGACGCTCAAGAGCGAACTCAAACTCACTTCGATCGTCATCAGCCATGATATTCCATCAGCGCTTCTTGTCGCTGACCGGATCGCGTTTCTTTACAACGGTAAGTTCATTTTCTGGGGCGAGCCAAAAGACTTCAAGCATTGCGACCATGAGGCAATCCAGAGCTTCTTAAAGGCCGAAGAACGAACGCTTCGGGCCTTCGAGGTATGAGAGCATGACGGATGATCAGTGGCTGGTTCGCACATCGTTGAACGAAATCATCGGACCGATCAGTCGCGATGCTTTGATTGCGCAGATCCGGGAAGGAAAGCTCGGT
>JBJMMA010000121.1:0-7936 GCA_045805065.1 Bdellovibrionia bacterium | reverse complement strand
GCGACCGCAATCCCTTCGCCGATCTTTGCTGGCTCATTGAGCATGGTCATGACGTGAATGAGCCCAAGAACCGCTCCTAAAATCCCGATCGTCGGGGCAAATCCACCGGCGCCTTCGAATACTTTTGCAGCGTTCTCATCCTCTTCAAATCCGCGCTCGATCTCAGTTTCCATGATCTCGCGGACCGTATTGGACTCAAAACCATCGATGACGTACTTGATGCTTTTCTTAAATAAAGGATCTTTAAAAGTGATCCGCACGGGCTCAACCGCCAGAAGCCCCTCTTTTCTGACAATCGTTGCGGCCTTGACGATTTCCTCGATCACAGGTCCCACGTCCGCATGCGACTCAAGATAAATACTGGGGATCATCGAAAACGCACGCCGGATATCACTCATCGGATAGGCCAGAAACATGGCGCCCAGGGTTCCGCCAAAGACGATCAGCGCGGACGTGAACTGGATGATCTGGTGGATATGCCCACCTTCGAGCAATTGTCCGCCCACAATCCCGGCGATGCCAAGCAAGGTTCCAAAAACGGATGCTAAGTCAAAGTTCATATTGTTTGATTTCCATTGAGCAGCTGAACTGGGATCATTATCATAAGTGTAATGTCTCCAAGGATCACTTCGCAACCTATGCATAATGGCCCGACCCGCAGCGCTCATGTCCGAGGCGCAGGCGTTTACAATATTCCCGCGTCCGCATCGTACCGGTTCCTGGCCGCGCTCCTGGATCTTGGAATCGGAGCCAGCGCTTTTTTCGTGGTTTTTGCGGCTCTGCGATGGATTCCGATGCCAAGCACGACGACATTTTTTCTACTTCTGCTCTTTGTCGCGATGACCTGGGGCGCTCAGAAATTTTTCCTGGGAACCACGCTGGGCGAGAAAATCTGGGGACTTAAAAGTCAGGGAAAGCTCTCTTTTACTCCGGTGCTTTTGCAATCCCAACCCGTCAGCGCGACCACTCAAAGTGTCGGCATTTTTTTGACGCTTTCATCTTTTTTCGCGGCCCTGGCAATCGCTTACGCCTCCATTGCGCTGCACCCAGTGGGAATGAGCGCAAAGGCCACTGAGTGGGAAGCCTTCTTCCCAGGATTCGATCAGGCTCAACCTGGAATTGAAAAAGACCGCTGGGCCGTGATGCCATTCTTCTACTCGCTGGGAGCCTGGCCTCAGTCTTTCCGTGGCAAAGCCGTTTTCTTAAACCTTCCTTATGAAAAAGGTCCGCCTGAGCGCTTTGCAGGCGAGATCACCGCTCGCTGGGACAGCCAGGTCCGTGTAACCTTTGAGGGGCCAAAGAGCCCGCTCTCCTCGCGAAAAGAGCTTTATGACCGAACCGAGATCGAGCGTTGCGTGCTTCATCTCTGGGAGTCGCTGGGCACGCTTCCGCATTGCCTGAGCGTTCGCTCAGACGTTCTCGGCCGTCATATCGAGGCTCTTCGCCGAGTGCGCCCATCTCAACTCAGCCTGGACTGGGTGAAAGTCAGCAACAAGGCACTCTCGCCTGATCAACAGCTTCAAGGCCTCTACATCAGCGCGCAGAACGATCGGCGCGGCCAGGATCGCTTTGTCATGATCACGGCTCGCGGCACGCATCAGACTTTTGTTCTGGATTACCCCGTGAATGAAATTGGAAATGCCGCTCGCGAGGATTTCAAGAACTCCATGCGAAGCCTTCGCGTCTCCGACGATCTTGCGCCCGGTCGCGTCTGGGTGGATCAAAGCCTGGAGAAGATCAATCTTCGGGACGTATCAAAACTCGGCGAATCTCTCGATGCGATTCAAAAGCTTGCTGAGATCCAGGCGCTTCTCATTGCCCGCATTTCCGTGGATCCTAAAACCTACGATTCCTATTTCCATTTAGCCGGAACGGCGCTCATGCTTGGACGTTCAGCCGTCAAACTTCGCCAGTTCTCTCCGCCGAAAGGAAACCCGGAACTTGCCGCTGAACTTTTGGCGGTAGCAAAGCCTACGGTGCAGACCGCGCAGCATTATGCTCAGGACGTCTCTCCTAAGGATAAACGAAACGCGCTTTTGCAGAACTTCTGGGCTGAAAGCCAGAAGTTTTAAACCCAATCAGTCGCATCTTCATATTTTCACTGGATCTGACCGATAAGTCGTCATGGTCCAGCCATTCGCTCAGCGCCTCAAGCTTTTAGCGTTTCTCGCTTTTGCTTTTGCGCTTCCATTCATTGCGGCAACTGGGTCTGAGCATCCACCGATCGTCCCCATCGCGCAAATTTATCAGGGCGATACGCTTTATGGCGAAGTGATTGAAAAAGGACCCATTCTTGGTGAGGGGAATTTCGGCGTCGTCGAACATGCCATCATTCGAAAACCGGATGGGAAGATCCAGCCCTTCGCCTTAAAAACGCTGCACGCTCCGCAGACTTCTTTCACCTTCGAGAAAACAAGACAGCCTGAAGATATCGAGATGCGATGGCAGCTGATGAAGCCAGCGTTTGCAAATGATCCTGAGGGACTTTTCACTCACGGAGATGCAGGCCTGAGATATGTGCCAGTTGGAGGAACTCAAGGAGCCCAGCAAGAAGCTCGTGTGATCGTGACCACGCTTGCGGATGGTTCAGTGTTTTCAAAGCTTAAATCCCTGAACCTCAATCCCAATGATGTTGCGTATGAGGCGAAACTTGCGACCATTGCCAAGCTTCATCATCAAGTCCTGGCCGGCATCACTCTGATGAGCACTTTTGGCGTAAGCCATGGAGATATCAAGCCTGAGAACATCCTTTACGTCACGAAACCCGGCTTTAATTGGGATAGGCCCGATCCTGAGCTGATCCGGTTCCCGCTAGCTGACTTTGACTCAGCTACTCCGCTCAGGGGACAATTCGTGCGATTCACAGCGATTTACGCTCCTCCTGAGACTTTCGCCCGAGGCAGAAAGAGCGCGACGCCCGCGTGGGACCTCTATAGTGAGTCTTTGTCCGCCTATATGGAGATCTTCGGAGATCATCCTTTCAAGCAGTACTTTGACTCCCTCTCCGGAAAATCTCACACGATCGCCTACTACAAGCAGGAAATCTTTAAAGCCTATTCAAATCCAGGCCGCTACAAGGAGATGCTGAAATACGTGGATGGCCGTTTCAAGAAGCTTGAAGCGCAGACTCGATCTCCGAAGGCACTTCTCACTTTGCAAAACCTTCACGTCTCCGTCATGAACGGCCTTGCGTATTCCGCTGAGGAGAGACTCAAGGCATTTCCTGAGATTCACCACGGCATATTGAAATTCCTCCATTCGGTCATGAATGGGCATGCCCACAGCGAGTGCATCACAAATCACGTTAAACTTCGTTTGCTCTAACTTCTTGTTTCAGCTTCCCATTTTAGCTTTTTAGGCATTTAACCGATAAGAAGCCATGGTCCGCTTTTTCGCGCAACAACTCAGGCTTTTTGCGATCCTGCTGCTTGCAGCTGCGCTGCCTGTTTTTGCGCAAGACACATCAAAGATCCTGGGTCGCATTTATGACGGTGACAAAGTCATCGCAAGAGTGGTTCATATCGGCGATCCGATTGGCTGGGGCGGCGTTGGAAAGATTTTGCGCGTCACTATTCTGAACTCTCGTGGGGAGCCAGATACTTTTGCGATGAAGGTTTTCAAAACAGAACTTCCTGAAGGGACCCGGCAGAAAATCCTGAGCCGCTGGTCGCGCATGCCTCAAGTCTTTGAGCAAGATACGGACGGGGTTCTGGCGTACTCAAAAACAGGCCTGAAACTCGTCATGGAGAATGCAAAAGATCAGCCGGCCCCAGACGTCATGCTCAGCGAAATCGCCTCGGGATCAGCACTGGACCGTATTCCTCAGATTGAGCTCAAGCCTGGCGATCCACAGCTTGAAGCCAAGCTTGGAGTTCTGACCAAATTCAAAAGACAGACTCTCAAGGGAATCGAGCTGCTCACCGCCAACGGGCTCACGCATGGCGACGTGAAGCCTTCCAACGTCCTTTTCACGACAAAGCCAGGCTTTGACTGGACTCATCCGAATACGGCCAAGATCGAATTCAGACTCGCCGATTTTGATACGCTGACACCCATCCATCAGAATCTGATCATCGTGGATCCGCTCTTCAGTGCGCCGGAAACCTGGCTCAAAAAAACAAGGAAAGCCACCCCGGCTTACGATGTTTATAGCCATGCCGTAGGCATTTACACGATGGCTTTCAACAACTCGCCTTTTTACGACTACATCTCAAGTCCTGAAGGCGCCCCGCTCCGAGAAGAAGCCTGGAACGCCATGCCGGACAAGAGCCTTTTCCAAAGCCATGGGCGAGACCTGATCAAGGAAAATCTCTTCAGCGATCCCAAGCGCTACGAGCGCTATCTTCAATGGATTGATAAAAGGTTCCGCTCGCTCGAGCATCCGGGAATGAGTCAAGCTGCGCAGGCCAAACTCACCGAACTCCGAAGCTTCGTCCAAAATGGCTTGAAACTCTCTCCTGAAGACCGTCTTCGCTCTTTTCCATCTCTTCGCTCCAAAGCGATGATCTCCGATTGCCCTCAACTTCTTGAACATCTCCGGGCACTTTTGCATCAGTAAATAACTGCCCATGAATTCTGGGAGTTTAACCTTTCCTCCGCAAATACCGATAAGTCAGTGAAAGGAGGTCTCCAGACTGGGTCAATTGCGACACGCTCTTTTTGAAAGAGCTTCTGGAAAACCGGAAGAACTACAAGAAGATGCGCTGCCCATGACCTTTGCACCGGCCAAAAGTTCGGCACGATCCGAAAAGAGCCTGTTTACCTTAAATACTCAGTATTTAACTCAAGCAAGCCCTTAAAAACGCAGAAACTGCAGAACTTTTGTACACCCGCAAAGGCCTTGGACGAAGAGGAGCGCTTGAATTGAAAGAGCTTTTCTCGATTCGCATACGCCTTGCAGCATCCAAGTACCATACGGCCATTGGGTTTTCTGGGGGACAGCGTGAACGGATTAACTCGAGCAAAGACTTCCTCTGCTGCAAAAAGTGCTGCCAAAAGCGTTTCTAAAACGCTGGGCCTGCTATTGCCTACCGTGCTCGCGACCCTTTTGCTTTCTGGCTGTTTTGAAAACATCAAAGGCATCGTTCTGATGCCAAGAACTTCCACTTCCACAGCTACCACCACAAGCTCCTACGCATTTACTATTTCAAAAGTCCTTCTGAACTCCTCCAACCCATCAGGCATCTTTGATGTCAAAGGCGATGGAAGCTATTCTTTTGCGAAATACTGCCGACCTGCTTCGAGCACCGATACTTCGGGAGCCACGACTTGCAATTGCGTGTACGATTTCAATTATACCGATCCTACGACCGGCGCCGTGAACTCCCAGCAGATCACCGCTGATACTGTTTACGCCGAAGCGGATCTGGTTCGTTGCCCTTATGGAACCGTCCCACCTTCAGTAAGCGCCGTCAGCGTAAGCCTTGCCACGAAAGATGGCGTCTCCAAATCCAATTCCGTCTCCTTTGACTTTGGAACTTCAAACAGCGTTCTGGACACCTCAAAAGATTTCAACTTCGCCAGAGTCATCCGTTACACCTGCCGCCAGAAGATCTACGCCAAAAACGCACTCGATCCCCAGAGCGGCATCTATGATCCGTTTCAATCCGAAGGTGATCCAGGAAGCTCTTACCCAACAAGCTTTTACACCACCAACATGGGCGCGTCGCTCATGGCGTTTGCAAGCAAGATTGGCGACAGTGTCGTTTCCGATTACGAGTGTCCTGCGGATCCTCGCCCTCCGGATTCAGTTTATTCTGAAACAATCTACAGCACGGCCCCGCTTCCTAACGGGAAATATGTTATTTCCGGAGATCCTGGAGCAAACCCTGTCAACATGAACAGGGACAACCCAAGATCGACCTTCTATCTTTCGAAGCTGAAGACAGGCATCTTCACGATCAATGTGAATGCTTATATTGCGCCCTATCGCGTCAGTGTCGCCTCAACCACGATCAATCCATCTGGCGGCGGCATTCCTTCACTGGGTTGGGGAGCTTCTCCTCGCGCCACGGGAGTTGGAACGGAAACCTGTCCTGCCGACACTCCAACGAACGGATCAGGCGTTGCTAATCCCGATTATGTGAAAATTCCTACTGGCTATCACTGGGTCAAGGTCTGGCTCTTCAGAATGGCGCTCCCTGCTCGCCAGTACCTTTATGGAGCCAATCTTCAGCGAATGGGTGCAATTGGTTGCAGCCCGGGACTCTGGTCGCCTCTTCCTTATCCAGCGGCTCCGACCAATATTTACAACAGCCAATTTCCTGACTGCTACGGACAGACCGCCCTGGGCGCAGGCCCTAATGCTGCGCGATTTGCGCAGAATTTCGGAATCTGCTTTCAAGCTGGAACCTGGAATCCCGCTGGCAATGACCAAAGCTACAGCTGCGGCAAGCCAAGCCAGGTTCCATTTGCGAATCTGGCCAGCTCGACCGCCGGTGGCGTCGGCGTATGCAATGCGGGCAACCCGACCAACACTACCCCGATCGATGAGGCTCCGGTCGTGACCTACATCGATAACCCAAGCTCACTTCGCTATGAGTTTTTATTTGTAGTTACTCCGCCATCGGTCAATTCTGGAGATATGAGCAACTCATCAAGCCCAATCTATGCTCAATACGCACCGCTCAGATTTCGCGTGGATAGTGACTGCAATAGCGTCAATCCGTCGGGCTGCTCGGCTCAACACATGTTCAGAAACTATGGCTTGAAACTTCATGATGTCACAAATGCAGGCGATCCTCCTGCGGATGACCCAAGTCGCGCGGGAAGTTTCCCGATCTGCGCACTCCAACCTGATAGCGCACTGGGGCAAGACCTATGAAACTCTTTGTTCAACTCGCTGTCACACTCAGCATGATGGGCATTGCCGCCTCACTCACGGCATGTACCAATAGCGGCTTAAGCAAAGCGGTCTCCAAAGCTGCATCCAACGTCGGGCAAAACGGCGCGAACAACGCCGTCATCAATTATGGGACTTATAAGATTGCCAGCGTTTCGATTGGCTCAACGGCTGCGAGCGCGTCGGTGGGATATCCAGTAACGATCACCTTTGATACGTCCACTTCGACCAATTCCATCTCAACCAGCTGCACCGTCGACACGGGAGCCGCTCCTTGCGCGTGCAAATTCACCTGGAACGAAGTGAACACGACCAGCGGGTCAGCGGTCACTATACCCCGCACTTATTTCAGCAACGTCACTTCCGTCAGCGGCGCTCAAGTCGGATGCTCAACTCCTCCTTCCAGCACCTGGCAAACGGACATCGCTGATAACACGGGAATTTCGATCAGTGTCATTCCTGCAAGCTCAGAAACCACAACCAATCCCAATCAGTTCACGGTGACTCCTTACGCCTACACCAAAGGCCAGGTCACGGAGACCGGAAATTTCACTGATAGCATGGGCCGCTCCTTCGTGAACATTCTTCGCTACACCTGCTACGAGCAGCGCCAACGCGGCCTTTCGCTGGTGAACAAGATCGCTTCGCAGACAATCACCAACATCAATACCTTCAAGTTTCTGGTCTCAAACCAATTCTGCCTGAGAACCGCCAATGGCACCGTCAAGGGCGGCGATGGCTGTGACGAGGTCGTTGGAGCACTCGATTATTCGGCTCAGTCCTACTATTATAATATGTTCATTCGCGACAGCGAGTCCGGTGACGCAAACCCAGGCAATGCGCTTTTTGTCTGCCCGCAAGTCACGGAATCCCTCAATCAGCAAGCCGGAGCTCCGGGAACTCAAGGCAAGCTCTGGCCAATGGATTCAAGCTTTGCCCTCTCGCTTGGAAAAACGGCTGACTTCAGCGTTGGCATCGTTGCAAACTCAAAAACCACCAACATTAACGACCCAACTGCCAAGAACACGACCTGCGACGGGTCCACTCCCGCGGGAGTCACCGCAAATTCCCTGATCAGCTCCTGCTTGGGCTTTG
>JBJMMA010000120.1:0-3142 GCA_045805065.1 Bdellovibrionia bacterium | reverse complement strand
TGGTGGTTGAAGACGACCGCGATATTCGTGAAGCCATTACCGAAGCCTTGATGGCAGAAGGTTTTCGAGTCACTAGCGCAGCCAATGGGAAAGAAGCATTGGACCTGCTCCGCAATTCGCCCGCTCGCTGGAAACCTTGCTTTATTCTTTTAGACCTCATGATGCCTGTGATGAATGGCTGGGAATTTCTTCTCGTTCAAAGAGCTGATCCAGAGCTTAAGGATATTCCCGTCATGGTTTGCTCTGCCGTGGGAGATCGCACAAATTTCCCGGGAATTGTTGAGTTTGTCAAAAAGCCGATCGATCTTGATCATCTTCTCGAGCTTGTTGGCAAGTACTGCGATCCCGGTCTTGGTATCGTTCACTCGACTCCTTAAAGCGTTTCTCGTCGCTTAAGCGGCTTCGAATTTTATTTGTAAATTTAATTTATGTATTGCTAGCATGATTTTCCAAAATGAAATCATGCATCAAGGCTCGAGGCTCCGCTCGCGCAAGAAGTATTCGCATCAGCACCGCCAGTCTCTGGGTTTTGATCGCGCTCAGCTGCGCTCCAGGCGCTGACGGACAGAATCTCGCATGTCCCGGGCTCTCAAAACTTCCTTTTCGTGATGCTGGAACATGGGTTCAACCAGGCTTCAAGGAAGGAAGCGAAATCCTTCCTGGCATTCAGCTCCTCACGGGCAATGATCTCAAGCCGTTTCAGACGCGCTTTTGCGTACCAGAGCTTGCAGATCCGTATGTCACGCAAATGAAGGACTCAGTCATCGTCAGCGGCACTGCCGAGTATTATCTTGCCTTTCCCACCATCGAGTCCATTCAGAACAACGATCCGTATGAAATCGTCTGGAACGATTATTACTACTCGGACGGAACACCGATGGAAGGCGATCGCTACTACGCCAACAGCTGGGACATGAAACCCTCGCTCTGGAGCAAAACCTCAACTGGAACGGCTCATCTTTGGAATCCTCAAACGGATACGCAGCCTCCGCTGGTCGTCTGGTACGGAGGACATATGCGCCCGTTCTCTGCTCACTCGACAGCGCGCTGGCCAGATGACAATTATAGCCGCGATGTGTTTGCGTTTACGGAGCGCGAGCCCGGCAAGTGGTACAGTGAATCCGAATCCATCTTTTCAAATAACGGTACCTGGCCAAGAAACCCTGGGAACTACCTGGGCCATCGCTATGGGCATCAGATCATCGGACGAGCGGATCAATCCCCGCTTGTCTTTTATGAGGAAGTCACTGATGTCAATCGCTGGGGCGGACCGACAGTCACGAAAATCTTCATGGATGAGATGGCAACGCCGTTTCAAGCACGTGGAAATCCTGTCGAACTGGTCAGTCCATTTAATCCCGTGACAGGAAGGCCTTATCCCAGCACGATTCGCGAAGATGGATCCGTATTGGTAGAAGGCCCTCTTTACTTTAAATTTCAATTCGGCGGTGAGCTCTGGGAGGCAATCGGATTTTCAGCAGGATCGTTTTACTCGCATTACCCGTCGGCCTTCGCCTCTCGCCGTGTGTCCGATGGTTTATTAGGCAAACCGTATCGGATTGATCTATTGGATGATGGATCAGACCTTCACGATGCGGGAGCTGAGCTGGGATCTCTACTGGGCCTCATTGGCGGGCCCGGAAGACCTTCCGTCATGGTCGATTCAGACGGAATGGCGCTGCCTGACTCGGACGGTGATCTGCGGTTACTGGTGCATGCCTATCGAAAAGACATTCTTCCTGACAATAACTATGGCGGATTTCCTACCAAGTATTCGCTGGATCAGATGTACAGAGTCATCATCCAGGCTAAGCTGAAAGTCGAGCAAAGACCCAATGGAAGACTGCGCTTCAAGATCGCGGTTGCAGACGCTCACTCCAAGAGCTCGGCGCCGCGTCCACTTCAGTCGACCCCGCCTAGGCCTTTTTCAGAAAAATGGTTTTAAGCACCAGCGTGCTGCCATCCACACGGCACTCAATCACATCTGGGTCATCAATCAGGTGAACTTTCTTGATGACGGTGCCGCGCTTCAAGTCGCTGGAGCCACCTTTGACCTTAAGGTCCTTGATGACCATAACGGTGTCGCCTTCAGCAAGCGGAGTTCCGTTGGAGTCTTTGACCACGACGCTTGAGGAGCCTTGTCCTGCTTCCAGGATACTCACTATTCTTTGAAGCCATTGACGGCCTTCGCTTGCTTCAGCAAACCAGCGGTTAGCCTCACTTCCGATTTCCTCAAGAGGGAACTCCTCTGAGGCCAGAAGACGCTTTGCATCCGCAATAATCTCCTGCTGACGCTCAGGCGAGGATGATGCGGCGAAATCACGCGCGGTCTGCTCATCCGTGTCGGCGTCCGAATCAGAAAAACAGGTTGATAAGAAAGCCAAAAGTTTTGGAGTTTGCTTTAAGTTCATTTTATTCCTAAAAATCCGTGTTCAGCCGACTGTACCTTTGATAGGTTCCGGGATCAATCGCATCCGCGAAATCTTTCAAGAGAGGTTAAGAATATGAAGCAAGCATTTTACGACATGACAGTTCGCCAGATTAACGGAAAAGAGACCTCATTAAGCTCTTTCAAAGGAAAAGTCCTTCTCGTCGTGAACGTAGCCTCTCAGTGCGGATTGACTCCTCAGTATGAGGGCCTTGAGTCGATCTATAAAAAGTATCACGGTCAGGGATTTGAGATTCTGGGTTTCCCAGCCAACGAGTTCCTCGCTCAGGAGCCTGGCACGAACGCTGAGATTCAGCAGTTCTGTCAGCTGAACTACGGAGTCTCTTTTCCGATGTTTGAAAAGATCGTCGTAAAAGGCGCTGGTCAGCATCCTCTTTTTGCTTTTCTCACTCAATCCAAGCCTGTTGCACAAAAAGAGCCAGGCACTGACTTTGAGGCGGATCTCAGGTCCCACGGCTTAACCCGCGAAAACCCAAGCGACATTTTGTGGAACTTTGAAAAGTTCCTCATTGGAAAGAATGGCGAAATTGTTGGCCGCTTCTCACCTGACGTAAAACCAGAGTCTGCGCTTTTGACTCAAGCGATTGAGTCAGCGCTTCGCTCATAACCTGACGTCAAATGAGCCATCCCGCCGATCCCTCCATAAATTCTCGTCCTGTATTGAGCCGCACGACCCTTTTTGTCATGGCGGCC
>JBJMMA010000119.1:0-8313 GCA_045805065.1 Bdellovibrionia bacterium | reverse complement strand
GAGGTGTTCTTCTGCTCTTTTCGTGAGGATCTTGCGAAGGCCTTGCCTGGAGTCATGATGTCCGCAGATCTTTCCAACGAGATTCGCGACTTCAGGAAAGATGAGATTGATTTTGCCATCCGAAGTTTTGAAGCCGAGGACAATCCAGATCTCGTCGCGCGTTATCTTGGAAAGCTTCGTGACGTCGTTGTCTGCGCCCCCCGTTTTACCCGAAAACACCCGTCACTCAGGTCCCACGACCCAGGTGATCCGAAAGTCCTTTCGGCTCACGAATGCATTCTCAGTACGACAGACGAGCGCTGGAACACATGGACCCTTTCGTCCGCAAGAGAGGAAATTCAGGTCCGAGTGACAGGAAAGCTTACGACCAATCAGTACACTCTTGCGCGCCGCTACGCTCTCGAAGGGCTTGGCATCGCGCGCCTGCCCTATTACATGGTCTCTGAGGATCTCAAAAGTGGAGAACTGATGCAGCTTTTTCCTCAATACGAGATCGCGACGCATCCCATTTATCTTGTCTATCCGAAGGGAACTTACACTCCCAAGCGTACTAAGACAGCACGCGATGCCATTCTCCACTGGTTCAAGAAACATCCGGAGATCTTTTTAAAAGCTACCTAAGCAGCAACCCGGCCTCCATGAAAGCCGTCTGCTCTCACTGCCGAAGGCAAACGGCCTTTTAAATAAATATTAAATAAACTTCACGGTTCGCCTTCACTCGAACGCTCATTCTGTAGTAAACACATCAGATGCCCCGACGATTGCGGGAAATATGTACGTACTACGGAAGGATATAAGTAATGAACGTCAGTCAATCGCAAACCAGAAAACCTAAAATCAATCCCTTGAGCCGACAACCCCGCCAACAACGCCTGATCATGGCGGTTCGTGGCGGCGCGGGCGTTGGCAAAAGTCACTTCATTCGCAGCATGTCCGAAGCAGGTCTTGGCAGGCTCTGTATCTTTGATACGGAAAGAAAGACACGACTCCTTCGCGGCATCGGTGCGCAGTTCGATGGCTTGGAAATCGAGCATCCCGATGAGCTCCCTGAATTCATCGACTGGGCTCTGAACGGCGAAGGCAGAGAGCAGAACTACGGCTGCTTTGCGCTCGATTCCTGGGCGGCGTATTTCAGCGCAAAACACAGTGAGACGTTAGGCGCCGTTCGTGCGCGCACCGGCGATCCTCTTGCCCAGGCTTCAGCGGAAGAACTCTCGTCGGATCAGATGATCCTGCAAGGCGTGCTTAGAAAGCTCTGCTTTGAGAGCGGAAAATCCGTTGTGATCGTCGATCAGATTCCCGCCAAGGGCAAAGAAGCCAAAGAAGACAATGAAGTGGGCCGCGTGCTTCCCATGACCGCAAGCGGGCTCGAGTACTTCGTTGACCTCATGGTGGAGATCTCCCTTCAAGAGCGCAACGGCGAAATCGTTCGCGTATTTCAGGTGGTCAAGAGCAACAGCCCCGCGTTTGAAGTGGGATTTGAGCTTGTGGGTGACGTCAGCTTTGCTGATTTCTTGAATCATCTGCGTCGTGAGAGCGGAACTGATTTGCCTCTTGAGGCGCCAAGGCCTCTGGCGGTTGCCGAAACACTGAAAGATCCCGCCCTCAGCGAGGAAACTCTCAAGGCGGCTCCTGATTTCACGATTCAGGACTTGATTGATAAAGCGAATCAAAACGGCTTCAAGCAAGCGGATCTTGTGACGGCAGCCCGCGTTTATCACAATCAGCCTAACCTTTACCGGTTAAATCAGGATCAACTCCTGGATCTGGATACGAGACTGACCGCGAAGATCGAGAAGACCCGATCGGAAGCAGCAGGCCTGACACGCAACGCCCCTGAATCCGCTGCCCCCAAGGCAAAAAGCAAAGCAAAATAAGCGAACCTAAAGCCTGGGGTTGAAAGCCCCAGGCTGTCTTATCAGCAACGCTAACTTAGCGCTTTGCAGTTGAAGCGATCACGCCGCAAGCAATTCTGCCTCCGGAGTTGCCCGCAGGGTCCGACTTCTCGTCGTCCGCCTTTTCATGGATCACAAGCGAGGTGCCGCCGGACTGCATGAGCGAATTCTCGGCACCCGGACGCAAGGTCACATCACGCACCACAAGCTTTTCCTTCACAGTTCCATCTGATCCGACCGTGATGTTATTCAAGTCTCCCGCATGATGTCCTTGCGGATTTTTAAAGCCGTGAGATCTCTTATCAGGGTTGAAGTGTCCTCCCGCGCTTTTGAAGTCAGGCCCTTCACAGCTTCCTTTTTCATGAATGTGCATGCCATGCGCCCCGGGAGAAAGGTCGTTGGCCGTAAGTGAAATCTGAACCCCGGATTTCGTTTCCATCAATGTCGCCGTGCCGATTTTTTTGCCTGTCGAATTGATGATATCAGCTCGCGCCGATACAGCATCTTTTGCGGAGGCTGCGAACGGTGAAAGCATAAAGCCAGCTAAAGCTATTACAAAAGAGTGAGCGGCTGCAGCAAGCAAGCGATTCATAACGGTCTCCATGGATTTGACTTCATTAACTCAAATGGACTCAAAAGGGGCTTATTGCAAGTTTAGTGCAGATCACCAGCTTGAGAAGTTTGTGCTAGAGTGTGTGGTCTCTGTCCATTCGCATTCATCATCCATTCGGGTAACTTCGAGATAGAAGGCAACTCTATGAAACATGACCCCAATACCCCTGCCCGCCGCCCCAGTTTCCGCCCGAGCTCTATCTTCATGGCACGCTGCCCTGCCTGCCAAAAGGGGCCCATATTGCACAACGTCTTTGGAATCCATCGCCGTTGCAAACTCTGCGGCCATGACTTTTGTCCAGAGCCAGGTTTTTACCTGGGAGCCATGGCGATTTCCTTCCTACTGACTGCCATGTTAACCATCCCTCCAACGATTGCACTGAAATTGCTCAACGTGGACATTGGACTGTTGCTTGCGTTTCCGTTCATCGAGTTCGTGTTCCTGGGATCGTTCCTCATGGTTTATTCGCGCGTCATCTGGCTTCACATTGAATACCGAACAAGCCAGAGGCTGGACGGAAAGTACGAGAACCATCGCGTTGAACAAAGCAACCCCAAGTTTCTTTCTCGCTAAAAGGTTTCGAGAAAAGATGCGGCCTAAGCTATGCTGGCCAGGTGAGCTCTCACAATCACCTCAAGAAACGTCATCGCATGCATGAGTTTGGAACGGTCCTCGGTGTGGGGCACGGGGTTCGCGTCAACCGTCTGGAAAAGCGATTGGACCCTCTTGTTCCATTCCCTCATCGTCATGACTTTTATCATCTGGTGATCGTGACGGCAGGAAAAGGCTGGCATGAAATTGATTTCCGACGCTACCCCGTTCAGCCTCTTCAAGCTTTTTTCATGAAACCCGGTCAGGTTCACTCCTGGAAACTCAATCAAGGCACCAAAGGTTTTATTGTCGAATTTGGAAGCGACGCCTCAGACACGCGTACTTTTACTGAGATCCCGGACCAAATCAACCTGCCGCACATCCCTACGGTTGTGAAGTTGATGCTAGATGAGTACGAAAACCAATTGCAGGGATTCGAAGCATCTCTCCAACATTACGTAGCAGCGTTGATGATTGAACTTACTCGCTACGCCAGTGAAAAGAAGACGGCAGACTCCGCCTCTGACCCAGCTCTCGACCGGTTTCTGGAACTTGTTGAGGAGCACTTTCGAAAAGAGCATCGTGTCGAATTCTACGCAAAACTTCTCCGAACCACTCCTAAAGCAATCACTATGAGAGCAAGCCGTTCGCTCGGGAGATCAGCTCGATCCGTCATTCAGGAACGCTGCTTGCTTGAAGCGCAACGCCTCCTGGCTTACTCGAATTTGACTATTGCAGAGATTGGATACGAACTGGGCTTTGATGATCCCAATTATTTTTCACGTTTCTTCAAGACTTTGGGTCACTCAAGCCCCGGAGACTTCCGATCCCGAGTTAAAACCGTCACCTGACATTCCAGCGAACGAGAAGAGATTTCCTTTACTCCGGATGATCCATTTTAAATACTTTTGCAATGCGAAGTATTCCACACGTCACTTTCATTTTGGCTCTCTTCAGCTCACTCTGTCTTCTCAGCTGCGAAAGCTCTCAATCACCCAGCGCTCCATCGACCGCACTCAATCAGCAACCTGTCTTTAGAACCTGCACTTATACTGATCAGGAAACATATCAATTGAGCACGTCACTCGATCTGAACTCTGCTTTTCAAGATCACAATGTCCCCGTAGGAATGCAGATTCTTACATCGACTTGTTCAGGAGATGAACCAGGAGCCATCCATTACGAGTATCAATCCATCCTGAGCCGTTCTGGAAATGCATTGGAATTTCAGGGAGACCAAGTCGACGTCAAACTCTCACTCAATGGAAGCTCGATCAACGCAGCAACCATCACAGGATGCAGCAGCGGCCTGGAGATCAGGCAAACTGTCAACTTTGGAGCACTTGACGCCCAGTCTCATCAGATCTGGCTTAACGTGACCACTCAAATAACAGAGTCCGGCTGCGTGGATCGGCCACTTCAGTAAGCATGTCGAGACGGCTTCGCCGCTACGCTTATAAAGAGGCCTAAGCTGCGTTGCCATGTTTTGTTTCGCACTCAAACGGTTTCGATTTGAATTCGCTTTTGCTGCGCAAGAGGCTCCAGTACCGCGCTCTTCTGAACGTTTTGACGCTTTTTGCCATTTTCATTTACAAATGGAGCGTTGAGCAGCATGATCGTGGTCCATGGCAGACGCTCCCGTTCTCGCTCAAATGAACACTCAGCAAAAGAGGAATTCGCGGGCGCTGTTCAAGAATCTTGTATCCCTGGCTTTGGTCATTGGGGCGCTCGTGACCCAGAGTCAGCTTCAAAATTTCATCGGGCCAACATCCCTCCTTTTGGTTTATCCGGCTATTTTTGCCAGCGCCGCGTTAGCATCATTCGAGACGCATTTACTTGGCTCATGCATCGCAACCATCGCCGCCTGGTATTATTTCGTTCCGCCTCGGCACTCTTTTCAGCTCGACGACCCTGCCAATGCCTTTAGCATCGCCGTTTTTGCGTTAACAAGTCTTGCGGCAGGGATTTGCAACAAGCGACTCCGAGATGAGAAGACAAATATTCAAAAGACCAATCTTGAACTCGAGGAGAAAAACAATCAGCTGGAAGCGCTGATCTCAAATTCTCCGATTGGCTTGGCATTCTTTGATCGAGACCATCGCTATCTTCAGGTTAACGAGAGCCTCGCAAACTTTAATGGAGTTCAGGTTCAGGATCATGCCCATAAAACGATTCGTGAAATCATTCCTCAGACAGCCGATCAAATTACGGCACTGATCGATCGAGTCTTCAATGATGGCAAAGTCGTTCAAATCGAATTCTCAGAAAACACGCCAAGGAGCTACGACTCTCCTCCCACCTGGATCGGGGGATTTTATCCGATCAGGACAAAATCCGGCCAGATATCCTCCGTTGGCGCTTACGTTTTGGACGTGACAGAACAGAGACGTATCGAAAAGGCTGTACTTGAAGGCGAAGCGAAGTTTGAGACTCTTGCCAATTCCATCCCTCAGATCACTTGGACTACTGATTCTCAGGGCAAGCTGATCTACCTGAACGACAAATGGACTGCATTCACCGGCACGACATTTGAGGAGGCTCAAGCCGACGGGGGCCTGAGCTTAGTTCATCCTGACGATCGTCAGCGAGTTTATGAGAACTGGATTCAGGCAATGGCAACTCAAGCCGAGTTTGAAATTGAGTTTCGCATGCTCAACGCACGGACTCAGCGATACGAATGGCTCCTTTCTCGCGGAGTCCCTGTCAAAAATGCTCAGGGCCAGATTGAAAGATGGTTCGGTACCAACACGAATATTCAGGACCTGAGACGCACCCAGGAAGCGCTCGAAGAAGCGCTGCGTGCGCGAGATGAGTTTCTCTCCATCGCAAGCCATGAACTCAAGACGCCGCTCACCACGTTGAGTCTTCAGTCACAAATTTTAGAACGCGATATCAGAAAAGATAACCCAAGGGCGTACTCTCCCGACCGGATCAAGCAGTTCTCCACTCAATTCGACCGGCAAGTGACCCGCCTGGTGAGCCTTGTCGATGCTGTACTTGATATCTCCAGGATTCGATCTGGAAACTTCGCTATCCAGAAGTCCGAATTTGACCTTTGTGAACTGGTGATTGAGGTTGTAGAGCGAATGAAGCCGCAGTTTGTTCTGGCCAACATGGATGCCCCCGTAACGGAGCTGAAGGCCCCCGCACCTGGCAACTGGGATCGTCTCAGAATTGACCAAGTTCTGACGAACCTCCTTACGAATGCCATTCGCTATGGCGAAGGAAATCCGATCCGAATCAAAGTCGAAGCTTTTGATACTTGCTCCCGTTTGACGGTTCAGGACCAAGGTCGAGGCATTGCGCAGGAAAATCTTGAAAGAATTTTTAATCGCTTTGAACGAGCCGTGGATCCTAGTGAAGTGAGCGGCCTAGGTCTTGGCCTGTTCATTACTCAACAGATTGTACAAGGGCATGGTGGTAAACTCTGGGTTGAAAGTCAGCTGGGACAGGGGGCAAGCTTTATTGTGGAGCTTCCATACCCATGACGAAATCACCCTGCGAGCGCCAGCCATCTTCCTTTACTCCCTTTATTGAAGGGAAAGGCTTTATCATCCTGCTCGGAGCGCTCACGGCTTTTGATCCGCTGACGATTGACATGTATCTGCCGGCGTTTGGAGATATTCAAAAACATCTCCAGACCACCATGGCAAACGTCGAGCTCTCGGTAACAACGTTCTTCATCGGCATGGCCTTTGGTCAGCTTTTCTATGGCCCGCTGGCGGATCGTTTTGGCCGCAAGAAGCCGCTTCTTGCAGGAATGCTACTCTATCTGGTCGCGACCCTGGGATGCGCCTACTCTCCCAATATCACTACCTTCATTATCTTTCGCTTGCTCCAGGCACTGGGTGGATGCGCGGGCATGGTCATTACGCGCGCTATCGTGCGAGATTTGTTTGATAAACACAAAGTCGCCGCGTTTCTTTCCAACATGGCGCTCGTCATGGGCCTTGCTCCTATTCTTGCTCCAAGCATTGGTTCTTTCATCAATGGATTTTTTGGCTGGCGCGCCATCTTCATCCTGCTGGCAGTTTCAAATCTTGTCTGCATGATCTGCATTGCGACCTTTCTACCTGAGACGAGCAAAAGCCGGCACGAAAGCTTGCATCCGCTGCAATCGCTCAAAGCCTACGCAAAGCTTCTCAAAAATCGTGAGTTCGTAGGCTATCTCATTCCCGATACAGCGATCCGTGCGGGAATGTTTGCCTATATCGCCGGATCACCCTTTGTTTTTATCGAGCTGTTTCACATTCCCGCGAATCGCTACGGCCTTGTCTTTGGACTGAATGGCTTGGGACTTATGCTTGCTTCCCAAGTCAACCGCCGCCTTCTGAGGTTCTGGTCTCCTGACACGATCCTGCGCTGGAGCGTTCGAATGGCAGCCCTCACGGCCACGCTGGTCTTTGTTGGAACCTGGGTGGGTGCTTCACCCGTATTGATTCTCGCTTCAATCTTCGCCTTCTTAGCGACCCTGAACTTTGTCAGCCCAAACTCACTGGCAGGAGCCCTCTCCGCTCAAGGCCATCAAGCAGGAACTGCTTCTGCACTCTATGGTTGCCTGCAGTGGAGCATGGCGACGGCATCGTCATTTCTTGTCAGCTACTTTCACAATGGCACAGCGTTTCCAATGACAGGCGCGATTCTAATCTGCGGCCTGATCTCCGTCTCTGCCTTCCAACTTCTCTGCGATCGCAAGGTGAAAGAAATCAGCCCCATGTAACTTCCGGCCGAGTGGCTTGAGATAACGATCCACACACCGAGCCGATGAAATCGTCTCCAGGAGTTGAAATCCCTGGCTCTTGCAATACTCCGGCAAGCTCTCAGGCTTCCAGCCAAAAACAAATGGCTCAGAGCTTTTCTCGAGATAAGAGAAAATTCTCCAAGCGCCGGGACTGGTGTCCTTTCCTTCCACAAAGCTCTGATCGACATAGGTGAAAATCACGCGACTTCCTGGCAAAGACTGGCTCCGCATCCACTGAAAAAGAAGATCAATCGCATTCTGAGACAAGTATCCGGTCAGGCCCTCGAGCACAAACACGGTTTTCTTCGGCTCTCCGATGAGGCTCTCTTTTTTCAACTGATCCTTTTGATCCAAATCCAGAGGAACAAAACGAATCTTTTCGAAAAGCTCAGGAGCGATCATTCTTTGTGCCGATTCGATTTTCCGCTTCTGTGTCGACGGATGGTCCATCTCGACGACTTCAAGCTGCGTCT
>JBJMMA010000118.1:0-11401 GCA_045805065.1 Bdellovibrionia bacterium | reverse complement strand
GGGTCAGAGCTGCGTATTTCGAAAACGCAGGTAGCCCCTTGGTGACCTCAATCAATGGCAGGTAAAACCGCAACCAATAGGATGCGATCCAGGACACGCCTATGACGCAGGCGTCCACAATTCGAAAAATGCCGCCGATGATCTGGTGATAACGTTTCAACATGATTGGCCTAGTGTGTCCTATATGTTAATGAGTTTGAGAGGTAAAATTCAATGTCAAAGCCTAGCACTCGCTCCCCAAAGGGCTCGAAAGCTGTCGCTTCTAAGCGCGCTTCGGCCGTACCTTCGTTTCTTCCTTCTTTCGAAGCTCGTACTTCGATCAATTCGGCCGTGGACGCTGATGTCCTGGCCGTTTTCCAGGATTCTGGAAACAAACCGGTTTCTCCATCGGGCTCATATTCCGAGCTGATTCAAAAGTTCCGCAAGACCGAAGCTTTCAACGGTCGTGCAGGCGCTGTTCAGTTCGTCCGCTTCGGCGGTGCAGATTTTGCCGAGAGCGTGGCTTTTGTCGGGATGGGAATCGCGACGGAAGTGACCGAAGAAAAAGTTCGCCAGGCTGGCGCAAGCGTTTATGCAAAGCTCAGCGCTGAGAAGGTGAAGACGGTAGCAATCCACGTCGACACAATTCTCGAAGTCCGCGGCCTCAAGGCTGAAATTTCGCAGCAGCGCCTCGTTCGCGCATTCTGTGAAGGCCTCATCCTGAGCGCTTATCGCTTTGATAAGCACAAAGCCAAGCCCCAAAAAGGTACTGCGACGGAGACTTACACTGGTCCAGCAAAGATCATTCTTTTGACTCGCGACAAGTCGACAAAGACTCAGCTCGATAACGAGATCGCTCAGATCGAAGCAATTGGCCAATCTGTCACCGTCACTCGTGATTGGTCCAATGAGCCATCCAACATTGGGACTCCAGAATTCTACGCAAACGAAGCACGCCGTCTGGGCCGCGAATACGGTCTCACCGTTCGCGTTCTCAATGAGCGCGACTGTAAGCGCGAAGGAATGGAACTTCTCTTGGCTGTCGGCCAGGGCGCTGAGCGCGAAAGCCGTGTGGTTGTTATTGAGTACAATCCTCGTGGCGTGAAAAATCCTAAAACCATCGCTTATGTCGGCAAGGGCGTGACCTTTGACTCGGGCGGTATTTCGATCAAGCCTTCCATGAAGATGGAAGACATGAAGCATGACATGACCGGTGCAGCGACCGTCATGGGCGCTGTGATGCTTGCGGCTCAGTGGAAAGCTCCAAACCGCGTGATCGGTGTCATGGCATTTGTTGAGAACATGCCAGATGGCAACGCGATCCAGCCAGGCAACGTGATCAACACGCGCGCCGGCAAGACGGTTGAAGTGATCAACACCGACGCTGAAGGCCGCCTCATTTTGGCAGACGTTCTCGACTACGCTCAAGACATGAAGCCAGACGCAGTCATCAACGTCGCAACTCTGACGGGCGCAGTGGTCGTGGCACTTGGAAAGCATTGCTGCGGCCTTATGGGTAACGATGATGGCCTCATGGATGCTCTTCGTCGCACGGGCGAAGCCAATGGCGAGCGCATGTGGCAGTTGCCTTTGTTTGATGAGTACCTCGAAGATCTAAAGTCGGATTATGCTGATATTAAGAATTCAGCTAATCATCCAGCGGGTGGAACGATCCGCGGGGGGATTTTCTTAAAGCAATTCATCCGCAAGGGTGTGAGCTGGGCTCATATGGATATCGCAGCTACGGCTTACGATATGGGACATGTGAACTATTATCCTAAGCGTGGCGCTAGTGGGATGCATGTTCGCACTTTGGCTCAATTTGCTATGGATTATTGATGCTTTCTTTTGATTTTGGGTTGGGCTTCGGCCCTATCCGGGCGGGAGTAATATGACTAAAGACAGATTTTATATCGAAGACGCTTCAAAGCACGACGGCAAGGTCGTCACGATCCGCGGCTGGGTTTACAATAAGCGCAGCTCGGGCAAGATCAAGTTTTTGATCCTGCGTGACGGCACCGGCATCATGCAGGGAGTTCTATTCAAAGGTGAGTGTGCGGAAGAAGCATTCGATACTTTTGAGAAGCTCACGCAAGAGTCTTCGGTTGAAGTCACCGGCGTGATTCGCTCTGCTCCTCGCCAGCCGGGGGGCTTTGAAATGGGTATTCAGTCGATCAAGGCAGTTCAGATCGCTGAGCCGTATCCGATCACACCAAAAGATCATGGCGTTGAGTTCCTCATGGAAAATCGCCACCTTTGGGTCAGAAGCCAACGTCAATGGGCAGCGCTTCGTGTTCGCTCGGAAATTTTCCGCGCGATCAATGAGTTTTTCGACAAGCAGGGTTTCATTCGTTTTGATGCTCCGATTCTCACGCCAAGCGCGTGCGAGGGAACTTCAACGCTCTTCGGAACCAACTACTTTGACGAGAAAGCGTTCCTCACGCAATCCGGCCAGCTCTACGGCGAAGTCGGTGCGATGGCTTTCGGCAAGATCTATGTCTTTGGTCCAACTTTCCGCGCAGAGAAATCCAAGACTCGTAAGCATTTGACCGAGTTCTGGATGGTTGAGCCAGAAGTGGCCTTTGCTGATCTCGAAGACAATATGGAACTCGGTGAGAAGTTCATCGAGCATATTGTTCAAACTGTTTTGGCAAATCGTGCTCCAGAGTTGAAGATTCTTGAGCGCGATCTCACGAAGCTTGAGTCGATTAAGGGCCCATTCCCTCGCATCTCTTATGATGAAGCGCTCAAGATTCTTGAAAAGCGCGGTGTAGCGATCCCATGGGGCGAAGACTTCGGTGCGCCTCATGAAACGGAACTGGGCAAAGAATTCGGTAAGCCTGTTTTCGTCCATCACATGCCATCTCAGATCAAGGCGTTCTACTTCAAGCAATCCGACACGGTCGGTGGCCCTGGAGTCGAAGGTCACGGCAAGTATGCTCTCGGTTGCGACTTGATCGCTCCCGATGGCTACGGCGAAATCATCGGTGGTGGTCAGCGCGAAGAGAACGTCGATGTTCTCAAGCGCCGCATCGCTGAAGAAGGCCTCTCTGAAGCGGATTACTCCTGGTACATGGATCTTCGCCGCTTCGGCAGCGTCCCTCACTCAGGCTTCGGCTTGGGTGTTGAGCGCACTGTGGCCTGGATGACCGGAGTTGAGCACGTACGTGAGACGATTCCGTTCCCACGTATGCTGAACACTCTCCGCCCTTAAGGTCGTCCCGACCTTTGGGTTGAGATCTGCGTCACAAAATCTTAGAAGGGCCTCGCACCTTAGAAACTGCGGGGCCCTTTGAGTTTAAGTAGAAGTTTTTTATATGCCCCATGATTTGAATATAGTTCTTGTTGAGCCAGAGATTCCGCAAAACACCGGATCGATTGGTCGTCTTTGCCTTGCAACAGGCGCGACTCTGCATCTTGTTGAGCCACTGGGCTTTGAAATCACTCACTCACGCCTCAAGCGCGCTGGTCTCGATTACTGGGAGCATTTGAAAGTCGTCGTTCATCCTGGGCTTGAGCAGTTCTTGGATTCGCTCCCTAAAGATGCGCCGAAAGTTTTCTTCTCTAAAAAAGCAGGACACACGCTTTTTGAGCATAAGTTTGTGCCTGGCACTTATCTGATCTTTGGAAAAGAAACGATGGGACTTCCGGATTGGGTGATCAATCGTTATCCAACGGATACGACTCGCATTCCGATGTATGATGCTCGCGTTCGCTCGCTCAATCTTGCTAATGCTGCAAGCATTGCTGTGTACGAAGCGATTCGCCAGCTTGGCGCTTGATTAATAAATATCCTAAGGCCAAATCGAAACTATCTGAAAAGAGCGCGAATCTTGTTCAGTACAGAGGATTGATTCGGGTCAACGATAATCGCAGGCTCGACGGCTATTTGTCAGCTTGAGGCGGAAAGAGGTTGTCGCAGCTCTTGCATCCAAACCATTGAACCTTGCCTGACTTCTTATCCGTGAGCGAACCTAATCCAATAGGTTGAATGTCGAAGTTAAATTCGGATTTGCCTCGTTTGAGTGAGCCTTTCACATGACAGTCGAGTTGCTCAAAATCGTGAAGTTCAGCGCTTGAAATGGCTTTTGCTTTTTCAAAGAATTCGCGAACGTGTTTGGAGTCGAATCGATCCATTTCTCCGCAAAGCTTGTCCTTGATTGATCGAGTCTCGATTTTAATCTGAGTTACGGCTGTTTTGGGTGAGGCGACACATGGGTGCGCCATGATGACCAGGATCATTGCTCGGAAGATTGCGGGTTTCATTGAAATAGATTCATCGAGCGACAGACTGGCGGTCAAGTGGAGAGTTGATCTCAATCTTTTTTATCTGGATCGTACGCAGCAAGAGCATCTGCTGCGGTGAAAATGTCAGATGCCGACTCGCCTGATGAGTCCTGGACAAAGTCTTTCTGAAGCTTGCGAATCGTATCGTCCGCGCGCCTCAGACGGTCTGCCATGCCAGCGATGATGGACTTGAAGTAAGGCGGAACCTTGTCGAAAATTTTATCTAATGCTTCGAAAGTAATTTCGAGGGCTTCGACTTCGGTGAGAGCAACTGCGGCAGCGCTGCGCGGTAAGCGATCAAAAAAGGAGATCTCGCCAACCACTTCATTGGAATGAATCCGCGCGATCTCGACTTCGCCGCCCGGTTTGGACTTACGTACTGACACGCTGCCTTTTCGAAGTAAAAACAGGGAGCGAGATTGATCGTTTTCGTGAAAGAGATATTCGCCGGGTCGGAACTGGCGCGTCACGGGATGAGATGATTTGATGCCCCACATTGGAATTTATGGTGCCAGCCGCCATAATTTTGTGCAAGCGCATGATCTAAATTTCGTTTAAAATCAAGGCGTGTCCCCCAAACTTCAAGCCTACTTCAAAGACTACGACGCCTACCACAGCACAACAGGCAACGAAGTTTGTCACTGCTTTGGGATCCCATTCATCGTCGTTAGTTTACTCGGGCTCTTGTCAGCTTGGGTGATTGATTCGGGCAGCATCTTTGGAAGCCCGCTTCTCCGCGTGGATGGCGGATTGATCCTTTGGGCCCTTGCGTCGCTTTGGTATCTTTTTCTCGACTGGAAAATGGGTCTCTCATTCTCCTTTGTCGTGCTGGGTGGATATTTCTTTGGGCGTACGCTTCCAGGCGGCGTGCTTTGGACGCTGTTTGTTTTTGGCTGGATTCTTCAAGGCATTGGACACGCAAAATACGAGAAGAAATCACCTGCGTTTTTTCGCAACGTGACTCATCTGATGATTGGACCGCTTTGGATCTTTGCGAAAATTACTGGGATTGGAGCCGAATCCGGCGGATCCGCCTGTGCTTCCAATACTCCCAGCAGAGAATCAAAAATCCTAAAATCTCGGTAGTAAAGAAGTAGGGTTCTGAGATTCGTCCAAAATGCTGATGAGCTCCGCTGAAAGGATACGCAGGGAATTGCCAGCCTAAGAATGGCCACAAAAGGGCGCGAAGCGTGAAGTCGTGACCCGATAGAAACCGATCTCCCACATTATCGAGAAGAAGGTGCGTGGCTACGCCGATACAGATCGCAGCCAGCCAACGGATGCGGAAGATAACCGACGTCAAAGTCATCGAGAGAAGCACTAAAGCCGTGTGCCCAAAGCTTCTGGTCCCTGCAATCATCCCAAGGTCCGCGCCACTTTTGCCAGTGATCCAGGAGAGGCCATAATAGAGCGGCTTATCCATCAAATCAGGAAGGATCGTTCCCAGAAGAATCAAGCGGCGCGAGAGCCCTCTTCTCCAGGGGCTGGCAAGCTTGAGTCCGATTCCAAGGTGTCCAAAGAGAAACATGATGTTTGAACCTGTGCCTACGTTTGCGCCTACGACTGTATAAGAACAACTTTGCCAAAAGCTTGCCGATTCTCAAGGCGCTCCAGCGCTTGAGGCAATTCACTCATTGGCATTGTCGAATCCACAATGGCTTTGAGCTTCTTGGCGTGCACGAGATCCACAATACGGATGAGATCGGCTTTGCTGCCCATGGTGGAGCCAAGAATCGAGATGTTTTTGAAAAAGACGACTTTGAGATCGATTTTAACGTCAGAGCCCGAGGTTGCGCCGCAAGTGACCAGTCTTCCGCCCCAAGCAAGGGACTTGATGCTGTCATTGAAAGTGTCAGCACCCACATGGTCGATGACGACTTCGCAGCCCTTTTTTCCGAGCGGAGCGAGGATCTTTTTCAATTCTTCACGGAAAGGCGTCTTCTTATAAAGAATCACATGATCCGCGCCTAAAGCCTTTGCTTTGGCTGCTTTTTCTTCGCTGCTTACAGTCGTGATGACATGAGCGCCCAGCATCTTGGCCATTTGAATGGCGGCAACAGAAACGCCACTTCCACCAGCCTGAATGAGAACGTGCTCGCCAGGACGCACGCCCACTTTAGTGGTCAGCATCGTCCAAGCCGTCAGATAAGGAATCGGAAGAGCTGCAGCTTCAACGGCAGACATTCCCTCAGGACGCGCAATCAGATTTTGAACCGGAACAACGACGTAATCTGCGCATCCACCATCGGTGGTTTCACCCAAAATTCCGTAGCGCGGGCAAAGGGGATCAAATCCTCCCAAGCATGCTTCACATCGGCCACAAGAGAGGCCGGGATTGAGGACAACAGGAGAACCCTTTTTGAGCTTTGAAGTCGAAGCCAGTGCTTCTTCAGCGCCAGGTCCAAAAGTATCGATGACGCCAGCAACATCGCAGCCTGGCGTGAGAGGAAGAGGGAAGTGATGGCCGGGAACGCCTTTGCGAACCCAGACGTCCAAGTGGTTGAGGCCAACGGCTTCAATGCGCACTCGAACCTGCATGGGGCCTGGAGTAGGGTCAGGCAGCTCGGACCGAACCAGAACTTCTGATCCACCGTGCTGACCGACCCTCCAAGCTTTCATCACATTTTCCCGAGCTGTTTTGCGATTTCGCGAGCAATCATTTTGGCCGAAATGCCGTGCTTATCGTAAAGCTCGACTGGCTCACCGCTCTCACCGAAATCATCTTGAATGCCGAGACGAACCAGGCGCGCGGTTTGTGGCTTTTTGGACATCGCTTCAGCAACGCAGCTTCCCAGTCCACCGATGACCGAGTGGTCTTCAGCGGTCACAATGAGCTCTGCGCCTTGAGCAAGCTCAAGGGTCTTCTCATCATCAAATGGCTTTAACGTGCCAGCGTTCCAGACAGACATCGAGATGCCTTGTGCAGCCAGAAGCTTTGCAGCTTCCACTGACTCGCCTACCGTTGCGCCGGATGCGATGCAGACGACCTTAGCTTTTCCGCCAGAAGCAGGAAGGATTTCAATCAGCTTTCCTGGCTTGAAAGGCGCGTTGGCTGGATAGAGATCTGGCAGATTTTGACGGGTCAGACGAACGTAGGCAGGACCTTTGTGCTCGGTGACCAGATAATCCATCAAAAGCTCGGTTTCGCGAGCATCCATTGGTTGGAAAACGCCCATCGTCGGAAGTGCGCGCATGAGGCTGATGTCTTCCAGTCCCATTTGGCTGTGACCATCATCGCCGATGCCAACGCCTGCGTGCGTACCAATGATACGAACGTTTGCGCCAGAGTATGCGACCGAGAGGCGAATCGTGTCGTAACGACCCGTGATGAATGCACCGAAGCTGCAGAGGAAAGGAAGCTTGCCGCCAAAGGCGAGGCCTGCTGCCGTTCCGATCATGTTAGCTTCCGCGATTCCCATTTCAAAAAAGCGGTTAGGGTACTTCTTTGCAAAAAGCTCGGACTTGGTCGACTTGGCAAGGTCAGCGTCGAGTACGACGATGTCTTCATGCTTTTCGCCCAGTTTTGCGAGTGCTTCACCGAATGCTTGGCGTGTTGCTTTGCTCATCTTAAATTCTCCTTAGGATACTGCTTCTGCTGAGAGGAGGGCTTGCAGCTCTTTGCGAGCGCGTTCTGCGTCTTGTGCGTTCGGCACAACGCCATGCCATCCGATTTGATTTTCCATGAACGAGACGCCCTTGCCCTTCACTGTGCGAGCGAGGATGAACGTTGGCTTCTTGGAAGCGCGTGCATCAGCATAAGCACCCAAGATCTCCGTCATGTTGTGGCCATCGATATCCAGAACATTCCAACCAAAGGCCTTCCACTTGTCAGCAATTGGCTCAATCGGCATGACTTGGCTGACAGGGCCATCAATTTGGCCGTTGTTTGCGTCCAAAATCACGCAAAGGTTGGAGAGCTCAAACTTTGGAGCCGACATGGCTGCTTCCCAGATCTGGCCTTCCTGGATCTCGCCGTCGCCGACGAGGCAGAAAACGCGGGATTTCTTACCATCCATTTTGGCTGCCATAGCCAGTCCTTGAGCAACAGAGAGGCCCTGGCCCAGGGAACCGGTGGATGCTTCCACGATTGGGAGACGGACGCGATCAGGGTGGCCCTGCAAACGGCTGCCCGTCTTGCGAAGAGTTTTTAGTTCATCGACGCCAATGAAGCCTTTTTTAGCCAAAACGGCATAAAGAGCTGGGACAGCATGTCCTTTGGAGAGAACGAAGCGGTCGCGATCTTCAGCGAGGTTTCCTGACTCAACGCCCTTCATCTCTGAGAACCAGAGCGCGGAAATCAGGTCAATGGCAGAAAGACTGCCCCCTGGATGCCCTGATTTGGCTTCATGAAGCATGTCGATGATCCAAATCCGGAGTTCATTGGAGAGCCGGGTGAGCTGTGAAGTCGTCATAGATTCGTTCCTAGAGTTAAATCTTATAAAAAGGGGGTTACCCAGAGCGGCAACGATACCTTTATTGAAGTGCGCTTTCAATCTTGTTAAGTTTGATAAAAGCAGGAGAATTTTCAATGGCGCTGAGCGTGAGCTCACCCAAATCTGATAAGTCCGAAAGCGCGGAGACGAATGCCAATTCCCACAGAAGATGGTGGGTTCTTTCGTCCGTTGCATGTGGGACGTTTATGGCGACACTGGATTCCAGTATCGTCAATATCGCGCTTCCTACGCTGACTAAGGATTTAGCGGCCGACCTCTATCAGATTAAGTGGGTCGTCATTATCTATCTTCTAGTTATTACATGCCTACTATTACCATTTGGGCGTTTGTCTGACCAAGCGGGTAGAAAAAAGATGTTCCAGGCGGGATATCTGGTCTTTGTCATCGGCTCCGGCATGTGCGGATTCTCAAACACTCTGATGGGTCTGGTTCTTTGTCGGGCGCTGCAGGGCGTTGGAGCGTCGATGCTCATGGTCAATGGCCCGGCGATCATCACAGCGACCTTTCCTGTGAACGAGCGTGGTGCGGCATTAGGAACTCTCGCCATGGTGGTGAGTGCGGGATTGATCTCAGGCCCAAGCATCGGCGGATATCTGATCAGCGAGCTGGGATGGAGAAGCATTTTTTGGGTGAATATCCCCATCGGACTTGCCGGCATCTTTCTGGTTTACCGGTTTGTCAGAAAAGATCTGCTTCGTTGCGAGAAGGCTCCCTTTGATTGGGGGGGCGCGCTTCTTCAAATGGTGTTGATGGTCTCCATGATCATTCTCTTTGATCCTCCCAGGATCGCTTTCTCTGGCGGCGAGCCGATTGAGATTTCCCGTTGGATCATCGCGATCGTGACTTTGATCTTTGGCGCGATTTTCATCAAAGTTGAGTCTGTTGTTAAAGCTCCGGTCTTTGATCTCTCTCTTTTGAATAACAGAACTTTCTGGAGCGCCAATCTGGCCAGTTTCATGATGTTCGTATCGTTCTCAGCAGTCTCTGTGCTGATGCCATTCTTTCTGGAAGAAGTCTTAGGCCTGCTTCCGCATCAGGCAGGACTTTACATGACGGCCATTCCTTTCATGATTTTCCTGATTGCCCCGATGAGCGGTCGCCTCTCGGATCGCTTTGGCAGCCAGGAGCTGAGCTTTTCCGGAGCATTAGTCGGAGCCGTCTCGCTTCTGACCATGGCTGGAATTTTTGGTCGCGGAATCCACGCGCACGTCGATCCCCGCTGGGTGATCCTGGCGCTCTGCTCGATCGGTCTCGCAACGGGTCTTTTTCAAGCTCCGAACAACAACGCCATCATGAGCGCAGTTCCTCCTGCAAAGCTTGGAGTCGCGTCGGCGTTTCTGGCAACGGTCCGAAACTTGGGATTTGTGATCGGCACCGGAATGGCCACCGGGCTTTTCACCTGGCGGATGCAAAACACCGGGGACTATATTGGATCTCTTCACCTGACTTATCTGATCTCGGGTCTTGTCGCTTTCGGAGCGATGCTTGCTTGCCTAGGAAAAGAGCGCGGCAGAATCCGTGGCTATGAAACGCTGAGAAACGGCAGCGACGTCGATATCCAAATTTAAATCCCCAATTCTAAATTCTATGCCAATCAAGCGAAGAGAAAAACCGCTGACTCCGGAAGAGGCGATTAGTCGAGCCAAGCAGGAGCTTGCACCTTATTGGTTTGGCTGTCCCGAACCTTTGATGAGCGCAGTTCGAAGCGAGAAGGGCGTGCAGGCTTATCCGCTGGATTCGCGAATGACGGATCGGGCATGGCTCATCTTCTTTGCTGACCCTTTCTTGCTCTCGGCCCGCGACACGCTTTTGTACGCCCAAAGCTGGGCCAATCGCTACGAGCCACAAAAGCTCAATGTCATGGTTGTACTCAAACTTCCTTTCGCATTTGCGACCGAGTCTTTGTGGGGCCATAAATTTTCACAACAGCTTGAAGGTCCTGTGGTCACTGTGATGGATCGCGAGGCGCTTCTGCATCAGGCGTTTCAGGTCCAGGAGCTCCCTAAGCTCGTTCTTCTTTCGCAGAACAGACAGGTGATTGATCGTTCAGGGCCTGCATGGTTTCAAGGCACCGAAGTTGAAATACAAAAATTCTTGCGCGAATCCGATCCAGGGCTACCGCTCTTTGAGCCCATGAATGTGCCAGAGCATCCTGTAAAGAATGTCGCGAATGTTGATTTCGGTAACCCGGCAAACGAAACAGATATTGTCTTTCACGGCAACTGGACACGGGAAAATGATCGTGTGATCCCTCAGGACTCGCAAGCTACTCTGAGTTTTAAATGCGGCGGAAGAAGACTCGGAATCATCGCGCAATCCCTTGGAGAGCGTGGCGAATCTGAAATTGTTGTCGAAGCGCCCAGAGAGTATCCGCGTGATGCAGGAATCCTGGACGAAGATCTTTCCATCGATTTTCAGATCTTAAGTAATCCGCTGGCGGAAGCTTCACAAAAGCGCAAGGCCACGGCAAAAATCGGCTCAGCAAGGCTCTATTACTTTTTCAGAGCGCTTCCTGAAACTCATCGCGAGATCACGCTTCGTTTTCCAGGAGCTGAAAGAGCGCCTGTGGCTCTCTACGGATTGCGGATTGGTGACTAGAAAGCGAGACGTTGCGATGTTCTGGAAAGTGATTATTGGAACTGTTCTTACACTCTTTATCAATGGATCTGTCGCTGGAGCGG
>JBJMMA010000117.1:0-4830 GCA_045805065.1 Bdellovibrionia bacterium | reverse complement strand
TACTGAAAGCTTTTTGCTCACCATCGGAATGCAAATGGGCTTTTGTCACAAACGCATAACTTACGCCCGCCAGTTGACATACTTCCTGGAGAGAGGTCTCAATGTTCTGGTCAATATCTGCGGATGAGCAAGCCGTCAGTCGAAGCGATGCCTGCGATGTGAGTTGCTCAAGCTTCGTGAAGAACTCTGCGTCCTGATCCAGCCTTTTTTTCTCTGTCACGTCCATTGCCACGATCTGGCAACCCTCAATAAAGGATCTCAACGGAGTGAACTCGATTCGGGTCACGCGCTTTGCGTGAGACGCGGGATTGAAATCTGAGTATTCGGCGCTGAAGTCGTGCCTTCCGCCATTCAAGACGGATTCAGCACCCAATTGAATCAGAGAAGCCGGATCCGCAGCGGCGCTATTCTTTAATTCACTAATATTCATTCCCACTTCAAGAGTGGTGACCGCGGAGCTTTCGCATTGAGCGAAAAACTCTCTCCAGCCCTGGCTGATAAATAGGACTTCGCCCGCATAATCTAAAACGCAAAGACAGGCTGAGGCGTTGAATTGGTTCATGTCGCTCGGTATAAGTTCAAATGTTCAGTAAAATATTCCGGATAGCATTTAATGAGCAAATACCTTGCTCAGCCTTTGGTTTCACGACGTTGATCTACAACAGGCTCAATCACTATTGAACTTAAGCGCCATTGGGTGGCGTTCGACTCGATTGGACCGGACGCGCCACGGAAGGAAAACTAAGATGCTTAAAGAACATCTTAGCAAATTCATCCAGAGTCAACATCTGTGATCGAGCAACAGTGATTGAAGGGCCGGCTTAACACCTTATCGGGCAAGTTAAGCCGGCTTTTCACGTTTTAGATTACAAATCAAACCAGCTGTCACCGGAAGCAGAATTCACACGAAGAGGAACATCCAGCTTCATGGCGGATTCCATCACGTCTGTGATGAGTTGCTTGGCCTGCTCAACCTCGTCCGGAGAACAATCGAGGACGACTTCGTCATGGACCTGAATGATGAGTTTGGATTTCATTTTCCGGCGCGTGAGCTCATGATCGATCTGGGTCATCGCGATCTTCATCAGATCCGCTGCCGTTCCCTGGATCGGAGTATTCATCGCCATACGTTCTGCATTGGCGCGAATCGCGGCGTTTCTCGCCCCAATATCCGGCAAGTAGCGCTTGCGACCTAAAAGCGTGCAGACGTAGCCCTTCTCTCTCGCCTCTTCAATCTGGCCATCCAGAAACTTCTTAACGGCAGAGTAACGCTCAAAGTAGCGCTGAATGATGTCAGCCGCTTCCTTGCGAGGGATCTTCAGCTCTTGAGAAAGACCAAACGCAGTTTTTCCGTACATCAGGCCAAAGTTAATTGCTTTGGCGATGCTACGCTGGCGATCACTCACCTGGTCCGGCTTAATGCGGAAAATCTCGCTTGCCGTCCGTCTGTGGACGTCCTCGTCTTTTTGAAAGGAGTTTACAAGCTCGGGGTCTCCACTCATATGCGCCAAAAGCCTGAGTTCGATCTGGCTGTAGTCGGCCGACACAAGTTTGTTTCCAGCACAGGGAACAAATGCGCGGCGGATCTTCAGGCCACGCTCGCTTCGGATAGGGATGTTCTGAAGATTAGGATCTGAGCTTGAGAGACGTCCGGTCGCTGCAACAGTCTGATGAAAGCTTGCATGGATTTTTCCGGTCTTTGCATCGCGCATCAGCGGCAACGGGTCGACGTACGTGCCCTTGAGCTTGGAGATCTCGCGATACTCAAGAAGAAGCCTTGGCACTTCGTGATATTCCGCGAGAACGCCCAGAACCTGAGCATCGGTGGAATAACCCGTCTTGGTCTTACCCTGAACCGGGAGCTTCAGCTCTTCAAAGAGCAGCTGCCCAAGCTGTTTGGGAGAATTGAGATTGATCGGGCCTTTGGTGTATTCTGAAATTTTCTTCTCAATGGCGTGCAGATCTTTTTCAAACTCTTTGGAAAGAGTTTTGAGAAAATCCACATCAATGCAAACGCCCTCGCTCTCCATTCGGGAAAGAACGTCCACGAGCGGCAAATCCACCTGAGCAAAGACATCGGTGAGATTCTCGGCGCGAAGCTTTGGCTCAAGCTGCTCCCAGAGTTTCACCGCAACCCAGGCGTCTTCAGCAGAGTAGCGTGTCGCCTGATCAATCGGCACCTGATCAAAGCAGAGCTGGTCTTTGCCTTTGCCGCAAACCTGCTCATAGGTCGTGACCGTGTAATTGAGGTAATGCGCAGAAAGGGTCTCCAGATTATGGCGACCTTCCGGATCCAGCACATAAGCCGCAACCATGGTGTCTGCGCCAATTCCATCGGGCTGAATCCCAAACTGCCTGAGCACGGACCAATCGTATTTCAGATTCTGGCCGATTTTCTTGTACTGGGAGTCTTCCAGGTAGGGCTTCAGTCTCTTTAAAACGTAATCGAGCTCCAGCTGTGGGACTTCCGTTCCGCGATGCCCGACTGGAATATAGGTTGAGTAGCTTGGGTCCACGCAAATGGCGATCCCCACCAGCTCAGCCTGTCTTGGATTGAGAGAGGTTGTCTCGACATCAAAGCCAAACTGCTTTTTATTCTCAATCTCCTGGAGAAGCGCTTCGAACGCCTCCTTTGTATTGATCGTTTTAAACTGCGATGGATCGATGATCGCTGAAATCCGCGGCAGCGACTCGTTGATATCCATGGATAGATCCATCGGAGGCGGTCCCCCGACTTCATCAATCACAGGCGGCGCATGTGAATCATCGTGGTGCGGTGCGGAGAGATAAGACTTATTCTCGGCAGTCCAGCGATTGAGAAGCGTATGAAAATCAAGCTCCGACAGAAGCTTTGCGCAGGCTTCCGTGATGTGGAAGTGATATTTCATCTTCTCCGGCACGACTTCGATCGTGAGTTCTTCGTGCACGGTGGCAAGCTCAGCAGAAAGCCTTGCGTCTTCTTCGTGCTTCACCAGCACTTCGCCTTTTTTGCCGGAAATCTTTCCTTCGGCGGCAGCCTTGAGAACCGCATCGAGGTTCTGATGGGCTTTCAAAAGATCCACTGCGCTCTTGGGCCCGATGCTTGGAACGCCTGGAATATTATCAGAGCTATCGCCGACAAGGGCCAGGTAGTCTCGGATCTGATCCGGTCTGACACCAAACTTTTCTTCGACCTCGGGCGGGCCAAAGATCACGTTTTTCATCGTGTCCCAGATGGAGACGCGATCATTCACAAGCTGCATCAAGTCCTTATCGCTCGAAACGATGACGACTTTGTTTTTCTCCGAAAGAGCAGTCCAACGACGGGTCAGCGTTGCGATCAGGTCGTCAGCTTCCACGCCCGATTGTCGATACGAGTGCATCTCGAACACCTGAATGAGCTGCTCGATTCTCGCGAACTGCGGAATCAGATCATCCGGAGCTGCACTTCGGTTGGCTTTGTACTCGGGGAAGATCTCTTTTCGAAACGATGGCTCTTTGGAATCGTAAACGACAGCCAGGTACTCGGGCCGGGCTTCGTCCGCCAGGCGCGAAAGCATCTGAGCCACGCCGTAAACCGCGTTTACGGGCTCTTTATGTTTCGTGTGAAGGGGGCGAATCGCGTAATAAGCGCGGAAGATAAACGAGCTGATGTCGACAAGATATAAGGTATGTGCGGGATCGGCTAAGCGACCAGCACGCTCATGCGGAGTTGCGTTGGAAGACATTCCTCACGTCTACCACTTCCGTGTCTCCCATAACATCCCCTAATCGCTGCCTCGTCTCGACGCTCAGCATGAGATAGACTTCCATGATCATCAAAGGAAGCCCGATCAGCAGGCAAATGATCCAGCCCCAAACGGGGATCAGCGCAAAAAAGGTCGCAACGCCCACAGGCGCGTTTCGAAGCGCCGAGTCACGCCAGCTGGCAGGAGTCCGCGTCCCTTTTCGAACTACGCAAAGTTTCATGAGCTTTTTGCCCACGCTTTGTCCGTAGAATGGGCCCTTTTGAATCCCGTCGCCGCCCAGGCTATAGGCAAAGCCCAGAAGCGGCCCTACGGGATAAGGCAAGATCGGCACGGCGCCGATGAAAACGACTAAAAACAAGTCGATCATCTTTGCCGCAACGCGGCTAAGGACGGTGACCTTGGCTTGACTAGCCTGGTCTTGTAGCAAAAGGGCTATCCACATACTTGTTCCTGAATCGTTTCTGAATTAAGTTTACTGGCAAAAGTGGATACCGACAAACTTTAAACACTTATTTCCTAAACCAATATCTAACCAATATCTAAGGACTAACCCATGGCGAACCCAAATACTTTGACAGCAACCGATTCGAACTTTGATTCGGACGTGATGAAGAGCTCTCAACTCGCTCTCGTGGACTTTTGGGCGGAATGGTGTGGTCCATGCCGCATGCTCGGCCCAACGATTGACCAGATTGCCACCGAATACCAAGGCAAGGTGAAGGTCTATAAGATGAACGTGGATGAGAACCCAAACACCCCATCCCGTTTCCACATCCGTGGCATCCCAACCGTCATTCTCTTCAAAAATGGCCAATTGGTGGATCAGCTCGTTGGAAACCAACCTAAGGACGTCATCCTTCAGGCGATCCAAAAGCACATGTGATTTTTTGCCTACTGGCTTTGTTTAAAGGGCGGAATCCACGTCGGGTTCCGCCCTTTTCATTTCCGAGCTTCCCCAAATGCCTTAAAGATATTGAGAAAAATTTGACCACCTAGCCGAATCCGGTATCCTATTCAATATAGAGACTTTCACCAGGACAGGCGGAGCCAGTCCGAGATTACAAAAGGGAACGGAACTATGAACGGCATGGCCAATGGAGTG
>JBJMMA010000116.1:0-9146 GCA_045805065.1 Bdellovibrionia bacterium | reverse complement strand
GCGGTGGTGGACGAATGCAACAAGCGAGTGCTGCGCAAGTCCTTGCGCTTCAAAATTGGAATCATGACGGGAGTCTCTCTTTCTTCGGGTTCTTCGGGCGGCGAACTAGTTTTGCGGAGCCTGCGCTTGTTTCGGAAGTTGCTCGACCCGGATGCCAACCGAGCGTAAAAGCTCGACGGAGTCGCGGATCCGGTAATCTTGGCCGTAAAAAATGGCCTTCACATTGCCCAGGTTGATGAGCCGCTTGGCGCACTGAACGCAGGGAAGGTGAGTCACGAAAACAAACTTCTCGATCATTCGGGGGGCGTCGCAGTTGATGACAGCGTTTTCCTCCGAGTGCAGGCAACCGCAGTTGCCCGGCTCGTCCCGATCGCATCCGTTATGAAGGCCGGTTGCGTTTCCATTGTAGCCAACAGCAAGGACCTTCCTGAAGTCAGTGCTGGTAATGACCGTTCCGACTTGCAGCCGGTTGCAGGTCGAGCGCTTGGCCAGGGTTTGCGCCAGGCTCATATAAATGAATTGAAAGCTGGGCCTTTGCTTTGCGCTCATTGGGTCTTCCTTAAGGAGTTTTTGGCTGCGGGGTCGGGTTCACAAAGGAGAGGTAGAACTTCAGTTCGGCCACGGACTCCAGAATGTCGTCCACCGCCCGGTGGGTATTCTTTTTATCGAATTTAAGGCCGTACTTGTCCCGATAGATCTCTTTAAAGGAGCTGACGTCAATCAGGCGGTAATGGAGGCGCTTTGCGACCTCAGGCATGTACTTATCCATGAAGCGCTTATCGTTACCGACAGAATTGCCAACGATCACGACGCGCTCTTGCGGCGCGTAAAACTTATCAATTAAAACAAGCAGATCCTTCTCGACCTGGGCGAGTGGTGTTCCGTTCGGGACGGCAGCCGTTAAGCCGCTTTCGCCGTGGGTGCGCTTGCACCAGTCGTTCATTCGATCGAGAACGTCTTGGGGTTGGTAGACAACCTTCTGATATTGCTCAATAATATTGAAGTCGTAGTCAGTAATAACAACGGCCACTTCGAGAATGGTATCAACATTCTCATCCAAGCCGGTCATTTCAAGGTCAACCCAGAACAGGGCCTTCTTACTGTGAGCCATACTGATCGCTTATCCTTATAGTGGGGTAGATACGCGAAACATTATAAGTGTTGAGTAGGGAAGTCCAGTCCGGTGACCAGGCCGGGCAAAGCCGGGCCGAGATTAATATGATAGAATGCACTTGATAGAATCACTCATTATTGGTTACAACTTGCCGAACATTTTTAATTAATGCTCGGCCGGTCGTCCCATTCGACCCCAGCTTAATGTATTTACGTTTGATGTGTTTACGATAGTACGAGATGCGCCTGTTTTTGCGAATTTAAGGAGAGTTTATGGCCCAGAAGGTTTCAATTGATAAAGTCCGCAACATTGGGATTTCCGCCCACATCGACTCCGGAAAGACGACTCTTTCCGAGCGTATCTTGTTCTATACCGGCAAGATTCACGCGATTCACGAAGTGAAGGGCAAAGACCAAGTTGGCGCTACCATGGACCACATGGATCTTGAGCGCGAAAAGGGCATCACGATTCAGTCCGCTGCGACGTATTGCACGTGGAAGGATTACAACATCAACCTGATCGACACTCCGGGCCACGTTGACTTCACGATCGAAGTCGAACGTTCTCTCCGCGTTCTCGACGGTGCTGTTCTCGTTCTTTGCTCTGTCGCAGGCGTTCAATCGCAGTCGATCACCGTCGACCGCCAAATGAAGCGCTACAAAGTTCCACGTATTTGCTTCGTCAACAAGATGGACCGCGCAGGTGCAAACCCATTCCGCGGCGTCAAGATGTTGCGCGAGAAGCTCAACCACAACGCCCACCTCATCACCTATCCAATCGGTGCTGAAGACCAATTCAAGGGCGTCGTTGACCTCGTCCAAATGAAGGCATTCTACTTTGACGGCGACAACGGCGAACACATCCGTGAAGAAGCTGTTCCAGCTGACATCATGGACGAGTGCAAAAAGTACCGTGAAGACCTCATCGCAGCCATCGGCGAGTTCGATGAAACCATCGGCATGAAGTACCTCGAAGGCCAAGACGTCTCCGTTGACGAGCTTCGCGCTGGTATCCGTAAGGCTACCCTGACGTTGAACTTCACCCCAGTCATGACTGGCTCTGCGTACAAGAACAAGGGCGTTCAGCTCCTTCTCGATGCAGTGACGTACTACCTTCCAAACCCAACCGAGCGCGAAAACATCGCTCTCGACCAGAACAACAACGAAGCTAAGGTTGTTCTTGAGTCTGATCCGAAGAAGCCATTCGTTGGCCTCGCATTCAAACTCGACGAAGGTCGTTACGGTCAATTGACCTACATGCGTATCTATCAAGGTACCGTGAACAAGGGCGACGTGATCTATAACTCTTCGAACGATAAGAAGGTTAAGGTTCCTCGTCTCGTGCAAATGCACTCCGACGATATGCACGACGTTGAGTCCGCATCTGCGGGCGACATCGTTGCTATGTTCGGTGTGGATTGCGCATCCGGCGATACTTTCACCGATGGAACCCACAAGGTTTCCATGACTTCGATGTTCATCCCGAACGCTGTTATCTCCTTGGCTATTGCGCCTAAGGATAAGGCAGGTCAGGCGAACTTCTCGAAGGCGCTCAACAAGTTCACCAAGGAAGACCCGACCCTTCGCGTTCATCGCGACGAAGAATCCGCTCAGACCATCATCAGCGGCATGGGTGAGTTGCACCTTGAAATTTACTGCGAGCGCATCAAGCGTGAGTTCAACTGTGAAGTTGTTGTTGGTAAGCCACAAGTCGCTTTCCGTGAAACCATCACGAAGCGCGGTGATTTCAACTACACCCACAAGAAGCAAACCGGTGGTTCCGGTCAGTTCGGTAAGGTTGTCGGCTTCATCGAGCCGCTGCCAGCTGACGCTGCTGTGAACTACGAGTTCGTTGACGATATCACCGGCGGATCGATTCCTCGTGAATTCATCCCTGCCTGCGATAAGGGCTTCCAAGAAGCGGTTAAAGAAGGCCGTCTCATCGGATTCCCAATTGTCGGCGTCCGCGTGACGATCAACGACGGTTCTTACCATGATGTTGACTCGTCCGAACAAGCGTTCAAAACGGCAGCTCTCATGGGCTTCCGCGAAGCTTACGAAAAAGCCGGCCCAGTTGTTCTTGAGCCAATCATGAAGCTCGAAACCCAAGCTCCAGAAGAGTTCCAGGGTGGCGTCATGGGCCAAATCAACCAACGCCGCGGCATTATCGTGAACAGCGGAACCAACGAAGGCTACGCAGTCATCGAAGCTGAAGTTCCTCTGAACGAAATGTTCGGATACTCCACCGACCTTCGCTCTGCAACGCAGGGTAAGGGCGAGTTCACCATGGAATTCTTGAAGTACGCTGCAGTTCCTCGCAACGTTCAAGATGATATGGTGAAGAAGCATCAAGAGAAGCGTGCAAAGGAAAACAAGTAACCCCTAGGGTTTTTATTCTATGAATACTTTGATCACGATTATCCACTGCATTACGTGTGCATTCCTCGTTCTGTTCGTTCTGATTCAGTCGGGGAAAGGTGCTGAGATCTCGGCATCGTTCGGCGGTTCAAGCCAAACGGTGTTCGGAAGCTCAGGTGGCGCGAACGTTTTCGCAAAGATCACCGGTATTCTTGCCGCGATCTTTTTCACGACTTCGATCGTGCTGACGATTATGGGTGGTCAGTCGCGCAAGAGTTTGTTCGAGGCTTCGCCATTCTCGGCGAACAATCCTACGAACCCAGTTCAGGCTCCGGCTGCTCCAGCAGCACCGGGTGCACCTCAGGGTGCGGCACCTGCTGCTCCGCAAGGCGCAGCACCCGCTGCTCCTGAGAGCAAGCCTGCAGCTCCGGCCGCTCCTGCGCAACACTAAGTAAGTCGCATTAGGTTCAGCTTAATATAAAGAACGCCCAGCCTCACAAAGGCTGGGCGTTTTTATTTTAATCTCGGACGGGCTACGCCCGTCCTGGTCATATAAATCTCGGACAGGCTACGCCCGTCCTGGTCATGTTTAATAAGGGCAGAGTGACATGGACACTTGCTGCGCGGAGGCCGTGATTCGGCCACAGTAATCGCGCCAATCAAACTTGCATTGGTTCAAGCTTGCCGAAACCGAGGGGGGGCTCCAAGCGTTGGTTCCGCATCTCCCGATGCAGCAAATACCGGCTTTGACGCCATCGTCAAATGCAGCCCATCCGAACGTTATCGACAGGACGAGAAACAAGAGTGCGATTCTCATAAGAAGAGTAATTCCTGGTGCTTCGCATTGAGTGAAGTTGCCTGGTTTTCAGTGTACCGAAAAAATTAAATAGATCTAGTTTAAATAAGCTGAGCGATTCAGAGAGCTTACCGAGGAGAGAATATGAGCTCTCGACTATTCGCATTTTAAACATTCGGCCGAAATTGGCGGAATTGTTGCATTCTTTCTCGAAATCGCTGAACAGGGCGACGCATTAAGTCACGGCTAGTGCATCTGGGAATAACTACTGAGATGGCCAAAGATGGGGAGGAACTACCATGAGAGTAGCACTGATATCTCCGCTGTTTGAGAGTGTGCCTCCTCGCCTCTATGGTGGCACCGAGCGCGTCATTTACAATCTCTGTGAAGGTCTAACGCAGGCCGGTGTGGATGTGACGCTCTTCGCATCGGGTGACTCAAAGGTGCCGTGTCGTCTTGTGCCTGTCATCAAAGAGGCACTGCGGCTGAAAGCAGAGCCTGTCGCAGATCCTTACGCGTACAACCTCAAGCTGCTTGCGTCAGTTGCCGAGCGTGCGAACGAGTTTGATGTCATCCATAATCATCATGATTATTGGATGCTGCCTCTGACTCGCATGACGCATAAGCCGCTCCTGACAACCCTTCATGGGCGACTGGATCTCCCGGACGTCGATGAGGCCTTTCTGCCTTATCCTGAGGCACACTATGTTTCGATCAGCGAATCGCAACGAAGACCCATGCCCTGGCTTCGGTGGATAAAGACCATTCACCATGGTCTCGATCTCGCGCGTTTTGAGTTCAATCCAAAGCCAGGAAAGTATCTCGCGTTCCTGGGACGCATGCACGATCACAAGCGTCCGGACTGGGCGATCCAAATTGCTAAAAAAGCCGGGATCCCTCTGAAGATGGCTGCAAAGATCGAAGGCAAAGAGATGCAGGACTACTTCGATGTGCATGTGAAGCCTCATCTGGACGGGCGAAACGTCGAGTACATCGGCGAGATCTCGGATCGTGAGAAATCTGAATTTTTAGGAAACGCACTGGGACTCGTTTTCCCGATCAATTGGCCCGAGCCTTTTGGGCTGGTGATGATCGAGTCGTTGGCGTGCGGAACTCCTGTACTGGGCAGACCCGTGGGGGCTGCGGCCGAGGTTTTAAAAGACGGGGTCACTGGCTATGTGAGCCTCGATATCGAGGAACTTGCGCGCCGGGTGCAAGACCTTGAGTCATTCGACCGTGTGGGATGCCGGCAGTGGGTTGAAAAAGGTTTTTCCTTGCAGCGCATGACGGAGGATTACATCCATGTCTATCGACAACTCGCTGGCGACACAGCGGGACGAAGAACCCGAGCAACAACCCCATCGTTCGAGCGGCGCCGGGCCGATCGTTATCGACGGAATTTCTTACATTCCGTCCAACGTGTTGTTGACGGGAATTCCTAAGGTCAGCCTCAAGGACAATTTATCTTTTGCGGTCCTCGACACGTTAGGCGAATCACCACGTCTTTACACCTCGGCCTCAGAGCTCGGCTTTTACTGCCGCGATACGCGCTATCTTCAAACCTGGGAATTGACCTTCAACGGCCAGCGTCCTGTGGCGCTAGCCCATGAGTTGAAGTTCCGTGGCAATACGGTGGTCTTTTCGATGACCAATCGGGACATGCCTCGAATTGATGGAAAAGGCCGCATTCAGCGCGAAAAACTTTTGATCAGACGCGTCCTTGCGCTTCATAACGACGCCGTATTTGAGACGGTTGAAATCAGAAACTTTGACAACGAGGTGGTCGATCTTCAGATTGAGCAGTGGGCCGGCGGAAAGTTTGACGATCTTTTTGAAGTGCGCGGGTTCTATCGCCCCAAGCGCGGCAAGTTGCTTGCGCCGATGGAGGAGGAGCTTCCCGGAAATCGTCGGATGACGACTCTTCAGTACGAAGGCCTGGACGGCAAAGTTCGAAAGACTCACATTCTGCGCTACTTTGATGCTGAGAAAATCCGTCTCTCTCCGACACTCGTTGGGTATTTCACTCAGGTCAGTATCCCGGCAAAGGGAACCGTGTTTCTGAAAACCCAGGTCTCCTTCGATGCTCCTCCTCAGAAAACATTCTTAGGATCCGAGTTTGAAGGACTCAATGTTGCGCAGAAAATGCAGCTTCTTGGAAAGGAAGCGGAGTCTTTCCCGTTCTGGTCTCTCACCATGAAGACCGATAACAGCATGATGAATCGGGCGATTCAGAACGCTCAGACCGACATTTTCACGCTTTTGACCGAGGAAGACGGCGGAATTCATTATCCTTACGCGGGTATTCCCTGGTACTCCGCACCTTTCGGCCGCGACGGTCTCATCACGGCTTACCAGCTCATCCCTTGGTATCCAGAGTTCGCAAAAGGGGTTTTAGAGTACGCGTTTAAAACTCTGGGAACGCGCGATGATCCATTCACGGATGAGCAGCCTGGAAAAGTCTTTCATGAGATGAGGCGAGGGGAGATGGCGCAGACCCGCGAAGTGCCTTTCATCCCATACTATGGCTCCGTGGATTCCACACCGCTGGCTCTGATTCTTCTCTATGAATACATTCGCTGGACCATGGATCTTGAGAGCCTCAAGCGTTGGTGGCCTGAAGCCCTGCGCGCCATGAGCTGGATCGAGAAATGGGGCGACAGTGATGGTGACGGTTTTCTGGAATACGCAAAGCGCTCGCCGACCGGGTTGATCAATCAAGGTTGGAAGGACTCCGTCGATTCGGTCATGCACGAGGATGGCACTTTAGCTGACTCACCGATCAAGCTTTGCGAGGTGCAAGGGTATGCGTTCCGCGCGCGGATCGCGATGAGCGGTCTGGCAAAAGTTCTCGGGAAGCAGGATCTCGCTCAGCGTTTCAGGCTTGAGGCTTTGCAGCTGAAAATAAAATTCACCGAAAGCTACTGGGACTATCAGAAAAAATTCGTCTATCTTGCGCTCGACGGCCATCAGAATCCCTGCAAGGTCCGCTCATCCAATATGGGCCATTGCTTGTGGTCAGAGATTCTGGATCATGACCAGGCCCGAGCTGTTGCAAGTCATTTGATGAGTCCGGAAATGTTCAGCGGTTACGGGATCCGCACGCTGGCTGATACGGAAGTGGCTTACAATCCGATGAGCTACCACAACGGCTCGATCTGGCCTCATGATAACTCCATGATTATGGAAGGCTTCAGACGTTACGGCTTCGTCAATGAGATCGAGCAACTTGCGCTAGCCATGATTGGCGTACTCGAGTCGAGTGATGACTTCCGATTGCCTGAGCTTTTCTGCGGATTCAGAAGACGCGGCAATGGCCCTCCTGTTCCCTATGAGGTCGCTTGTAAGCCTCAGGCTTGGGCCGCAGGATCCATCTTTCTCATGATCCGTGCGATGCTTGGGATTCAGATGGACGTTGACCAGAATCACGTCGTGTTGAATCAGCCGATTCTCACGCCCCGCTTGAGTACCCTGGAAGTCAAAGGACTTCGTGGGCGTGATTGGGAGCTGGATCTTCTGTTTCGTCGCGGTCAAAGCGGCGTAACGGTTGATATCACCCGCAAACGCGGAACGGTCAGGGTTTTGACGGTCAAATAAGGGCAAATTCAGGAAGCGGATGAATGCTTCCGATAAGTCCGTCGCGTGGAGATATCTCAAACAGCGCGAACTCAAACAAAATCATTCTTGGGCTATGTGGAAGGCCTACGGGGAGCGTGCGCTCTTTACGTAACGCTGACCCATGCCTTCTGGGAGGTATGGTACGCACGTTCTCCCGAGAGTTTAGGACCCGGCATCCTGGGGTGGCTCCTTCAGGCATTTAACTACGGCCATTTTGCCGTTGGTTTCTTTATCGTGATATCCGGGTTTTGCATGTTCAGGAAACGGGGGGAGGAGAAGTTTCCCGTATTAGCGGGTGGGGCCCTTTCTTACGCAAAACGCAGAGTGCGCAGAATTGTCCCTCCTTACTATGCCGCGCTCGCCTTGTATCTCGCGATAATATACTTTACGCCGTCGCTTCAGGTTCCAACGGGACGCCGCTGGGATTCCGCCTTACCAGCATTTGATCAGGGCATGGTCATTTCTCACCTCACTATTCTTCATCTTTTTTCCAAACGATGGCTCTTTGGAATCGACCCTCCCATGTGGAGCATCGGAATTGAATGGTGGTGTTATTGGATTGCTCCCCTGATCGTTCTCCCTCCTTGGAAGAAGTGGGGGCCTTGGGTTGCAGTCCCTTTGGCGTTTGCGTATTCGGCTGCATTGATCAGCGGAGATGTTTTGGAAAGCGACGCGTGTCCCTGGTATTTAGGCCTGTTTGTCTTGGGGATGCTTGCGGCGCAGCTCGAGTCGCGCAAAAGTAAGATTCCTTGGATCGCGCTTTCTATCGTCTTTGCTGCGGGCGCGGTTCACCTGCACCAGATGGATGCGTATTTGGCATGGGCAGACCTATTCGTGGGTGCCTCAGCGTTTTCTCTTCTTATCGGCTGCGCGACTGGAGAAAGTCTGATCAAGGCGGTTCTGGATACTTCTGTGATGAGAGGTCTCGGTCGATTTTCGTATAGTTTATATCTTTGTCATTGGCTCATCCTGACTCTGGTGCACGAGCTTTGCGTAAGGATGAAGTTTCCGGTTACTCAGGAGCTTTGTGTCACAGTCGGAATCGGCGTGCCTCTTTCAGTCGGACTTAGCTATATTTTTTATCTTTTGTTCGAAAAACCATTTCTCCAGCTTTCGTCTGAGGAAGCCGCCTCGCGCGAAAGAACAGTGGAGAGCCTTGTGAATGTGGCCTGAATGCATACGACAACGACTTCAGATCTGTCTAAAAGGTTCTACAGATGACCACTTTATGGGCATTCTGACTCTGCTTTTATGGTTTAGGTAG
>JBJMMA010000115.1:0-49986 GCA_045805065.1 Bdellovibrionia bacterium | reverse complement strand
TCGCAATCCAAAGAAGAGAAAATCCTTCCTGCGCATAAGTAATGATGGCCATCCCTCCTACCTTGTCCGGGTGCGATGCAAAAAGGTCCAGCTTGAGTCTGGATAGTTTCCAAAGAACTCCGCACCAGACAATAAACCTCCAGATCCACCGCAGCTGAATAAATTGAAAGAGCGGCAAGGCAAACCACAAATACCACATCATCGGAGGAGGTAGGTCTGCGGTGGGCGAAAGATTTTTCCATTCGCGCAGCGGGCCCATCAACTGGGTAATGAGACCAAGCGAAGTGATGCAAATGATTACGATCATGATCCCTGCTTCGACGACGATGCCTGGGGTCCCGGAGATCCAGCCATTTGCCTTCGAGAGGATCGCGGCAAGTTTGCCGGGCGGCTTCACAATTTCTCGGTATTCGAAGGCTGAGAGAGTTCGCGCAATTCTGAGTTCGATCGGAATCTCTGACGCGATCATCAGGGGGGCAGCCAAGAGAAAACGCACGTTCATTCGAAGGTCAAAGTAGAGTGAAAAATCGGGATTGGCGGCACGAAACCCATTGAATCGCGTCACTTCGAGAATCACGATCGGGATCCAGGTCAGGCACCAGAAAAACAGGATTCTTCTCACAATGCTGAGGCTTTCGCCCCGGATCAAGCCGAGCCATCGTTCCAGACGATAGAGCAATCCGCCGCGCATGAGGGTAAAAGAAGACGGGGTCCAATTGCCAGCCATAGCGGATACAACTCCCGGGTAGTGTAGTCGATCATTAACTGCGATCGCTTCAATAGCATATATGTAAGTGATCTCTCAATGGCCGGTCGGTGGCCCACTTCTCGCAGTCCGGGCAGGCGTCATGAGGACGAAAAGCGCTCTTTGGTTTGCTGCTATAGGTCTTACTCCCTTTGCTGGTTTTGCTGCGTCCATCACCACGCCGCCCACACTGATCATTCCAAACTTCGACAGGGCGCTTGTCGGTCAGCTCCCGGGCTTGGAAGCTGGATCTTATGCGGCTCGCGCCAATGACCCTTCTGCAAACTGGTATAACCCCGCTGGCCTGTCACGCGCCGAGCGTACATCGATTAACGCGAGTTCTTCGGCTTACGGCTGGACTTCCATCACTGCCAATGCGGGGGGACAGAGTATCGGGCAGACCACTTCCGGCGGAGTGCCACAGTTTTTCGGTGTGGTCATCGCTGCTCCGATTCTGCACACCGATAAGCTCCGTGCCGGTTTTTCTCTGACGCAGGAAACATCATGGAATCCGGTGTTGCAGGAGCAGGTCACAAGCCCGTTAGGGGGCGGCACCCAAAGAATCAATTACTCGATCCGAGATGATCTGGGTGTCAGTCTGCCTGCACTCTCGATTGGCTATCACGACGAGGGTCCATGGCGTTTCGGTGCGACGGTCGGATTTGCGTCCGCAAACTACCAGGGCGACGAAGGTGTTTCGGAGCAACAACTTAGTCCAACCAGTCAAGCCAACCTCATTCGAACCACGCAGATCAGTGCGAGTTCCTTTTCGGCGCTGGTTGGCCTGGGGGCTCAGTATGATATTTCAGAACATTGGAAAGCCGGTTTGTCGATCCGATCTCCGACTCTTCGGCTTTGGGGCAGCTCAAAGATTAACTATGAGAGCTTGAACAGCTCGGGCGGTCAGACAACGGACACCAACTTTTATGACGACCATGCAAAATTCCAGTATCGGTTACCACTGGCCGCAAATCTGGGAATTGCCTACATCTCCCATGGTTTCGAAATCGAGGCGGATCTGCGCTATCACGCTCCTGTGAGTACCTACACGTTTTTGAGCAGCAACCAGCCGATCTCGACTTCATCAAATACGGGTGGAGCGCCCACGACTTCGAGTCAAGATTTCACGGCTATCCAGATGGCTTTTAGAAACGTGGTGGACTTTGCAGTAGGAGCCAACTTCGCGATTTCGCCAAGCGTGAGGCTTCATGGGGGGTATTATTCATCCAATTCGCCAGTGAAGGACGCAACAAATCCGATTTTCAGAAAAATCGACCTCCATGGCCTCACATTTGGCTCTTCGGTGACGGTCAAACAAGTCTCCGGTTCGTTAGGCTTGGCCTACGAGTTCGGAACGACTGACCCATTTACTGTGCTCAATACTTTGAGCGGAACGCCGTTTGATACGACTATCCATATCTCAACGCTGAAGCTGCTCTTTGCGTTAACCATCGGATTTTGAGCTCGGAGGACAAATGCCATCTCTGAAAATCGGAAAAAGTCTTATTGTCCTGATGGCGGTCGTCACGATGGTGATGGGTTCCAGTTGCTCATCACCCTCTGCTCGAGGAGCCAAACAGGTGAGTATCGGAGGCGACAAGGCTCCTCCAGGCAAGGTGACTGAAGCTCAACTCCAGGAAGAGCTATTTCGATTCGCGAATCGCTTTTCAGGGGACGTACGGGAGGGATTGCGGGAACTTGAGAACTCGCCTAATCCCCAGATCAGAAACCAGGCTCTTCTGCGCAGGATTATGTACAATTCCGCCGCCCTTGATATCTGCCTGGGACCGTCACCTGAAGCAAACCTTCTTGATATGCTCGCCTTTGTTCAGCTGAGCCAGCAGGTCTGGGACGACTATTGGGTTCCTGAGGTGTTCAAGGAGCCAGGCAGACCCCTGTCCAATCAGTTCAAACGCATTGTCGATGAGGCGTGGCGAATCGGAGGGCAGGTATTGAATGACGAACAACGTTCTCAAATAAGAAATATCGTCCAAAGATGGCGCCAGCAACATTCCAGTCAGATCGCCGTTGAGAACGTGAGATTTTCAGAGTTTGCGGTGGAGGCTGGGGGGAGGGCAAAAGAGATGCAGGATGAGGTCGGAGGCATTCTGTCTTCTGTTCAGGGAGCAACTGTCGTCGGGGATCGCGCACTGCTGTTTTCAGAACGCGCTTTGTTCTACGCCCAGCGGGCTCCGTTTCTTTTGCGGATGCAGGCGCAAGCAGGAACGCGCGAAGTTTTGACCGAAGCCATGGGTGTACTAGCGCCCGGGCAGGAGATTTTGAATCAGTCGCCGCACCTTCACGCGATTCTGAATGACCTCAATGTGACGCTCGCATCTGCAAGCAGGCTTCTGAGCCAGGCAACGGACCATCCCGAAGCAATTAAATCGAGTGGCGACATCGTCCGACATTTTGCGGATGTTCTTCGCGAGTGGAATGACATTCAGGCAGCGCCCAGTGTAGGTGCGCGTTCCTCACAGTTGGCGGGCATCGCTGAATCGGTCGATGCACGCGCGAATCGCATGCTTTGGAAAGTTTTTGGTGTCGGATGCGGTTTCATCATTCTGTCTGGCCTGGTCCTATTCGCAGCGCTCTCGGCCTATTGGTGGATGACTCGTCGATATATGAGAAGACGCCGGGCGAGACTTCACCTCTCGAAGGACCGTGAAGCTGCGTGAGATCGTATCAGCTACGCTGCTTTCCCGCTTTGGTTATCTTTGCTAGCCCTGCGGGAATCGGTAATGAGTCTAGCTGAGAGATAGTGATATGCGAGCCTGGAAAACAGGGCCATGACCCAGAAGAACGCAATGAGCGCGGCTATGCGCCAGGTGAGCCTGTTCAAAATACTATCGGTCTCCTGCTGCGCTTGAGCTACCGCGCCTGCCATCTGCGAGACACTGTTTTGAGAAGAGGGCGACTCGACCGCACGATTCCAATCCCGGAGCAAGGCCGAGAGCTTGGTTAATATGTCCTGCGTTTGAGCAGTCTCTTTAGGATGTTTGTACTGATCGAGCTGCAGGTTTTCGACAGAGTGGAGTGTCGTATCCATGCCAGCAAATGTCGCCTGGGTTGAAAGCAGGGTTTTTTGAATTTCTCCAAGAAGCTCCATGGCGTCTTGTTTATGGCTAAATAGGCCGTCCGCCTGGCCCAGGGCGAGCGCTGTCTCCTTTAAGATCTCGTGCGTGGCAAGCTTCGAGTTGTAGCGGAGCAGAAAAGGAATGCGTTGAGCGTAGTACAGGGCCCTCTCCGCGAAGAGTCTGGCGGAGTCCACAGACTGCGTTGACTGTTGCACACTGGAAAAGAGTCCGCCAACATCGGTTGACAGACCTGCTGCCTTCGCTCCTGCTTCAGTAGAATAGGCCGAAAGGCGAATCGTTTCGACGTCGATTTGATTGGGGTGCTTTTCGCGCCATTCCGAAATGACATTTTGAAGTGTCTGCTTTTGGCTAGGCGAAAGTACCTTGCTTGCGATCACCCAGATCTGTTCGACCGAGTCCTTGAATGCTTGGCTCAGAGCTTCACCTTCATGGCCAAAAAGCCGTGGCAGCCAGTAGCGATCGTAGACGTCACGACTCAGCTCAATAAATGAGACCATATCCAGGAGATTGGACTCGGGACTTGGGCCAAGTGCGATGCCCAGGGAATTTGTGTAGTACACGATGCGATTCAACTCCGCGCGGTATCGGATGTCTGGGTTAGGCGATGTCTCCAGTTTATAGTTTGCGTCCTGGATCCGCGCGTTGAACTGACTTTCAAATCGCAGCAGGTCATCTTGAAGCTCAGCTTGTGTGACTTTCCCTTCAGGACCATGGCTACTTGAAAATTCAGTTTTTCCAGCGCCGCCACGTAGAATGGAAGAGCAGCCTCCGAGGGCGAGTAGCAACACGATTGACCAGGCGATTAAAACCAAGTTGAACGGATTTCGCGCTGCAACTCTCATGAGAGTGATGCCTCCAAAAGGAGCCTGAAATTAGCAACAAGCGGACCGGGCTTGCTTCTCGAAGCAATTTAAAATAGCCGGGGCGACCCGCTTGATGAGGTGGTACAAAATCAAACGGGGTATCGGGGTCTTAGATTCAAGCTCGAGCATGTATTCAACCTCGCATCGCCCTGGACCTAGGTCCTTGACTTTCCAGTGTCCGGTCACAGTGTCAAAGAAATTGCTCTTAACCAGGCTCCACTGAATTGTGCCGAGGTGCTTGTCTTCGATGTGATCCAATGTAAAGACAATGTTCTTGATGAGCGCCAATTGATAAGTCACGCGGGCCCTGTTCGTTCCGGTTCGCACAACTCGAACTGATTTGAGGCCATAGACGAATTTCGGATAATCCTGATATCTGAAGACGGTCTGAAAAAGCCTGTCTTTGTTGATCGTAATTATTTTTCGAATCTCGATTCTAGGCATGGATGATCATGAGAGGTTAGAGCGAGAGCTGGAGTCGGGTTTGGAAAAATTGAGTCGCACCCTGAATACCGAAACGGTCGAGTACGCCGTAACCATAAACAAACTCGAGTCTCGCGTTGTTTGTCATATGCCAATTCAGCATCGGCGTCAGACGCCAAAATCTGCCGCCATCGATCGTGCCTGATTTGAGATCCGTGTAGGAATACCGAAGCACAAGCTCGAAAGCTCCTGGACCGCCATTGAAGAGGGGGCGCGCCGGCGATATCGGATGAAAGTAGGCTTCGGCCTCGTTGTACTGGCGAATCTCTTTGGTGAGTGTGTAGGCAGCAAAAATTTCGCCACCATGAAAGAGCGGGCTTCCAGTCTGCGGCGAGGACACTTTGTTGAGAAAGTACTCCGAGCCGAACATCAATGGGCCTGGTCGATAATAAAGTTCAAAGCCCACTATGTTATTTCCAGTGGAAGGAATCTTACCTGTATCGATGAAGTAACTCTGCGCAAGATATGACTCAGGCTTGGATCGGAACTGAAGCGTCCCATTGAGCGATGTCCCATGACGATACTCCAATGCGGCGTGAAGAACCGTCTTGCTTTCGCTCTTGGCGAAGGGCAGCCAGACCGTGCGGATTGCCACCTGACTGTCGTTTTTAGCGTAGTTTTGCTGATTGATGCTCAGAGCATTCGTGAACCAGCCAATGTTATAGACCAGCTTATTGCCAAAGCCGCGACCGATCCATTTGAAACCATCCCCCAGGATCGGTATAAATGCATCGTTCGCCGTGGCGCGTTCATTGGTCCAGCCGTAATAACCGACCATGATTTTACTGGTTGAGAAGCCTTCCTTGGTTCTTCCAACGAACAAATTTCCGTCCAGCTCCGGCACATCGAGCATGAGACCGGTCTGACGAAAACGCCACTCATCATTAGCGCCATCATACATGTACCCGATTGTGTAGCTGACACGAGGCAAGAACTTAAATTTGCCTTTGGCCAGCAAGCGAAAATCGCGAAGTCCAATGTCAGGCTGCAAGCCTATCTGCTCCTTGCTGGCGGAATTCTGGATGTAAGATGCCGTATCAACCAGAATACCGCCCCCAATGCGCAGCGTGAAAAGCTTGTTTTCAAATTCGTTCCACTTTTTTTTATCTTCCTCGAACTGAGCATCTTCGGCTTCGGCCGCATCGAGCTTGTCGTCAAGCAGAGGGTTTTTCGCGGTAGTTGAGACCTCTTCTCGCGAATCATTGGGTACCGTGGCCCATCCCTGGGCCACCGGCACACCGAAGAAGACGCCAACGGCAATCAGTCGGATGAGGAGATTTTTCATGCTTTGTTTTTGTACTTATTCTTGTCGAGGTTCGCGAGCTTCACAGGATCGAGGAGTTCTTTGATCTGGGCTTCAGTCAGAACGTGTTCCTCTCGGATGATTTCCAAGATCCCTTTGCCGCTCTTGTAGGCCTGGTTCGCAAGCTCTGTGGCTTTGTGGTAACCGACAATCGGGTTGAGCGCAGTGGCGATTCCGACTGTGGTTTCAATATAATGACTGAGTACATCCTCGTTCACGGTAATGCCATTCACGCATTTCTCACGAAGAGTGCGCATGCCGTTGAAAAGAAGCTGTTGCCCCTCTAGTCCAGCAAATCCCTCGACGGGCTCATAGGCATTGAGCTGCAGCTGACCCGAATGCGCTGCCATGGTGATGGTCGTGTCATTACCCATCACTCGAAAGGCGATCAGATTGACGAGCTCCGGAATCACCGGATTGACTTTGCCTGGCATGATGGATGAGCCCGGTTGCAGGGCTGGCAGATTGATTTCATTCAGACCGGCGCGAGGTCCGGAGGAGAGTAGGATCAAGTCTCCAGAGACTTTCGACAGGGTGACGGCAAGATTTTTGAGAGCTCCAGAGTACGTTACGAAAGAGCTCTGATCCCAGGTCGCTGCAAACATATCTGACGCTGGCTTGATGGGTTTTCCAACGATTTTTCCCAATTCCTGAGCGACTGCTTCAGCATAACCTTTCGGCGCGTTGAGACCGCTTCCGATGGCCGTCGCGCCCATGTTGACGGAATAGAGGTATTTCTCTGAATCCTTCAGAACCTGGATCTGGCTTTCCAATGAAGCGCCAAATGCGTGGAACTCCTGTCCCACGGTCATGGGAACCGCGTCTTGAAGCTCGGTGCGACCCATTTTCGGGATTTCCAGGAAGTCCTGTCCTTTCTTGTGAAATGCCGAAGCCAGCCGTTGAAGCTCGGGGACAAGCTTATCGTTACGCAGAATAAAGGCGACCTTGATCGCTGTCGGATACGAGTCGTTGGTCGATTGCGACATGTTCAGGTCATCATGGGGATCGAGGTATTTATATTCGCCCTTTTTGTGGCCCGTAAGCTCAAGCCCGATATTGGCAAGGACCTCGTTGACGTTCATATTGGCCGAGGTTCCTGCGCCTCCCTGAAACCAGTCCACTTTGAATTGATCGCGGTATTTTCCAGCCAGAACAGCCTGGCAGGCTTTTTCGATCGCATCGAGACGGTCCTTCTTCAGCGCACCCACCTTGGCATTGGCCCGGGCTGCAGCAAGCTTCACCATGACAAAGGCATCAATGAACTCGGGATACTTGTTCATCGATATTCCTGAGATCTGGAAGTTCTCCAGCGCACGAGTGGTCTGGACGCCATAGAGAGCATCAGCGGGAACCTGCTTTTCGCCGAGCAAGTCATGTTCTGTGCGCGTGGCTTTTTCTGAACGCGGCTGCGCGTTCGGATTATCCTTGGCCTGCGTGACGACAGGTACGGATGCGATCGTGAGAGCCGATAGTATGAGATGGAGAGAAGTAACTTGTTTTTTCATGACACATGCTCCGTTTGACGTATTGGATTGCACCGAGCTTCAATTCAAGTTTAGGTCCAGTCCAGATGATCGAATGGAACGACTTATGCTTTGAGAGTCGGCATTATGAAAATCAATTCATCGCTCGCGCTATTGGCCGGCATGGTGCTGTCCCTCAACGGACTGTGTCTTGTTCCATTCACTGCTTCTGCTGAGGAGAATCAAGCAAAGCAGACGGAGCAGACAAATCAGAAAAAACCGAACGTTGTCATCCTTGCGACCGGAGGCACCATCGCAGGAAAGCAAGCTGCTCCAAGCGAGTACGGCTATACCTCAGGAGCGTTCAAGATCGAGGATCTGATCAGTGCGGTGCCAGGAGTCAAGAAGCTCGCGAACATCAGCGGCGAGCAGGTCGTCAATATCGGCAGTCAGGATATGAATGACGCCGTCTGGATCAAGCTTGCCAAGAAGATTAACGAGGTTGCTAAACGCGGAGACGTCGACGGTATCGTGGTCACCCATGGCACGGACACGCTCGAGGAAACCAGTTTCTTTACTGATCTGGTGGAAAAGACGCAGAAGCCCATTGTCTTCGTTGGCTCAATGCGCCCTGCAACTGCGGTGAGTGCCGATGGTCCGGCCAATCTCTACAATGCTGTGGCTGTCGCTGCCGATCCGACGGCCAAGGGTCGCGGTACGATGATCGTCTTGAACGACACGATTCAGGGCGCGCGAGACGTGATCAAAACCAACACGACGAATGTCGAGACATTCCGATCCCCCAATCGCGGTCCCTTGGGTCTGGTTAATAACGGCAAGATCAAATGGCTCGATAATCCCGGGGACAAGCATCAACACAAAGCTGACTTTGATATCGCAGATATCAACAAGCTACCTCGTGTGGACATCATCTACGCTCACGCCAATATGAGCCCTGACTTGATTACTTCCGCGGTTCAGCATGGCGCCAAGGGTCTGGTGGTTGCTGGCGTGGGGGACGGGAATATGACCAAGGAGGCTTTGGAAGCGCTCACACAGGCAGCCAAGCAAGGCGTTGTCGTCGTGCGAAGCACCCGATTGCCCGAAGGTCTCGTGCTGAGAAACAACGAAGTAAACGACGATCAGCACGGCTTTGTGGCTTCCAGCGAATTCAATCCTCCCAAATCCCGTGTACTGCTCCAGCTCGCTCTGCTTGAAACAAAAGATCCTAAAAAAATTCAACAGCTGTTCAATGTTGGATGAGGGAAAGTATAATGAAGAGCAAAATCGCCTTAGTTTTGTGTCTGAGCGCAAATTTGCTGCTGGTCGCATGTGGAACTGATGCTCCGACTTCACAGGATCAGCTGGATGTCGTGGCCACATCCTACCAACCGAATTACCGGTTTCAAGACGCCCAGACCTACGCGCTTCCTAGCCAGGTTGCCGTGATCAGCGATGCCGGCTCCACGGCCCAAACTCTGGATCCGGCACTCAGCCAGAATGTTCTCCAATCCATCCGAAACCAGCTGAATAGTCGCGGATATACCGAGGATACGAGCAATAGTCAGTCTTCGCCGCCCTCGATCTTTGTCGAAGTGTCCAAGATGAACACCACGACAACGCAGGTCTACTACGATTACTGGTATGGCTATTATGGCGGCTACTACGCTCCTTATTACGGATCCGCATACGGAGTAGGGTGGGCGCCTGTGACTGTCCCTTATGTGATTGAAGCCACGGTAGGATCTCTCATCATCAATGTGACTGATCCCAATCATCCTGATCAGGGAGATAAGAAAATCCCTTCCGTCTGGGCATCGGTCATCAACGGCGTCATCGATAATTCAAGTCAGGCCGATATTCAGCAACGCGTTGATGCGGGAATCCAGCAGGCCTTTGCGCAATCGCCGTATTTCACAAGGAGCACGCCATGAGGTTTGCAGAAAAGCCCATCGAACGTTGTGCCACTCGTTCATTTGCACTTGCTCTGCTCTTTGCGGTGCTCGCGCCATTGATGGGGGGCGCAAACGCAATGGCTGCAACATCGAGCGAGCTGGAGACAACAGGGAACAAGCTATCTCATTTCTCATTGAGTTACATCGTTTCCTTCCCAACCGCGTCGACCGCGGATTTTCTCGGAAACGCAGTGAGCTATCGTGGTTTGGGAATCGAATGGAATGCGCCCACGGGGTTAGATGATCTTTACTGGGGTTTTAGTCTTCGCTGGCTTTACTTCAGGCATGACGAAGACAACGAATCGATCACATCGGGAAATACCACGGTAACTGGACGAATCTACCGCTCAGTTGATTCGTTCCCTATCTCTTTGAATTTGAAATATCCGTTCAAAGTATCATCCAGCAGCCGAGTTCAGCCTTTTATCGGACTCGGTGTTGGAACCACTTACGGTAGAAGAGAACTGAACGTCGGGGCGTACAGTCAGAATCAGTACGGTTGGCAGTTTCTGATGGCTCCAGAGGCTGGAACGGAGGTCAAGTTTTCCCGGACAGGCGAGACCCGCGGATTCTTCAATGTCAGGTATGATGCAGGCTTTGGATCTGATGCGATTAGTGCCATTTCCAATCTCAGCCTGGCGATAGGAATTGCATCGAATTTCGATTGATTGCAGTTTCACTGCCTGTCATTCGGAGCGGGCATCGTATTTGATTCATGGAAAGACCGCACAAATGGAAGCACGGCTTAAAGGAGATGCAGGGATGCGATTCATAAAGAAAAAATGTTTATTATTTACCAGCTTCATGTTGACCATCTCATCGGTTGCGCTCGCGCAGAAGGATGAGATTCAAGTTCAGGAGCAGTCAGATCAGCAGCCGGCGCAAGAGCCGGTTCCGGGGTCGACGCAGACTGCACCTATATTCAATTCTAATGAACAAAAAGCCGAGAGTCGTCCGCATCTCTATGATGTCCGGCATATGCTCGCGGGACACGCCTTTTTGCCTGCGATCGCGCAGCCCGCGGCTTTTGCCGACTCGCGCGCCACGCTTGCGGTGGGATTGGGGCAGGGATCCTATAGTGTCAACATTGGACCAGCTACCCAAAAGATCGATCTGATTGGGCTCAGTCCTTCATTCGACGTCCAAGTCGCTTTGGGATCTCGCTTTGCGGTCTTTGGCGGGATTACTACATTCATTGTAACTGGCCTCAACGAAGTCTCCGCTTTGGTGTATGGGGGATCGGTCAGATACGCTTGGAACTTTGGCGGCCTCTTCGAAATTATCAGAAGCGAAGACTCCGTTTTATCGCTCGCATTCCAAGTCAATAAACCTCACACTCTGGCCGTGTCGCCTCTTCAAAGTGTGACAGAAGGCATTCAGGATGTTCTTGCCGGAATTTCTCCAAACCTGGTGAACTCGTCCGTTTCCACGGAATATCGACCCAACCTGCGCTTTGCTCACGGCTTTAATCCGAGTCTCGGCGTGCAGGTCTCGCTCGGTGCTGACATTCGATCAACAGTAGAAAGCGGAGCAACTAACAATGGAACGTTGGTGACCGGGGCTATCGGATTAAGCTCCGATCTCAATCCTTGGATTTCCGTACCACTTGGACTCACACTCAATGCAACTCGAAACCAAGTGATTACCCGCAGTGAGCAAAACAGTAATGCTGTTAGCGTTGGATTGTGGGAAACCTTCACTCATCGATTTAACATGGGTGTTGAAGTCGGGTGGGTGAGACGAGGGAACGTGGATAGTACAATCGGCGCCATTGTTGCGCGTGACTACTTTAACTGAGTAGGCCCCAGAAACGAATTCGGCCCCAAACTCAGGAAGTGACGTTTCCGTTTCACTTCAAGAGGTTGGGGCCGAATTTAAAATGGAGCCGATGATCCGGATCGAACGGACGACCTACGCTTTACGAAAGCGTTGCTCTACCGACTGAGCTACATCGGCCCACACTTATGGACCATCGAGACATTTCCAAATGAACCCGGACCCAAACAACGCTTGCGGCCGGAGCGACAAGCGGTGGTGGGGCGTGCAGAGAAAACGGCTCGCGGAGATTCCATCATATAGCGACCCAAGGGATGCGACGCAAGCCATATTGTATTATATGCTCAGGGTCATGAGTAAAAATGCGCCAAAATCTGACAAGCCGCACCTAAAAGTCCAGGTCTGGATTGCTTCCTCCGACCCAAAACGCCCTAACTCGGGGTGGAAGGTGCTCCTTTTGAAGATGCGAAAGGACCGGGGAGGATATTGGCAGCCTGTTACGGGGAGCGTCGAAAAAGGGGAGCGCATTCCAAAAGCGGCCTTGAGAGAGGCTGTTGAGGAGACTGGAATTGAGTTTCCAAAGAAGCCTCAGAGCCTGAATGAGTGCTTTCGGTTTGAGTCACGTTGGGGCGGCATGGCGGAGGAGCACGGATTTTTTCTCATCGCACCACTCACCGCGAAAGGCGAATTGCCGAAAGTGAGGCTGGACCCTAAAGAACATACCGATTATGAATGGGTGGTTCCTTCGCAAGCGGGAAAGCGGTTAGGGTTTTCATCCAACCGTCGGATGTTGAAAGTTCTGCGCGAGCATTTGCGCGAACTTCAGAAAACTAAAACGAGTAAAAAAGTTAAAACAAGTAAGGGAAAGTAAAACAATGGCAACTCGTCCGGTCACTGAAGAGAAATTGGGCTTAGGCAAAGGTCTTTATGCGATTTTCGATACCACTATGGGCGAAATCGTTGCAAAGCTTGAGGAAGAAAAAACTCCCGGGACCGTGAAGAATTTTGTGGGACTTGCGACGGGCGAAAAAGAGCACGTCAATCCACGCACCGGAAAAAAAGGCGATGGCCCTTACTACGATGGAACGATCTTTCATCGCGTGATTAAGGGCTTCATGGTTCAAACCGGCGATCCAACGGGAACGGGTCGTGGTGGCCCAGGATACACGATTAAAGATGAGCTTGTGCCTTCGCTCAGACACAGCGGACCAGGAATTCTGTCGATGGCGAAGACCAGCGCACCAGACTCGGGCGGCAGCCAATATTTTATTACTTTGGGTCCAACTCCGCATCTGGACGGCGTGCACTCGGTTTTCGGCCATGTTGTGCGAGGACTGGAGAATGTTACGGCGATTGGAAGCGTGAAAACTTCGGGCGCTCCAATGGATCGTCCGCTTCAAGACGTGGTGATCAAAACTCTTCGAATTGTCAGAGAAGTTTGAAGCGAAAAATGCGCGTAAGCGCCCTAGTAGCTGACCAGAAGTGAAAATGTAGCGTTGACACCGTAAAAGAATTTATGGATCATCGCCTCATACGAGTCATGGATTGTCTCGTGAAAACGCGAACCATCAGATTAGTTTTCAAGATGAGTGTTGCAAGTGGTTGTGGTGTGGATGTGGAATTTGTTGAAGTTGTTGTTAAAAATCTGTTGAAGTAATCTGCTGTAGTTATTTAAGGAGAAATAAGAAATGAATAAAGCGCAATTGATCGAAGCAGTGGCAAAACAAGCAAAGATGACGAAGGTCGACGCTGAAATGGTGCTCAACACTGCACTCGACACGATTAAGAAGTCCATCAAGAAGGGCGAAGACGTCACCTTGATCGGCTTCGGCACTTTCACCAAGACGAAGCGCAAAGCTCGCATGGGCCGCAACCCACAAACTGGCAAGGAAATCAAAATCCCAGCCATGACTGTGCCAAAGTTCCGCCCAGGCCGCGAATTCAAGGACGCTGTGAAATAAGTTAATTTCCAGCTCTGATGATTTTTAGGAAGCCCGCGCTCTATTTGAGCGTGGGCTTTCTGCTTTTTGAGGCTTCAATTTGAAGCAACCTGAGGCCCCGTTGCCTCAAGTGCCGAACGACAAATGGATTGAATGCTGGTGTAAGGGTCTGAGGAAGCGCAGCTTTGAAGCGGTTTTCTAAAGGATTCGCTCCAGCTTGCCATGGCGATGGCTCGTGCGGCGGATTGCCTGACCTGAAAGTCAGAAGCAGAAAGAGACCGCGCAAGAAGATCTATTGCCTCGCTTGAGCGGATAAAGCGGAGAGCAAAAACCGCTTTGGCTTTCAATACTGCGGACGAATCTGGGTTAGAAATGAAAGCCCGGAGTTCTGGTAAGTAACTGGCTTGTCCGCTGTTTCCAATCGCATCAAGCGCGGAGAGTTGATCGGATAGACTTGCGCTGCTGCTTGCGAGGGTCTGACGGAGCGATTCGATAACCTCTGTCTTTTGCGCGCTCTCCGGCGAGTTCTGAAGTGAAGCTCCCAGGGCATAAGATGCACCTTGGGCGAGATCTTTATTTGGATCAGACTTCATGGTTGAGGCGAGAAAATCCTGCGTTGCGGGGGTGAGAGGTGCCTGCGAAGTCGTCAGTGCTGATAAGATCGCGCCTTTACCAGAAACAGGACAGGACGGATCAGAGTAAATTCTCAGGGCTGCGCTTTGTCCTTCAGAGGTGCCGGAACTGATGAGAGCACCCAGGACAGCTTTGAAAAGAGCCGATTGAACGCCAAGCTGAATCGCGCCTTGAGTGCGAAGGAGATCGATCATTTCATTGGCTGATCCAGGGCGAGACTTGAGAAAACGCGTCAGATCTCCAAATACTTTAAGCTGTGCATTGGAGTCCATCTGGGCAAGCCCCTGAAGCGATGCTTGCAAAGAGGGCCAATCCAGATCCGATGGATCTTGAGTTCGTGCGCTTGTGCTCACAGCGAGAGCCTCAGAGTCTTTCAGCTCCAAAGCAATTTGCGCGGAATCAGCTGGCAGAGCCTGGTCCTGAATCAAAAGAATCTGATACTCGCTGCTTGCGGAAAGTGTCTGCTGGGCATTCCCCATTCGCGTCGTTTCGTGGCCACTGACTTCGTGCGGAAGCGCGCGGTATTCATCCCAGCCCAGAAAATGCTCTGACTCAAGGACTTCAGGAAAAGATGCCTTATAGCTCAGTTTTGTTTTGCGCAGAGGTTCAGTTTCAAATCGGGCATCAAAGGGACCTACGGTATCTTCACGAAGATTAAATCCCCAGAGGGAAAGAAGGTCTTTCAGGATTGCCGATTGTTGGCGTTCATCTTCTGTTTTCAACGAGGTTCCGAAAACCTTGAGTTGATCACCGGCTGAGCTCAGTTGGATCTTCAGAGTCACGGGAGACTTCGTTTCATGCTCAATCAGATGAGCCCGGGTCAGGGCCTCCATGCCTTTTGCGTCGCTGTTCAGAACGTCGATCTCAAATTGGCCATGATAGGTGATCTCGGATGGAGAGGCGCTGCTTTGAGCAAGCCCTTTGATCGTGATTCTTCGCTGAAAGGAGTAAACGTATCGACGCCCTGCCTTGGGACGATAGTGGGGTACCTGACTCGCTTGAGATGGAGAAATGCTCGCAGGAGAGCGTCCTGAAATCGCTACGCCGGCGCCAGTGGTCGAAGTCGCAGATGAAGGCGCATCTGCTGGGACTGTGCGTGCAGGTGGATTAGATAGAAAATACGTCGAGCCCAGGGTCGCAATCGCCAGTGCTGCAAGAGGTGCAAGATGCTTGATCACCAGGCGGGACATTGAAGGTTTCCTTTGGATACGCAGTAGCCCTTGCTGCGGTAAAAGTCGTTTTCAGAAAAGCGGCTCCAGCCGAACTGAAAGATGTTGAAGAGATCAAAGAACGAGAAAATCTTTCCTCTGAGAAAGGCCGCAAATACGCCGAGCTCCGTGACAGGATGTCTGCCGTCAAAAAAGATGAGCGAGTCAACCTCGGCTTTTGCGTTCACCAGGCTCAGCTCTCCGCCAACTCCTGCACGCATGACGAAAAGCTTTGCGCTTCCTTCGATAAAGCCCGCAGCGCTTGCGTTTGCGGCAAGCTTCGCCTCCAGCGTGGACATCGAAGCAGGAAACATGATTGTAGGGGAGAGCTTGGTTTCGACATTGGCTTGAAAGCGCGCACCACCGTCGATGGAGATCACCAGCGGGCCCACGGGATACTTTACGACCGGAACTCTCACCTCGGTGGGAATGATCCCTGCCTTCATCGACAGGATCCCATCGTGCGAGTAGTAGTAGCTCTCTTGAAACACGCGCGCGCCGAAGGAGTAATACTCGACGTACGTCGTGTCTCCGATGTTCATCGGGGGATTGACGAAAGCCTGCAGAGGCTGAAGATTTTTTCCTAAAACGGTGGTTGTAGCCGTGGCCTGAATTTGTTGCGTGTCGGAAGCGGTCCCTGTGACAAACGCTCCTCCCATGTTCCGGCCAAGTACCTTGACGCTTTTGGATTCCTGGAAGAGCGAGGGCTCGGAGTCAGCGCCGCTTGCAGGGCATTCCATTGTTCCAAAAGCTATGAAGAGAATAGGCATCCAATGCTTGACCATATAGATCAAATATAATGCGACTAGTTAAATTGTGTAAACATTATTATGAAAATTAACAATTCATCTTATAACCCAGTGCAATGAGATGTGTTCAGAGCCTATACACCTGTCACCCCTGTGTATCGGCAGCCACAGGACATCTCCGCCACAGGGTGCTTTTCTCCTGAAAATAAGTCCTTTTATTTTAAGCACTTATCAAATGTGGCAATAGTGACGCAGTGTGGCACATGCGATGCACTCTAACTGCCTGTGAGCGCAATGGCTTAGCGGAATGGTTCCTCTAGGCGGAGCAAAGCGCGAAACGTGACAGACGAAGTTGAGTGAAGTGCCTGTTCAGCGAAGACGAGGGCACGCGTCCCAGAGAGATCTGGAGAGTGATTTTGGGAGTGGTTATGAAGTCGAAACTGATTTTGAGTGCGACATTAGCTCTGATGGTATCAAGCTCGGCGATGGCATCCTCGAAGGTTGGACAAACCTTGGGTGCTGATGTCGATCACCGTGGTACTCAGTGTGTGCTGCAGCAAAAGGCCCAAGCCGAATCCAATTCCAGCCGCGGTAGCGCTGATACGGATGGCGATAAAGGCCGTTCTGCACACGGTCGCTCTGCTGACTGAAAATTTTAATAAGACTGCGAAGCCGATCAGAGCTTAGTGCGTACCACGTCGGTCTGCCGACGTGGACGTATTGAGCTCTTGAATCAAGGCACGAAGTTTTTGTCGCTCTGAAGAGTGGATCTTCTCCATTGGCTGGACATCAGCCGGCGCTTCGTTCGTTTCTTCGGACGATGTTTCCTGAGAAGCGACCTCTTTAGGGCGAGACTCGTTCTTGTGGCGCACGCTCTTGTGAGCAGCGCCGTTTCTCACGTCGTGGGCCACGTTTCCGGTCCAGCGGCGGATTGAGTTCGCAAAGTCCGAGCGTTCGGCATGCGAGATCTGTGTTTTAACCTGGTCCGAGACGGATCTACCGTTCCATTGGATCCAGTTTCCCAGAACCAGGATAAAAATCGAAAAGAGCGTGATCTTAACAAGCCATCCCATGGCGTGGATCATACAGGTCTCCCGTCAGCAGGCGATTTTGCCGCCGAGTAATTCAAGAGCAAGGCATCGAGCAGGACTTCCTTTCCTGCATGAGAATGGACATAAGTTTTCTCGGCGATGTCCTGCGTAGCTGATGCGAGCAGATTGAGCTGCGTCCGCTCCAGCCGGGCCGGAGGCGAGATGACAACGTCGACGCCGTGTTTTTCAGCAAGGATAGTCGCAAGCTTGCTTGCGATGATGTTTCCCGCCTCAGAATACATGGACACGTCCAGGCCGGGCTCAAGCAACAGAACGACCGTTGCCTGGACGTCGCCGCGAAGGTGATAGGCCAGCGCTGCGCGATCGTCGTTCGGATCCGGAATCGTTCGTGCTGATTGATCGGATACGGCATCGCGCAAGGCGATCACGCCGAGATGATAGAATGAAAAGTTCTCAGGCAACGATTGAGTCAATAAGTCCAAACTCGGAGTCGTCATCTTGAAAAGCTCCTTCAGCCCGTCTGAGGTTTTGCTTCGCGAGCTGCGCGATTGAAGGTAGGGGTCTCATCAATCAGTGCGCGCTCGACGGTCTTGAGGACATCGGTGGAAGTGAAGGGCTTCAGGATATAGTCCTTGGCGCCGACATTGATCGCTTCCATCACGAGATTTTCCTGGCCCATGGCGGAGATGATCACGACACGAGCTGAAGCATCGGTTTTGACGATGCGGCGAGTGGCGTCGATTCCGCTCATTTGCGGCATGACGATATCCATCGTCACGATGTCAGGGTTGAGCTGACCGTAGAGACTGACGGCCTCAGCGCCGTCGGAAGCTTCGCCGACTACGCGATAGCCCGCCTCGGAGAAAATCTCGCGAAGCGTTTGCCGCACGAATGCGACATCATCAACAATAAGAACCGTCTTTGGACTTGATTGCATCGTTCACTCCCTGAACTCTGACTAGATGAAATTGTCTCGTCCGGAGGGAGTTCGCGCAAGCTGTCCCGGAAAATAAATGAGAGAGCGAAACTTATTCGACGATTTCGATCAGGACTGTTTCGATATGTCTTTCCGTCGCTTGCTTGACGGTGAACTTCAGCTGACCGACAGGAGTATTGAAGAAAAGCTCATCGCGCGGCTCAGGAATCCGCCCAAACTGCTGGAGCAGAAAACCGCTCAATGTCTCGTAATCTCCATGAGGTAGCTCGATCTTGAGCAGGTCATTGATCTGATCGATTTCCATGCGCGCTTGAACCAGCCAGTGGCCTTGCTCGATTTCTCGATAGGGCTTGGATTCCTGATCGTACTCGTCACTGATTTCGCCGACGATCTCTTCGACGATGTCCTCGAACGTCAAAATTCCGACGGCGCCACCATGCTCATCAACGACAACCACCATTTCGTTGTCCTCGCGGCTCATCTCCTTGAGAAGGTCTTCAAGCGACTGGGTCTCAGCCACATAGTGAGCGGAGGAAACGTAATTGCGAATCGGTTGATTGAGATCCGTTGCCGTAAAAAGGTCCGTCGTCTCAAGAATGCCGATGATGTTATCGACGCGCTCCGAGTAGACCGGCATGCGCGAGTGGCGATGGCTTTCAAAGCGCTCAAGCGCCTCGCGGACGGATGCCGAGTCTTCAATGGCTTCAACACGAACCAATGGAATGAGCGCGTGCTTGGCCTCGGATTCCTTGAAATCCAAGATGCGCTTGATCATCCGCTTTTCGCTCGTCGTGATCTCGGTCTCGCGCTTGTTAAAGCTCATGAGTGATCGGAGCTCATCGCGGGTCGTGGGCTTTTTTCCGGTCAGAAGCTGCTCAATCGGGCCGACTACGCGCGAGAGGCGAGTGGTGTAGATTGAGAGCACACGGGTGATCGGGTAGAAGGCGATGAAGACGCCATAGACCACAGGTGCAACCCAAGGCGCCAATCGATCCGCATAGCGCTGAAAGATCGTCTTTGGGATCAGCTCCCCGAAAATCACGATGATCGGAGAGGCGGTCAGAATCGCAAGCCAATCGGCATGCTTTCCTCCGATACGGTCCATGTAGAAAAGCGAGATCATTCCCGAGATGCTGGTGACGCAAAGGCTGGTGACGAGCAGGGTGGTCGAGAACACTCGCTCAGGATGAGAAGTGAGGTTCACCGCAAGGCTTGCGCGTTTGCTTCCGTTCTTTTCACGCTCTTTCAGCGCCACGCGATCAGCGGACAAAAGCGCGATCTCAGAGCCCGAAAAGAACGCTTCGCAAAGAAGCAGAATCGGGACAAACAAGAGGAGATGCCAGGATTCGAGAGTAGGCGTTGCGAGGCTCATTCCTTGTCCTCCTCATCCGGCAAAAGATCTCCAAAGAGTGAATCCAGCACGTCATCCATGGTGACCACGCCCAGGGTCTCTCCGCTTGGCTTCTGAACGACGGCCATATGCATCCGGTGTTGCTTGAACTTTCTGAAGAGGGCATTGAGCTGCATGGATGGATGCACAAAAAGCGGTTTTCGCATGAGTTCAGAAACCGGATGGTTCATCATGCCTTGCTCAAGTTTCGCGCGAAGAAGATCCTTTGTGTAGAGAATGCCCACGATCTGCCGCTTATTCGGCGTTGTGATCGGGATGCGGGAAAAGCGGCGGCTTCGGCGCGTGGAGAGCGCGCTTTTCACGGTCGTATCCTGGGAGACGGTGTGGACTTGATTGAGGGGAGTGAGAATGCTTTCCACTCGCGAGTCATCAAATTCAAAGACGTTTTGAATCAGCTCAAGCTCACTTTGATGGATGGCGCCTTCCTTGTGGCCTTCTTCAACCATGAGAAGGAATTCGGACTCCTTGAGCTTTGCGCCCTTTGCCGAGCCTTCGCCGTTTGGATCATCTTTCAGCTTTTGCGAGGTGAATGAGACCAGGCTTTTGAGCAGCCAACGGACAGGCTTCATGGCCTCATAGATGAAAGAGAGTGGCCGGGACGAAAGTGTGGAGATGAGCTGGTTTGCTTTAGCTCCCACCACTTTTGGCGTGATCTCGCAGGCAAAGAGAATGATCAGAGTCGTGATGCCCGTGCCGCGCAGAAGGTCCGAGACCCAGTGGCCTGAGTCCAGGGGTTGACCTGACTGAAGGGCGATGGACTTGGTGACGAGCGAGGAGAGCCCGATATTGACGATCTCGTTCAAGACCAGGATCGTGACGAGAAGACCGCCTGGGTCCTGCGTCAGCCGCTTGATATTGCGAAACGTGCCGGCCTGGACGTGGTCGCGCAGAAAACGCAGCTGAAACCGAGAAAGACTGAAGAGCGCGATCTCGGAAGATGAGAGGAATGCCGACGTCAAAATCAAAAGGAGGCAGACCAGGAGTTCGAGTGGGGACATTTTCTCTTTTAGTTTGGCATAGTTTCCGCGTTTGGGAAAGTTCCATAAACGGTGAGAGCACCCAGCGGATCTTCCACTGGATGCTCTCTTTTTGGCGCGGAATTTAGCAATTCAACTTAAGCAGCTCGGTCGTACCCAGGTTGATGCGGGCCACGGCGGCGGGACGCCTTGGAGCCCTTATCGTCTTTGCTGCTGTCCTTACCGTCCTTGCCAGAGGTACCGGTGCCATGAGCACCGGACTTGCCAGCAACTTTCTGAGTCAAGACCACGTCGAGAACTTCGTCGATGGTCTTCACTGGGATGAAGGTCAGAGCATTACGATACTCTTCTGGGATATCCTCGAGATCCTTCTTGTTCTTATCTGGGATAATGATCGTCTTGATCCCGTGTCTCATGGCTGCGAGTGCCTTTTCTTTCAGGCCGCCGATCGGAAGGACTCTTCCGGTCAACGTGATCTCGCCAGTCATCGCCACATCTTTGCGCACTGGGACGCCAGTGAGAGTGGAGATGATTGCGGAGGCCATGGTGATCCCTGCGGACGGGCCATCTTTTGGGATGCCGCCTTGAGGGAAGTGCACGTGGAGATCGATCTTCTCGAAGATATCTTCGTTGATACCGAAGTCCTTTGCACGAGAGCGAATCAGACCCATCGCAGCTTGTGCGGATTCTTTCATCACGTCGCCGAGCTGGCCGGTGAGGGTGATGCCGCCTTTGCCCTTCATCGTCGTGGTTTCGACGTAGAGGATTTCGCCGCCGACGGAGGTCCAAGCCAGACCCGTTGCAACACCAACGTGATCCGTATCTTGCTCCTCTTCGCGCATGTAGACTGCTGGGCCGAGGAACTTGGCGACCTGATCAGGAGTGATCGTCGTCTTTTCCTTCTTGCCTTCAGCCACCATGCGAGCCGTTTTGCGGCAAACCGTTGCGATGTGGCGCTCGAGGTTACGAAGACCTGATTCACGAGTGTAGTTGGAGATGACTGCTCTCACACCTTCTTCAGTGAACTCGATATTCGTGTCCTTGATTCCGTTCTCTCCGATCTGCTTTGGAATCAGATAGCGCTTCGAGATGAAGAACTTCTCTTCTTCCGTGTAGCCTGAGAGGTTAATTACTTCCATACGATCGCGAAGAGCGGATGGAATGTTCTCAAGCACGTTGCAGGTCGCGATGAACATCACGTTCGAAAGATCGAATGGGACGTTCAGGTAGTGATCGCGGAACGAGTTGTTTTGTTCTGGATCGAGAACTTCAAGGAGCGCTGCCGATGGATCGCCACGGAAGTCACTGCCAAGCTTATCGATCTCGTCGAGGATGAACACGGGGTTATTCGTGCCAGCCTGCTTCAGACCTTGAACGATGCGTCCTGGGAGCGCGCCGACATATGTACGGCGGTGTCCGCGGATTTCAGCTTCGTCCTTCACGCCGCCGAGGGAGATGCGAACGAATTCGCGTCCGAGGGAGCGTGCGATCGAGCGACCAAGACTCGTCTTACCAACGCCTGGAGGGCCGGAGAAGCAGAGGATTGGACCTTTCATCTTGTCCTTGAGCTTGCGAACAGCCAAGTACTCGATGACACGATCTTTGATCTTGGAGAGGTTATAGTGATCTTCGTCCAGGATCGCTTTTGCGCGCGCAAGGTCAAGGTTATCAACCGTGTGCTTGGTCCATGGAGTTTCGATCAACCAGTCGACGTAAGTTCTGAGCATCGAGGCTTCAGACGCATCTGGATGCATGCGCTCGAGGCGGCCGAGTTGCTTGAGAGCTTCTTGTTCGACTTCAGGAGGCATCTTGCAGGCCGCGACGCGGTCCTTGAGCTCCTGCATTTCCTCGCCCTTTTGATCCGTGTCGCCGAGTTCGTTCTTGATCGCGCGAATTTGTTCGCGGAGGTAGTACTCTTTCTGCGACTTGGTCATCTCATCCTTGGCTTGCGAGCGGATCTTCGCTTGCAAGGTGAGGACTTCGATTTCCTTGGTCAGGATCTCGTTGACGCGGCGTAGGCGCTCAACTGGCTCGAGGACTTCGAGAAGGCCTTGAGCGTCGCTGACTTTGAGGCCCAGATTTGCGGCCACAAGGTCTGCCAATCTACCTGGATCCTTGTACTCGTCGATGACCATGTCGATGACCGACATGACATCGTTCGAGGGGAGCTTGCCCAAAGCGACGATACGCTCGAACTGTTCGCGAACCGTACGCATGAGTGCTTCGCCTTCGGAGTCAATCGATGGACCTGCGTCAGCAAGGCGATCGATCTTACATTCGAAGTAAGGTTGCACTTGGGTGAACTCATCGATCTTTGCCTTGCAAAGACCATGGATCAGAATCTTGATACGTCCATCCGGGAGCTTACGCATCCGGATGATCATGGCGACCGTGCCGGTTTTGTAAATCCCTTCGGGAGCTGGGTGTTCATCGCTGATGTCTTTTTGAGAGGACAGGAGAATCAACCTGTCCGATCTTGCCAAGCTCTCTTCGACTGCTTTGATCGAAGAGTCACGGCCGACAAACAATGGAATCACCATGTTCGGAAATACAACGATGTCACGCACTGGTAACATCGGCAGATTTTCTGGGATCTCCACTTGTTCGCCATCATAGTTGGTAATCATTCCCGCGCCTCCGTTTGCCGCATACCCTCTTTGGTACCGGCTTTGTTGAATTGCTTCTGTGTAATCAATCGGTGCGGTGGCGGGTGCTCTTTAGGATTTTGTTTTCGTAATGAGAATAAGTACGTAGAAGGCTTTACTGTGTCGCGTAAATTGACACCCTCCAAACTGGCCCCTATGCCTGGGGAGCTGTATTGTGGTTTCCTCGTCAATTCTCTGACATGGCTCATGATTTGCGCAGTTGTGGAGCCATGCGTAAGAAGTTTGCTCGGCCTATAGCATTCCGGTGCCCCTTTAAAGCCTCTGAAGACAAGGATGCTGATTGCCCTGGGCCTGTCCTAAGTCGGAATTCTCATCCTCTTGTCCGAAAAGGCTACTACCGTAGGCGTTCAGACTGTAAGCGAATCCCAAGGTTCTACTGCCTGGATTGTCGGAAATCATTTTCATCAGCGAGCCTGTCGTCCTGTTTTCGACAGAAGAAACGGACTATCAATTCTGAGGTTCGAAGGCTTTACAGCTCGTGCGTGAGCCAAAGAAGAATGGCCAAGCTCTTAGGAGTGAACCGAAAGACGGTGGCTCGAAAGTTGGTATTCTTGAAGTCTCAAGCTCAGCTTGAGCATTGGAAGTATCTTTCGGAGCGTCTGAGAAAAGGGGAGCTTGTCGATCATTTTCAATTTGATGAAATGGAAACGTTTGAGCGCTCGAAATGCTTGCCTTTGAGTATCCCGATGGTGGTCGAGGCGCATACTCGAAAAATTTTAGGATTTCGCGTTGCTGTGATGCCGGCAAAGGGCCCTTTGGCAGAAATTTCCCGCAAAAAATACGGTTTTCGTAAAGATGAAAGACCTGAGGCTGCGGCCGCTCTCTTTGCCGAGATTGCGCCATTGATTCGCCCTGGTGCTACGGTCACGAGTGATCAAAATCCAAAATATCCGCTTTGGTTAGACCCTCATTTTCCGCGATCCACTCATATCGCTGTGAAAGGACGTAGGGGATGCGTTGTGGGGCAGGGGGAATTAAAAAGCGGGGGCTTTGATCCGCTGTTCTCGTTCAATCATACTGCAGCGATGCTCAGAGCCAACATCAACAGGCTTGTTCGAAAGACGTGGTGCACGACCAAGCGGATTGACCGCCTAGAAGCACACATTGCTCTTTACGTTCAGTATCATAACAGCGTGTTGACCCAAGTTTGAGCCGGAGATGACTCGGAAGTAGGAACCTGAGCTTTTGAGCAAAAGAAAAAGGGCATTGCATTGCAGCAATGCCCTTTTAATTTGTTCAAATTCCACACTTTGAGGGACCAGTTTATGCGGCTTTCCTGGTTTTGGCTTTTCCGGTAGTGGTGGAGAAAGCGTCGATGACGTCGCGGTTCAAGCGATTGAATTCGCGCTGCTCCATGTATTTACGCACTGCAGGAAAGATTTCTTCTTCCTCATTGATCACGTGATGTTCGATTTCAGTGATCAATTTGGTCACCATCTGGGAAAAACGAGAGTTCGATGGATCCATTGCCTGAAGGTCCTTCAGCATGTTCTTGGCCTTTTGATGCTCATCGTAAGAATGCTCAACGAGGTCATGAATCTTCTGAACCTTTTCACAAGCTGGGTAGAAGATCGTCTCTTCAATGCGCATGTGCTTTTCCAGGTCCTGGCGGATGGTTTTCAAAAGACGGGTGCGATGGTCCGCGTCACGAGCGATTCTCAGTTGAATCAGCATCGATTCGACCTTCATATGGTCGGAGCGGAGCATATCCAGCATGTCATACTGGGAGCCCGTAATTTTCTTGGTCGCGGTTTTGAGTCTTCCAATGGTTTGTTTGATCATAATGCCTGCGTCAGTGCAAACGCCAGGCCGTGCGTCTTGAATAAAAAAGGCCCCGGGTGGCACTTATGCCTTCACCGGAGCCTTTCTTTCACATCTTTTAAACGCTTTATGTCGAAAAAATCAGGCAATTAAGCGTAGATTTTTTCTTTATGCTCTTGGCGCTCTTTACAAGCGATGCACAAGTCAGAGACAGGGCGTGCTTCAAGGCGGCGAACTTCGATCGGCTCTTCGCAATCCACGCAGGTGCCGAACGTGCCGTCATCGATGCGAGCCAGAGCTTCATCAATTTTGGTGAGAAGCTGGCGTTCGCGATCGCGAAGCTTGAAAACTAGGTTTTGGTTGATTTCGCTGGCGGCGAGGTCGGTTTCATCCGGCAGATCATCCGGTGACAAGGCCAGCTCGTTTTTCAGCGCATTCTTTGAGTTATTGAGAATTCGCTGTTTTTCCTCGAGAAGCAACTTCTTGTACTTCATCTGAGTCTTCGCATCCATGAGACTATCTCCCCCCGTAATTCATACTGACTTACTTTTAAAACCCATTTCCAAAAACCCCCCCGGCCTTTGGATGGTTTCACATTTTAGCGCATTCCGTTGCGTTGCCAAAAGGTTTTATAAGGACTTATAAGGAAGATCAATCAAAAATCTCAATGCAGACATTTTCTTGACGGTTTCCTAATACTCGCATGATTGAAGAAATGGACTTGAAAGTCTCAAAGTGTGTGAAATTTCCCACGCTCTTTGCGAAAGATTGCGCGAAATCCCGACTCGCGCTTGTTGAGGTTTTTTCTAATTACCGGTACATCATTTAGATCATGTCAAAAAAGAGACACTCTGCTGAACCGGGCGCCAAAGCCAGTGCGGGAATCATCATCTTGGCTGCAGGACAGGGAAAAAGGATGAAATCCTCGCTTCCCAAAGTTCTGCATTCGATCAGCGGACAGCCACTTCTTTTTCACATTCTGGATCGCGTTCGCGAGGCTGCTCCAAAAGCGCCGGTCGCTATCGTTGTGGGACATGGAAAAGAACAAGTTGAGGCAGCGGTTCGCTCCGAAGCGGCTTTCTCTCAGATGGACATTTCCTTCGCGGTTCAAAAGGAGCAAAAAGGTACGGGTGATGCCGCCCGCTCTGCCATGGATACGCCTTGGGGCGACAAGATCCTGGGCAGCAAAGCGCCAGTTCTGGTGTTGCCAGGCGATCTTCCGCTTCTTCCCAAGTCACTCATCGAGCAAATGCTTGCGCCTCTGGGGCGTGGCGATGCTTTAAGGTTACTGACCTGCGAGCTTCCTGACCCGACCGGCTATGGCCGGATCGTTCGTCGTGGAAAAGGCGGGCCGGTTCAAAGGATCGTTGAAGAAAAAGACGCCTCTCTTAAGGAGAAGGCGATCCGCGAAGTAGCAGCTTCCATTTACTGCTTTCAGTCGGGTTTTCTGAAAACGGGATTGGGACGCCTCTCCAATAAGAACGCGCAAGGCGAGTTCTACCTCACGGACCTGATCTCACAGGCATCGGGTGCCCCAAAGACAGCAAAGAAGAAGATCGATGTTCTTCTTTGGTCCCAGCCTGAAGATCTCCGCGGCGTGAACGATCTCTGGGAGCTTGCGCAAGCCGAGCGCATCCTCAATGAGCGCTGCGTGAAGAACTGGGCAAAGCAGGGCGTAAGATTCATTGACCCATGGTCAACCCATGTCGATGTGCAAGTTGAGCTTGCGGAAGGTATCGTGGTCCAGCCTGGAGCGGTTCTCAGTGGGAAGACCAAGATTGGTCGCGGCACAAAGATCGGCGCTCAAGTCGTTCTGAAGAACATGACGGTGGGCGAAGAGTGCAATATCAAGACGGGCTCAGTCGCTGAGGACTCGATTATTGAGAACCGGGTGAACCTCGGCCCTTATGCTCATCTTCGTCCGGAAAGCCGAGTAGGCTCTGACGCGAAGATTGGAAATTTCGTTGAGCTCAAGAAAGCATCCGTGGGCGAACACACAAGCGTTGCGCATCTTTCCTATCTTGGAGATGCCGAAGTGGGGCGCCATGTGAACATTGGTTGCGGGTTCGTCACTTGCAACTTCGACGGCCGGGTTATCAACGGGTCGCGCAAACACAAAACCATTATTGAGGACGAAGTTTTCATGGGAAGCGATTGCCAAGCAATTGCTCCTGTGCGGATCGGGAAGGGAAGCTATGTCGCTTCCGGCTCCACGATTCATGAAGATGTTGAGCCTGGAGCGCTTGCGATCGCGAGAACGCGCCAGGTGACAAAACCAGGTTACGCAGCCAAGCTCAAGGCAAAGCAGCAGCAGGAGAAGTAAGAGTATGTGCGGTATTGTTGGATACGTTGGAAAAAGACCGGCAGTCGATATTTTGATGCGGGGCCTGAAGCGCCTGGAGTATCGCGGCTATGATTCCGCGGGCGTTGCCTTTTTCCATGATGGCAAGATCGAGATCCGCAAATCGCAGGGCAAGATCGAAAACGTCGAAAAGCTTCTGGGCGATAGCGTCGCACAAGGTGCCACCTCAGGCATCGGACATACGCGTTGGGCAACGCATGGAAAGCCCACGACTCAGAACGCGCATCCGCATCGCACCGGGCATGTCGTGCTCGTCCATAACGGAATCATCGAAAATTACCTCGATATCAAAAAGCAGGTGATCGCAGGCGGTCACACTCCTCAATCGGAAACCGACAGCGAGCTCTTTGGCTTTCTCGTTCTTGAGGAAATGGAAAAAGGCGTATCGCTCATTGAAGCGGTGAGAAAAAGCTTCACGCAGCTGGAAGGCCAGTGCAGCGTAGTCGTCATGTCCGAAAAAGAGCCAGGTCTTGTGATCGGCGTCAGAAACGGATCCCCGCTGGTTGCGACCATTGATCCTCAAGGTGGAGCGGTCGTCGCAAGCGATGCGCAGCCGCTTCTTGAGATTTCGCGCGATGTTTATTTCCTTGAGCATGGCGACATGGTCGTTGGGACCGATAAGGGCATCACTTTTCTGGATCTTAAGACCGGAAAGCCAGTGGAGCGTCATACGACTCGCCTGGATTGGTCAGTGGAGAAGCTCGATAAGCGCGGCTTCCCTCATTATATGTTGAAGGAAATCCATGAGCAGCCAGCCGCGCTTGTGGATACGCTCAACGGAATCCTGGATCGCGTCAGCACGGATCCATTTCCGATTGCTGAGCATCCTGCTGTGAAGTTTCTTGAAAATGCGGAAGAGATCACCATCGTTGCCTGCGGAACATCCTGGTACGCCGCTCTGGTTGGAAAATACTGGTTTGAGCGCTGGGCAAGAATCCCGGTCAACGTTGAGCTTGCCAGCGAGTTCCGTTATCGCCACCCAGTTCTTGGCAAAAACAATCTTCTGATTGCGATGTCTCAATCGGGTGAGACTGCCGACACTCTTGCCGTTGTTCGCCAGGTTAAAGCCATGGGCAACAAGACGGTCGGGATTACCAACGTGCGTGGAAGCACGATGTCCCGTGAAACGGATGCTGTCCTTTATACTTCGGCAGGTCCTGAGATCGGCGTGGCTGCAACCAAGACATTCACCACGCAGATGCTCATGCTTCTTCTTCTTGCGGGATATCTCAATCTTTATCGCGGTAAGCCGGGTTACGGTGCCGTGGACGCAAAGAACTTGAAGGACGCCACGGCGCTTTTCAATGATCTGATTCGCCTTCCTCATCTTTTGTCCGATGAGCTGGAAGAGGGAAGTCCTCTCATTGCTGCGGTAAAAAAGGCATCGCCAGAGCTGGCTCGTTTGAAGGGCTTTTTCTTCATCGGCCGCGGATATTCGTACCCGATCGCGCTTGAGGGCGCATTGAAGCTTAAGGAAATCGCAAACGTTCATGCCGAAGGATACGCGGGCGGTGAGCTCAAGCATGGCCCAATCGCGATGATCGATGATCAGATGGCTGTCATTGTTCTTGCTCCAAAGGATACGTGGCGCGACAAGACGGTCTCCAATCTGGAAGAAGTCAAAGCACGCGGTGCCGTGATCGTAGGTGTTGGCGATGGAGGCGATTCCCAGCTTGAAGGACTGTGTGATTACTGGGTCCCGCTGCCTAAGGGAAGCCGCGAAGTGGACGAAAGCCTGCTTCCATTCCTTCTCACGCCAGCGGTGCAACTCCTGAGTTACGAGCTTGCGCTTCTCAAGGGAACCGATGTGGACAAGCCTCGCAATCTTGCGAAAAGTGTGACGGTGGAATGATGTTGGGCTTGGTGCTCAACGGAGTTTCAGCAGCTGCGATTGTTTGTAGTGTCTTGTATCTGCAGGAGCGCCATTGGCAACCTGTCTATGCGCTGGCACTCACTGTTTTAGCGGCATTACTCCAATGGGTGCTCATCGATCGGGCGCGCAATCATCGCAATTATGATGGCGTGGCCGATATGATTGTTCCGATTCATTCACCGTCCGTTCCAGAAACGCCTGCGCGTTGGGCCTGGGCCGGGATGCTCTCCTGGTGCTTGACCTGGATCAAAGGGATCGTAGGCCCGGAGGGGCCTGCTGCAGAGTGGAATTATGCGGCAGATATCAGCTTTCGATCCCGCTCCGTGCGATGGTTTGAGCAGCGTCGCCGGACTGAATCCGCCTGCGTATTGACCGCGGCCATCGCCGCTGCCTTCAATGCCCCATTTGCGGCGGTTCTTGTTCCAGTTGAGCTGGGTCTTGGAGGACGCCTTCTATCCACGGTTATTTGCTCGCTCTCTGCAACCATTGCAGTCAAAGCGGGTAAGAACGCACTCCATCTCAGATCATTAGATCTGAGCGGACTATTGGATGGCGTCGATTATTCGGCACTGCGCCTTTGGGGAGCCTTGCTGGCAGTCGGCGTGACTGCGGGCCTGCTATCCGCTCTTTGGCTGACGTTCACGGATTATAGCAAGAAGGCAATTACGCATCTCTCGCCTCGCTTGATCAGTGTTCGCATCCTGGCTGCGGGGATCTTTTTGTTCCTGCTGGGGCTTATCATCCCCATCAGCAGCCTTCCTGTTCAGACCGCCCTTCAGGATCTTTTCCTGGGCAATATTTTCTCGGATCAGGCAGGAATTCTTTTTGTCGCCTCGGCGCTCTCGCTGACTCTGGTTCTGATCGGCTTTGGAACCGTTGGGGTTTTCTGGCCAGTTTTTGCGCTCGGCGGATATTTTGGTTTTGCGCTTCATCAGCTTACAATCGAGCCCGCCATCAGCAATTGGATTCCAAGTACTGCGGGTTATGCACCGCTTTTGGCACTCGCTGGGGGCGCAGCATTCTGGGGGGCGATTCTTGATCTTCCGATTGCCAGTGGCGTTCTCATCTTTGAACTCACAGGCGATATTCAGGCCGCGCTTCTAGCTTTAGGCACGAGTCTGATTGCTCAAAAAGTAGCACGAAAGCTTGGCGTCTCGCTCACAAGTCGCAATCTCAAAACCAAGGGCCTGCAGATTGTTGAAGGAAGATCGCTCAGAATCCTTCAACAACTCACAGTGCGCGAAGCCATGGTTACGGATTTCGAAACGATTCATGAGCAGGAGCCCGTCAATGAGGTTCCAGCGCGCCTGCTTGCTTCGAAATATCCTTTCTTGCCGGTTGTCCGGGCAGACGGGGTTTATACGGGTCTTGTGACCGTGGATATGGTCCAGGAGAGAATTTTAGAAACCATTTCAACTCCTGAGGTCTCAAGACTTTTTGAAGTGAAAGATCTCCTATATAGCTCAGGTTTTAAAACCCGCACGCTTCACGCCGACGATGCACTCTCAAACGCTCAGGGAATGTTTCAAGATATTCCATGTGTTCCGGTTCTTACGGCAGACGGGCAGGTGGAAGGTCTGCTTTTCGTTCATCACGTCCGCTTGGCCTACGAGCGGGAAATGGCGCGTCGCTCGCTCAGAGTCTCTAATACCGCGAACGAATTCCATGAATTAGCCCAACCCTAACCTTGCCGTCTAGCGCTACAGTTGCTACAGATAGCTGCGTATGATCGATTTTGACTCAGCGCCATCTTCCTCTTCGGCCGGCGGGTACGGAGATGATTGGAATTCCAACTTCTCAGCCACTCCAAATCCACAGTTTGAGGAGTTCTTGAAGAAGTCTTTGAACGAGCGCCAGCTTGAGGCTGCTCTTCATACGGAAGGACCGCTGATTGTTTTGGCAGGCGCGGGATCCGGTAAAACCAAAATGCTGACCTCGCGAATCTCTTATCTGATTGAAGGAAAGGGCGTCGCTCCTTGGCAGGTTCTTGCCGTGACCTTCACCAATAAAGCAGCAGCCGAGATGCGTGAGCGCGTGGAGCGAATGCTTCAGCAAGCGGGAGCTAGATCTCTAGGAGATCCCGAGATCGGAACCTTTCACTCAGTGTGCGTGCGCCTTCTTCGGCGCGAGATGAAGCATCTGAAATTCACCAAGCCTTTTGTCATTTATGATGACGCTGACCAATTGAGCCTGGTCAAAGGCTCGATGGGCAAGCTTGGCATCGACGAAAAGTCGATCAATCCAAAGTCCATCCAAGGCTCGATCAATCGTCTGAAGTGCGACGCCGTGGAGCCCCAGCAGATTGAGCCATCGGCGCATGACTTTTATGAGCGCCAGATGAAGCGCATCTACGAGCAGTATCAACGCGACATGATCGCCAACAATGCGCTCGATTTTGGCGAGATCATCTGCATGACTTATCGTTTGCTCCGCGACAACGAGATGGTCCGCAGAAAGTATCAGCATCGCTTTAAGTACATTCACGTGGACGAGTACCAGGACACGAATCGCTCGCAGTATCTTCTTCTTTCGATGCTTGCAGGCGCAACACATGGCGGACATCAAAATATCTGCGTCGTGGGTGATGAAGATCAATCCATTTACAAATGGCGTGGCGCGGACATTCGAAACATTCTGGACTTTGAGGCGGATTACCCTGGCGCCCATGTCGTCAAGCTTGAGCAGAATTACCGATCCACCAAGACGATCATCAAAGCCGCAGGTGATGTGATCAGAAACAATACCTCGCGCAAGGACAAGACTCTTTGGACCGATAATATCGAAGGTCAGAAGATCATTCGCGCGCAGCTTGCCGATGAGCGCGCCGAAGCTGAGATGACCGTTTCCGAGATCAAGCGCATCGCGACCCAGGACGGTACCGCTTACGGTGATTTTGCGATTTTCTATCGCACGAACGCTCAAAGCCGTCAGTTTGAAGATGTTCTCCGACGCGAGAAGATCCCGTACCAGATCGTGGGCGGACTTCGCTTCTATGACCGCAAGGAAATCAAAGACATCCTTTCTTACTTCAAGGCGATCATGAATCCTGAGGATTCCGTGAGCCTCAAGCGCATTATCAATGTGCCAGCGCGCGCGATTGGTAAAACAACAATCGAAAAGATCGATGATTACATTCAGGACCGGATGAAGACGACAGGTGAGGAGATCACCTGGTGGACCGCACTCGTTCATGCGGCAACCGATCCATCCATCACATCCGCGGGCACCGCTAAGAAGCTTGCTCAATTCGTCAAGCTCATGGAGCGCCTCATTGAAGAGCAGCCCAAGCTCATGCTGGCTGAGCTTTATCATCTGATTCTTGATGAGACTGGATATGTCCGTGAGCTCCGCCAAGAGGGCACGGAAGAGTCCCTGGCTCGCATCGAGAACTTGGAAGAATTTGATACGCTTCTTCAGGAGTTCGACGAAGACAACTTTCTCGATATTGAAGATGAGGCGCGTCGTCCTACGAAAGCCAATCTCTTGCCGCTTTTCATCGAGCAGTCCTCCCTCGCATCGGATGCGGATCAAAAGGACGATAAGGCAAGCACCGTGAAGCTCATGACGCTTCACTCATCCAAGGGTCTTGAGTTTCCGGTCGTCTTTTTGGCTGGAATGGAAGAGGGACTGTTTCCATCCGTGAAGCTTTGGGAAGAAACGCCTGTCGAAGACATCGAAGAAGAGCGTCGTCTTTGTTACGTCGGCATGACTCGGGCTCGTGAAAAGCTTTATCTCATGCACGCAGTGATGCGTCGTCTCTGGGGTAATACGAACTTTGCCGATCCGTCGCGCTTCTTTGAAGAGATGCCGGATAACCTGATTGAGTTTCGCGATTACTCGGGACGCGGCACGAACCGCCGCCTTCCCGTCACGCCAACGAAGTCGGCAGGGGGCTACGCAAGCGGTGGAGGTTTCGGTAATCGTTCGCGCGATCGCGAGGATGATTTCTCCCAAGCGACTTACGATGACGATGTCCCGACGTTTGATGTCCACTCCGGCACGCGCCAGAGCCCAAAAACCTGGGGGAGCGGGAACGAGGGAACAACTCGGATTTACCCATTCCCAGGTGCAGGCTCCTCACGCGCATCGATGCAGAACGAGCTTGTAGGTCGCCAGATCAATCACGCTGAATATGGTCGTGGAACGATCATCGCGGTCGATGGTTCAGGCACGGATCAGAAAGTCACGATCGAGTTCCAGAACCGCCAGCAGCGCAAGTTCTTGTATCGTTTTGTTGCTTCTTATTTGGAGTGAGTGAGCTGCTTTTCAGCAGGCTTGCAGATCGTTTTGTATAGAGTGCGCTTCCAGGAGTCTTCCTTGGGCAGGACTTGAATCGTCTTCTTGTTTCCATAGCCCTTGGTGATGACTTCAAATTCGTCACTGAGGCTCCAGAAACCTAGTAATCGCTTCAGGTCTTCAAATGGAAGTTTCGCTTCAGTGGTCGGCCCTTCGAAGAACTCAGGATGAGCGTTAAGGTTTTGGCGGAAATATTCTCTGGCGCTCGGGAATTGTTCACGCGCGTCCCAGTCAAAGAAATCTCTGTTACTGATAAAATGGTCAAGTGTGCCAAACCGTGAGGCGTACTCCTTGAGTAAGTCATGCTCGGCGCCTTGGAACAGTCTGAGTACTTTGCAGCTTCTCACAAGGTGCCAGGCCTCCTCCGAAGAGACATTGGGGGAGTGCATGAACTGGGTGACTGCCTGATAGAGCTCTTCTTTAGCCTGGGCAAAATACGGAATGAGCTTCGGATGCTTTGTATTTCCGTACTGCAGGTAATTTACGAAGTCCGGATCCATCGTATAAAGGGAAGTAATAGTTGGCGGTCTTCGGTCAGCATTCGCGAAGCGCTTCAGGTCATTGATGGCAGCATCGGTTTTAAAGTGCTTATCGACCAGTCGCTTCAAGTCTTCAGGCGCCAGAAAATCCAGCATTTGGGGCTGATCGTTCAGGACCAGGTTGAGCATCAGGTTCATGATCTCGGTATTTGTGCTCGAGTTAGTCGCAGCGAAAGATTTTGCGACATGAACCGCGAATTTTTTCTGATTCTCCTCGCTGATCATTTTTTTTGCCGAAACAAGCACGTTCAGCGCGCCTTGTCCGATGTTGTGCTCGGGGGCAATGTGATCAAAGAATATGTCGAAATTTCGGTTCAGCTCAGAGCCAAGATCCTTGGCAAGCGGGGATTCTGGCTTGGACAGGATTCTTGAAAATGGAATCCAGGCAGCGTCTGAGGAGATTTTTCCCTCAAGAATTTTTCGAATGACCGCCCGTGCTGCTTCGGGATTCTTTTTGTGCAGCAGCTCGAGTTTTTCGTCAGCCCGATCCGAGTAGATAAACAATGGTCCGGAGGTCCATTTTTCAAGAGTCTTTTCATCGACGAGGTCCAGCGCGCGCAGGACGTCAAAGCCCAGGGCTTCGGCCGTGCCAGGCATCGGATTTTCAAGCATTCGCTGATAAATAGGCCTTAATTCTTTGATGACCGCCAGATTTTCCGGAGTCTGGTGAGCGGAGAGTTTGCGGATGAGCGCGGTAGTGAGAGGGTGGCTCGTATAAGTCGCAGCAGGCAGCATTCCTGGGTTGGGGTGATCAGTCAGTTGCGGAGCTGCTTTTGCGACTTCTTTCAAGTAGGCGCGAGCCGTCTCATCGGAAACGACGCGGGCTGCAGAGTCGGGGACGGAGATGCGATGGTCTGCGATCTGGTAGTCTGGAATGTCTTTCCGAAGGGCTTCGGTGTAGAGTTTGACTCTCGCTTCTGCGCAGTCTTCGGCCGGGAAAAGCTTCGCGAGCGGCACGTTGTGATGTCCGTTGACGACAAAGTACCCAAGGTCCCCCAGATAGCATCCGAGCGGAATCGTGGTGAAAAGGTCCTTCCAGTTGTCAAAGTGATGCACTCCGTGTGACGTGAAGTTCTTCTTCAAAGCCTTGGCCACCCAGTAATTTCCAGGCTCAATCTGGCCATTCAAAATTTCATCCGTCAGGATTTTGTTCGCCATTTTGATCTGATCTTGCGTAAGCGTGACCCCGGGAAGATCCGCTGCAAAGCGCAGCCAGCGCAGAAGCAGCGCGGTCTTTCTGTTGGAGCTTAGGCCCGCGTTTCCACTGCTTTGGCGAAACTTTGCGAATTGAGATTCCGGGACATCAATGTATTTCAGCTCGCCGTTATAATAAGAGTGAAGCGCTCCAAAGGGATCAACGATTTCGTCGGGCCTGACTTGCACTTTTTCGATCGCCGTTCCCCCTGCTTCGCGGCTTGCTGCCGCAAATTCAGCGCTCAGAATGTCCCAACCACCCTTATTGCCGACGTGTTGATAGCCCGGGCGGACATAAAGATCTTTGTCCGCACCGTGCTGCGTGAAATTCTCAACGTTGCCGATGAATTTGTTGCAGAGCGACGAGGCTGGAATTCTTTTTTCAACGGAGTTGTAAATGTAGCCAATCACGCCGCGCAATCCGCCACCTCCAAAGAAGAGGTTAGGATCATTGCCGATGACTTGATTCACATCACGCAAAGCCCAGGTGCATTTTCTGACGAGGAATTCGAACGTATTGTAGTCAATGTATTGGCTGATCGGAGGCTTTGCCCATGCGGTTGGAGCTTGTGTAAGGCCCAGGGCGAGCGAGATGGGGAGAAGTAATGCGATTCTGAGCGTTACCGATTTAAATCGAGTTAAAATCCGTGCTCTCGCCTGGGTCATGGTTAAAATGGCCCGGAAGTAGGCCCCCTCATCATACCGGTATCGGCTTTTGAGGAGTTTTTATTTATACTTTACGGATTAAATTTTAGAACTTTGCTCCAACACGCAAAGCCAGGCTGATCCAATGGCGAGTGTAATCGTCTGAGAGCGGTACTGTTGTGCCGTTGCTTGTGGCTCTCATATCAAGGCTTCCAGAGGATTGGGTGTAGCTAAATTGTCCGCCAATGAAAAGTTGGTCGTTCACGTCAAAGTCCACACCGATGCGAGGGGACCAGGCAAAACCTGTGGATGAGGTATCGAGGAGCGTAAGCGAGACGTTATTTTGTGTCGCACTGGTCGGGCCGTCAATGTTCAAGAACATCAAGCCTACTCCCACTCCAGCCCAAATCTCAGCAGGACCTGCCTTTGCTGCGATGCGTGGCATGAGAAGCAAAGACTTCTGGCCATCGGCAGTTGCAGTTCCATCGTTGTACTTGTACTTTGTGCCCTCAAAAATCAGGCTTCCGCCCAATGGAAATTCAGGCTTTTGATAGGTGATCTCTGCACCAAAAAGCGCTTGAGCTTTGGCGCTGTCACCAGTGATTGAGGCACTTGCGCCGGTGACCGTGTTTTTGAGAGTGTAGTCAGTGCCGCCCGAAAAATTTGCTCCACCAATAAAGACGCCTCTCCAGCTTTTTCCTTCCGGCTTTGCCTCAGGTTGTTCTTCGGCACCCCATGTATTGAAGCTGATCAAAGTAGAAGTCGCCAAGCAAACGGTCACAAGAGTCCGAATCATTTTCCCCTCCGTAGGGCATGCGTCGATAGGTGTCAATGAATAGGTAATGTTTAAAATATTATCTCTAGAATTGAGTAATGGAAGCTAGAAACTGAGCGAATATGGCAAAGTCGGGATGCTGCATTGAGTTATCTCGATGGAATCTCTCGCTCTCTCTTTTTACTCCGCCGGCGGAGTGAATGTTTTGCACTTTTCTTATTCATTTTCTTGACAGCTATTTTTGTAAAACTGAGACAAGTTTTAAAAGCTGCACTTATCTGAGTCGTAGCGAGCAGGGTTTTCTTTCAGTGAGCAAGTCGGGCGAAATGAGAGCTCAAAAAGAAATTTCTAAAATCAGCTTAGTATAGGGCTTTTTAACGCGTTTTAGAGCATGCAGATTTAGATGATATGAGATCTGCATGCAGAAGTTTGAAATCCTTTCTACAAATCATGTATCGCAAAAGGGCCTTTTGCTGAAGGCGCTTTCCAATGAAGCTCTATTGAGAACCACTCAAGCATTAGTTGCAGAAGAGAGAAAGTTAACAACTGAAATCTTATGGCACTTGCATGAGATCCAGGTGCGAAGGCTCTTTGCGGAAAAGGGTTACGGCTCTTTGTTTGAATATGCCGTTCAAGCCTTGGGATATAGTGAAGCAGCTGCGGGAAGACGAATTGCAGCAATGAAGCTTCTAGCAGAAGTTCCGGAAAGCGAGCCTGCTCTAAAAGAGGGTGCAGTGAGTCTTTCCACTCTGTCTACTATTCAAGGGTTCATCACAAGAAAAGAAGAGCCTTTTTCAAAGCAAGAAAAGAAAGATCTGGTCTTTGCTCTTCAAGGGAAATCCCGAAGAGAGTGTGAAAAAGTCCTTATTGGATTAGATCCTTCCGCTGCGCTGCCAAAGGAAAAAGAAAGAGTTGTAAGTCCAACACAAACAGAGATTCGATTTATTGCGGATGACGCTTTGATGGAGAAGTTACAAAAGATTAAAGAGCTCGACGGGCACGTTCACTCCAATCCGTCTTACTTGGAGCTTTTCCATCGTATGGCGGATCTCGCACTTAAAAAACTTACTCCGCCGGCGGAGTCAAAAAGAGCAACGCAAAATATTCAGACACGGCCACAGACCAAAAGCGTCAATCCAAGGTATGTCCCGACCGCATTAAAGCGCGAAGTATGGAAAAGAGATCAGTCTCAATGTTCTTACCAAAGCTCAGACGGCAAAAAGTGCGGTTCACGGTTTGCGCTTGAGATTGATCATATCCAGCCCTTGGCTTTGGGGGGCAAAACGGAGAACTCTAATCTGAGACTTTTGTGCCGAGCTCATAATCAGCAGCAAGCCGTGGTGAAGCTGGGGGCACAAAAGATGGGCTTTTACCTTCATCCATAGAGGTTGCCAGTCAGTGCGAGAGCCCCTGACTGGTCTGGCTGCTCGTGGTTCGTGAAAATTAAAAGGAATCCGCTCATTGCGCTGCGCATTAATGCCGCTTCTTCACTTTCAAATTGCCCTCGCTTTGACTAAGCTTGAGCCGACTAAAGAAGGGATCGCGCATGTCGAAATCGCCTTTAAATTCAATTGAGATGACTCAACAGATGGCGCGCTTGGCGCGCCTTAAACTGACGGACGCAGAGCTCAAGACCTTTACCAGCCAAGTCGGAGATATCCTCAAGTATGTGGAAAAACTTCAAGAGGTGAATGTCGAAGGCGTTGCCCCGATGACTCATCCACTTGAGCTTGAGACTCCGCTTCGAGAAGACGTTGCTGTTCCTTCTCCGAAAAACGCCGAAGGCAAATCGAAAGTTCTCGATGCCGCACCCGATGTCTTGAACGACGGCTACAAGGTGCCTCCGATCCTATGAGTTTACCTCAATCGATTTCTCAGATTCATGATGCGTTCGATAAGAAGCTTCTCTCACCCGTTGAGCTTACGCGCGATTACTTAAACGCCGCAAAGGCTGGAACGCAGAACGCCTGGCTCTCGTACGCAGAAGAGCGCGCCATGAGGCAAGCCAAGCTTGCGGATCAGATCCTGGCTCGCGAAGGTCGTGTGCCGCGCGATCGGATGCCGCTTCTTGGAATCCCGCTCGGCATCAAGGACATCTTCACGATCGATGGAACCAAGACGACTTGCGCGTCCCGCATGCTTGAAAACTATGTCGCGCCCTATACGGCAACTGTCGTTGAGAGGCTCGAGAGCGCAGGTGCCGTAAGCCTGGGTAAGCTCAACATGGACGAATTTGCCATGGGGGGCTCGAACGAAAACTCCGCCTTTGGTCCTGTGAAACATCCCACGCATCCTGACCGCGTTCCGGGTGGATCAAGCGGTGGATCGGCTGCCGCTGTTCGCGCAGGTCAATGTGTGGCGGCGCTGGGGACCGATACCGGCGGATCGATCCGACTTCCTGCTCATTTTTGCGGAATTGTAGGCATTAAGCCTACCTATGGTCGCGTGAGCCGCTACGGGCTTGTGGCATTTGCATCGTCATTGGATCAGGCTGGCCCGATGACCATGACGGTAGAAGACTCTGCCATTTTGCTCGATGCGATGAGCGGGCATGATCCAAAAGATTCAACATCATCGAGCAGGACTTTGAGTCAGGGCGCATTTGCGAATGCATCCCGTACCGCTCCTGATTGGAAAAATCTCAAGATCGGAGTTCCAAAAGAATACTTTGTGGGTGGCCTGAGCCCTGAAGTCGAGAAATCAATTCAAGCCTCTCTCAAGTGGTTTGAGTCCCAGGGCGCAAAGCTTGTTCCGATCTCGTTGCCGCATACGCAGTATTCGGTTTCCGTCTATTACATCGTCGCGGTAAGCGAAGCCTCGAGTAACCTTTCGCGCTACGATGGGATTCGCTATGGAAACAGACCATCCGAACTCGATGTCCGGGACCTTGCTGATTTCTATGAAAAAGCGCGCTCTGCGTTTGGTGCTGAAGTAAAACGCCGGATCATCTTAGGCACGTTTGCACTTTCGGCAGGATACTCTGAAGCCTACTACCAACGCGCTTGCCAGGTCCGAAGGCTTATCAAACAAGACTTTGATCGCGCATTTGAGCAGGTCGATCTGATCGCGGGTCCTGTCTCGCCGACGACAGCTTTCAAGCTGGGCGAGAAAATCAACGATCCGCTTCAGATGTATCTCAACGATATTTTCACCATTCCAGCGAATCTTGCAGGTGTTCCTGCGATGAGTCTTCCTTGCGGAACAGATTCACAGGGGCTTTCGATTGGCTTGCATCTGATCGCGCCAGCCTTTGGCGAAGAGAAGATGATCTCGGTTGCGGCATCTTTTGAAAAGGGGAGGGGCTAAGCCATGTCGGGCGAATTTGAAGCTGTCATCGGCCTCGAAGTCCATTGCCAGCTCTCCACTCAGAGCAAGATCTTCTGCAGCTGTCCTGTTCAATCCAACGCTGAAACCAACGCAAACACTTGCCCTGTATGCACGGGGCAGCCGGGAGCTCTTCCCGTCTTGAATCGCAAGGCAGTGGAGTACGCGATCAAGGCAGGTTTGGCGACTCAGTCTGAGATCCGTCAGAAAAACGTTTTTGCGCGCAAAAACTATTTTTATCCTGACCTTCCCAAGGGCTATCAGATCAGCCAGTACGAAAAGCCCATTTGCGAGAACGGCTATCTTGAAATCGAAACCGCTCAAGGATCGCGCCGCATTAATATCCAGCGCATCCACATGGAAGAGGATGCTGGAAAGAACCAGCATATGTCAGGCTACTCGCTTGTGAACCTCAACCGTGCGGGCGTTCCGCTGATTGAGATCGTGAGCGGTCCCGAGATGAAGAGCGCCGAGGAGGCAGGAGCCTATCTTCGCGCCCTTCATGCCGTTGTGACCTATCTTGGGATTTGCGACGGCAATATGCAGGAAGGCAACTTCCGTTGTGATGCCAACGTGTCAGTGATGCCCAGGGGCTCGACGAAGTTTGGCACGCGCGTTGAGATCAAGAATGTCAATTCGTTCAAGTTCATTGAAAAAGCGATCGAGTATGAGATTGCCCGGCAGATTGAAGTCGTCAAAGCCGGCGGTCGGATTATTCAAGAGACTCGCGGTTACGATTCATCACGAAACGTAACGACCGTTCAGCGCTCAAAAGAAGAGGCGATGGATTATCGGTATTTTCCAGACCCTGACTTGATTGAAGTGCAGGTCAGCCCGGCCTGGATTGAGCAGGTTCGTGGAACCCTGCCTGAGCTTCCAAGTCAGCGCCGTCAGCGCTACATGGCTGAGATGGGGCTCAACGCTAACGATGCAGGAGTACTGACCTCGTCCAAGACAGTTGCCGAGTACTTTGAGCAAACGATTGAAATCCTCGTCCAAGGCGGAATGGATCGGAAGGCGGCAGGAAAGCCTGCTGCTAACTGGATCAGCGGCGAGCTCACGCGCCTTGCCAACGAAGAGGGGATCGAGATCCACCAGAGTAAGGTGACGCCATCTCATGTCGCGGAAATCGTGAAGCTCGGCCAGAGTCAGACGATTTCCAGCACAGGAGCCAAGCAAGTCATTCTGACGGTCTGGAAGACAGGCGATGACGTCCAGGTGATTGTTGATCGTGAAGGATTGAAACAGGTCAGCGATGTCGGGCCGCTGGATCCTGCGATCGAAAAAGTGATCGCGGAGCATCCTGCTCAGGTCGCTGAATTTAAGTCTGGAAAAGAGAAGATTCTGGGATTTTTCGTGGGCCAGGTCATGAAGGCCACAGGCGGCAAAGCAAACCCTGCTCTGCTGCAAGAGCTGATTCGTAAGAAACTTTCGTCTTAAAAAAGGATACGACTGTGAACTTAGTCAAAAAGCTTGCGATTGTTTTTGGAATTTTAATTGGTCTTTTCGTGATCGCTGCGATCGCGGTGCCGCTGTTTGTGGATGTCGATAAGTATCGCCCGCAGATCGTGAACGCTGCGGATCAGCGCTTGAACGGAAAGCTTGAGCTTGGAAAGCTCTCCTTGTCCCTCTGGGGTCAGGTGAAAATTCAGATCGATGGCCTGCAGCTGACCGATACGCAAGGCAATAAAGTCGTGGCCGTGAAAGATGCTTACTTTCACCTGCCGTTCTCCTCCATCTTGAGTGGATCTCCGGCTCTCACTCTCAACATGCAGCAACCTGCGCTGAACGTCGTCAAGGATAAGAGCGGTAAGCTCAACGTCATGAACTTGATGAAGGAATCACCAGCTCAAGCCGCTCAAGACAGCGCGGCAAAGGCGCAAGCGCCACAAGATAAAGAAACCAAGCTTCCTGGCCTGGTTGCAAACTCCCGCCTCGGAATGGAAATCAACAACGCCTTGTTGACCTATAAAGACGAGTTGCTCAACAGCGAAACTAAAGTCAGCGATCTCAATGTGAAAGCAAAGAATCTCTCGCTCAGCCATGAGATGTCGCTTGAAGTCGTCGCAAACCTGGATTCTGAAACCAAGGCCGCCGACAAGAAAGGTGGTGACACGGTTGTCAAAGGTCCGATCCGTCTCACTGCGAACGCTGACCCAAAGGTGAGCGGTGGAAAATTCCAGTCTGTTGATCTCAAGGCCAAGATGAGCCTCGATGATCTCGATATTCGTGTCGGCCAGGTTTTTCATAAGGCCAAAGGAGTGGATGCTCACGCGGATCTGACGATGACGGCATCTCCAGAAGCGGCCGAAATCAAATCGGCTGTGATCAAGTTCTTCAACGCGGAAGTTCAAGGAAAAGGCAGCCTGACGAACCTGAGCGCAAAAGACGCAAACGGCAAGACGGCAGCTATTGTGAACTTTTCCATGAAATCCAACACCATTGAGCTTAAGCCATGGAACCAGCTTGTTCCGATGCTGACGGAGTATGAGCTCGGTGGAAACGCTGACCTGAGCGCAGAAGCCAATGGTCCTGCGGATAAGCTGGGCTATAAGGCCTTGCTCAAGGTGAACGCTCTGACTGCAAAAGCACCGAACCTCAAGGCGCAGCCTAAGTTTGATGCAACGATCAGCGTGGTCACGGATCAGATCGATCATCTTTTGATGACGATGAGCGCTCCGGGCAACGATCTTAAGATCCAAGGCAAGGTCGTGAACTTCCAGGCTCCGAAGGCTGACTTCCAGGTCACCTCAACGGGAATGGATCTCGATCAATTGGTCAATTTCCCTCCGCCTGCTGAAAAGAAAGCAGGAGGAGAAGGAAAGACCTCAGCTCCTACGACAGCTGACAATACTGCTCCGAAATCCGATCTTGATGCATCCGTTGAACCGCTTCGCACCAATAAAGCCATCCAGAACCTGGTGGCAAATATCGGCGTGAACATTCATCAGATGAAGGCCAAGGGCGTTGTGATGTCGGATATCACGAGCAAGATGTCGATGCGCGATCTCGTGGCATCGGTGGATTCGGCGAGCATGAGATTGTTCAACGGCGGAGTGAAAGCCTCGTTCTCAACCAATCTTCGTCCAAAAGCTCCGACCTATAAGTTTGATGCTTCGGTCAGCAAGCTCGATATCGCGCAAGCCGTGGCCTCTCAATTCCAGGCATTCAAGAACACGCTCACCGGGCTTGCTTCGTTTGACATGAGCGGGACGGGCGCAAGCTTCAATACGGAGCCTGCCATGAGCAATCTCAATTCCAAAGGCAAGTTCCGAGTTGAGAATGCTGTCTTTACGACGCTGGATGTCGGCAAGATGGTGAGTGAGGGACTCAATGGCGCGATTGGAAAAATCGCGGACAAAATCCCTGCCTTGAAAGGCAAGACGGTGGCCAGCAATCAGGCCAGAGAATCTCGCTATGATGTCGTCTCCTCGGATTTCACGATTCATGGAGGACAGTTCACGGCGCCTAACTTCGTGGCCAAAGCTGCTCCTAATAAGGGCATTGATCTGAAGGGCGACGTAGCGGTCGGCCTGAAGGATCAATCCGTGAAGGCAAACTTCGAAGTCATTGATACTTATAACGTAACCCACGCCAAAGACATCTCGGTCAATCAGAGCGGCGTTGAAGTGAATCACATCTTGGCGGAAGGAAACGGTCCTGTGCGCTTTCCTGTTTCCGTTGGATGCACTCTCATGGCACCTTGTTATTCGTACACCCAAGTTCCAGAGTTCCTGGCCAAAGTGGCAATGAACAATGCGATGGGTGGGCTGAAGAGCAAGGCAAAGTCCGAGCTTCAGAACAAGGCAAAGGATATCCTCAAGGGTCTTCCATCCGGTGGCGGTGGAAACAATCCTTTGTCCGATATCGGCAAGAAGCTTTTCGGGCACTGACCGGGATTTGAGATGAAAACCGAGAGGAGTGAACATGTTGTTCAAGAATAGATTGTTAGTGGGAGTCGCGCTGGCTGTCATGATCGCTGGATGCGCATCGGATACCAAGAACCTCAATCGCGCTAAGGAAGCTGCCGCTCGTTACTGGTCGGATAAGGCATATCCAGGCAAATCCTTTGACGTGCAAGTCGTCTCGGCTGAAAAAGCAGAAGACGGGTCTTACCGCGTGAAGGGCATTGTGGACGGCGAAACGCGCGTCGGTCAGTTCAGCCCGCAAAGCGAAACCTTCTCGGAAGGCTATTACTCCGTGGCTCATGAGCGCGAAAAGCGTATCGCTGAGCTTGAGCAGGAAGTGAAGTACTGGAAAGAGCAAGCCGAAGGCAAAGACAAAGAGATCTTCAAGCTTAAATTCAAACTTAACCAAGGTAAAGAATCCACCAGTGCCGGCGTGAAGCCAGCATCGGTTGAAGAAAACGAATAAGCGAGGCTTCAGTGATCCGCTCCTCCATCGATCTGGGTACCAACACCTGTCTTCTTTTGATTGCTGACGTTGAGAAAGAAGGCGGACGTTCAGTGATTCGCCGTGAGATCGGCGATTACGCGACGGTGGTCAGGCTCGGTGAAGGAGTGGATCAGAACCGCACGCTTAAAGACACGGCCATGCAAAGAACCTTGGATTGCCTGAAGGGCTATTCTGAGAAGGTTCGCGCGGCAGGTGCTGACCCAAAAGACACGGTTTGCGTGGCAACAAGCCAGGCACGTGACGCAAAGAATGGCGCTGAGTTCTTCTCGCGCGTCGAAAAAGAAACGGGTTTTCGCTTTCGTGTGATCTCAGGCGATGAAGAAGCTCGCCTCACGTTCGAGGGCGCATTGCTTCCGGATCTCACACCCGAAACTTCCGCCGTGATTGATATTGGAGGAGGAAGCACGGAGCTCATCGGAACGAGCGGGGGCCAAAGCGTTGATATCGGTTCCGTTCGCTACACTGAGCGCTTTTTGAAATCTGACCCCGTGACGGACGAAGAATTCTGGGCCTGCCAGGACGCAATTGATTCACAGCTGGAAGTTTTGAAGTCCTGGCGCAAATCCTGCCCGAAGGGGACGGAGCTTGTGGCTGTTGCAGGAACCGCAACGACTCTCGCAGCCTGGCACCTGGGCCTGACGAAATTTGATCCTCAAGCTCTCAATACTCTGACTCTCACACGTGGCGATATTCATCGCCTGGTGGAGGAGTTGAAATGGCGTACAGTTGAAGAGCGCTGCAAGCTTCCTGGCCTTGAGCCAAAACGCGCAGACGTGCTTCTTGCGGGCGCAATGATCCTCTGGCGCGCGATGGAGCTTCTTGAGTTCCCACACTGCCGGATCAGTACGCGTGGACTGAGATACGGCGCGCTTCTAGAGAAGTGATATTTTAGAGCAAGCCAAGCTTGCGAAGATCCTGACGGAGCTGACGTCCCAGTTCTGGATCTTTGTTGCTGAGACGACGGAGCAGGGATTCGCGGAAATCAGGGTCCGCGATCTTGAGCATTTCCAAAACCTGGCCAAATCCATTCACACGGATCCGCTCTTCTTCTTGGGGGCCTCCCGCTTGTGCAGGAGCAGGGGAGTTGGTTCCGGTGTTCGTGTATTTGTTCATCATGTCGCAGACTCCTTGATTTGGTTTTGCTTCTCCCTCTTCTTGGCCTGTGCTTGGAGCGTCTCGGCGGAAGCCTGGAGTTGTTTGCGAACCGCTTCGACCTGCGCTTCGCCGTTCTTTTTGTATTCTTCGATCTTCTGGCGGTTAGCGAGCTTCACTTTTTCAAGCTCCTTCTCGCCTGACTGCTGCTCGGTATGGATTCTCTCATCATTGTGTAAGCGGATCTCATGCAGCTTTTGTTCGAGGCTCTCCGCTTCCTGCGAAATCCTGACATCGTAGTCTCGGTGCAGGTCGTCCAGCTGCTTGGTTTGGTTTTCCATCAAGCGCTGCAGCTCGTCAGAGTGGGTGCGTTCTTTGTCGCGCATCTCCATTTCATAGCGCTGCTGCGTCTGCGCCATGCTGTTCCGGAGCCTGAGCTCATCGGTGGTGGAGTTTTTGAGTTCCATCGACATCTTGAGAGTCACCCCTACGATCCATTATGGCTGGAACAAGGAGCACTGCGAAAGAGGCAGCTTTTGCCCACAAGTGGCTAGAGATCTTGAAAGATTCAAATTTTTGACGCTTAATAGGGGAATGAGCGAAACCACTCTTGTTTTCCTGGCAGGCAAGCGCACTCCGTTCGGATCCTATGGTGGATCATTGAAAGACATCAATCCGACCGATTTGGGAGTCAGCGCCGGACAAGCAGCTTTGGAACAAGCCAAAGTCGCACCTCAAGAGATCGATCACGTGATCTTTGGAAACGTGATCCATTCTTCAGCAGACGCGATTTATTCGCCAAGACACCTGGGATTGAAACTCGGCGTGCCTGAAGCGATTCCTGCTTTGGGCGTGAATCGCCTTTGCGGTACCGGCTTTCAGGTCGTCGTCGAAGCTTTCCATCAGATGCTGGCTGGCGATACGAAGATCGCTCTGGTCGGTGGCGTTGAGAACATGAGCATGGCGCCTTATGTGTTCCGCGGTGGACGCTGGGGCGTGAAAATGGGCCATTCTCAAATGGCCGACATGATGATGGAGTCACTGACAGACTCTTACGCTGGAATTCCAATGGCGATCACGGCCGAGAACCTGGCTGAGAAATACCAGATCACTCGCCAGGCTACCGATGAGTTTGCTCTTCGCAGCCAAAAGCTCACCGCCGAGGCGCAAGCCGCAGGCCGTTTCAAAGATGAGATCGCGCCTTTTACGACAAAAGATCGCAAAGGTAATCCGATGACTCTTGATAAAGACGAGCATCCAAAGCCTGAGACGACGATCGAAACGCTGACAAAGCTTAAGCCTGTCTTCAAAAAAGATGGAATGGTGACAGCTGGCAACGCGAGCGGCATCGTGGATGGTGCCGCAGTTCTTGTTGTTGCAACCGAAGCTGAAGCCAAGCGCCGTGGCGCAAAGCCACTGGGTCGCCTTGTCTCTTACGGTATCAGTGGATGCGATCCAAAAATGATGGGCATCGGCCCAGCTCCAGCTTCTCGCCAGGCGCTTCAGCGTGCTGGCATGACCATGGATCAAATGGATCTTGTTGAAGTGAACGAAGCGTTTGCTCAACAAGCCCTGGCCGTGGAGAAAGAGCTTGGAATCGATCGCAACAAGTTCAACGTCAACGGCGGAGCCGTTGCCATCGGACATCCGCTTGCTGCAAGCGGAACGCGGATCACGCAAGCGATGCTTTACGAACTTAAGCGTCGCGGCAAGCGCTACGGATTGGTTTCTGCCTGTATCGGTGGCGGCCAAGGCATCGCGCTTGTTGTTGAGGCGTTCTAAGAGGCTGCTTCTATGGAACGCGAAAAACAAACTCCGATCACTGCTGAGATTCGACTCTTAGGTCAGAGAATCGCTCTGAAAACGACGGATAATGATCCAGAGTTTACAGCCGAAGTGATTGAGCTTGTTTCGAGCCGATTGGAAGCCGTGGAAAAACGCCTGACAGGACAGAAGTCTCGCCATCAAGTCACGCTTCTCGCGCTCTTGGATCTGGCTGAAGAGTACGTTCGCGCTAAAAAACGCACTGCTCATTACAAGTCCGAGATTGAAGCGCGCGCAGCTGAGCTTCAAAGGTTGATCGAGAAGCCGTGACCGATTCAGCCACTCTTCGCAGGCGAATTCTGGCTCGACGCAGAAGTCTTTCGCCTGAAGAGATCAGTGCACGAAGCCAGCTTGTCGTGACGCGCTTTTTGAAACTCTCGGGTTTTTCCAGAAAAGTCTGGAAGGATCTTAAGATCGGGCTTTATCAAGCACTGCCAAGCGAGTTGAGCCTGCTTGAGCTTGAGCGTTGTTTTTTGGTTTACGGGACGAGGCTTTTCTTTCCGAGAGTTTTGAACGCAGCTGAGCTTGCCAGTCGAGACATGGAGTTTGTCGAGATTGCAGCTGATCAGGTTTTAAGCGGCGAGAACGCTCATCAGGCCTGGCAAGAAGGCCCTTACGGGATTCAGGAACCTCATGCCGATTTGCCTCCGGCGGACGCCCGTCAGTTGGACCTTGTTTTGGTCCCTGGCGTTGCTTTTGGCCGCCAGGGTGAGCGGTTGGGAATGGGCGCGGGCTTTTACGACCGATTTCTGCCTCGCATCCCAGGCGCGCTTAGGGTAGTGCTAGCTTTTGATTTTCAGTTGCTGGAAGAGCTGGACCAGCAGCCTTGGGATCAGCCGGTAGACTGGATCATCACTGAGACCGACGAGGTTCGAAACGATCGAGCCGAAGAGTGGTTGGAAAAACGGTTAGAAAGTCAGTTTTAGCATCATGAAGATTCTTTATTTTGGCGACACTTTTGGGCGTCCCGGACGCGAAGCGGTAAAAATCGCGATCGATAAGATTTCAGCCAAGCATCAGCCGGACTTCATCGTTCTGAACGGCGAGAATGCAGCCCACGGCAACGGGATCCTGCCGGATATGGCTCAGGAATTCTTTGACTGGGGCGTGGACGTCATTACGACTGGAAACCATGCCTGGGACCAAAAGGCGATTATTCCCTTCATGGCGACAACCACTCGGTTGATTCGTCCTGCCAATTACCCCGATCACCCCACTTTCAAAGTCCCGGGACGTGGCTCGACCGTGGTTGATTCACGAAAAAAACAAGGACTCCGCCTGGGAGTCGTTCAGGTCATGGGTCGCGTTTTCATGGACGCGCTTGAGTGCCCGTTCAGAACGGCCGAGGCTGAGGTCAATCGCCTGGATGATCTCGGCATTCAATGCATTCTCGTCGATTTCCACGGTGAGGCGACCTCTGAGAAGCAGGCTTTTGCCCATTTCATGGACGGCAAGGTAAGTGCTGTCGTTGGGAGCCATTCGCACGTGCAGACAGCGGATGAGCGCGTGCTCGCAGGCGGTACGGCGGCGATTACGGATGTGGGAATGTGTGGCTGCTTTGACTCCGTCATCGGGGTCAAAAAAGAGATTTCCATCCAGAAGTTTCTCACCAAAAGACCAATCCGTTACGAGCCAGCCGAAGGCCCAGGCGGATATGGCGCAGTCCTGATTGATGTCGATGAATCGACTGGAAAAGCCCGCTCCATCCTGCGTTTCCGTGAAGCCATTGCCACGCCTGAAACAGCCAGCTAGACTGGGAGTATGCAAAGTCAGGCTGAAGGCCCGCATTCCGAATTCTATCGTGAGTTTATTGATTACGTCCGGTTAGACATCCAGCGAGAAAGGCTTGCAGCCAATCGCCGAATGTTGGGCGTTTTTCTCTGGTGCTTCATCCTTCCTGCAGTCGTGGCAATCTCGGTTCTGGTGACAGTAAAGCTTGGCTTTCTGCCAAGGCGCCTGAGTCGCTACATGGACTGGCTCATTGTGATTTTTCCCGTCGCTTATGGCCTCTACATGCTGAGCGCGGATGCGCTTCGCGAGATTCCTGTCATGTTTCGTCGCGGGGGGATCGCAGCGACTTTAAGCCGCGCTCTTCAGGAAGAGCGCTGGCGCGCCCGCGTCTGCACCGAAATCAGAGCAAAGTTTTTTGATCCCAAGGCCGCTGATAAGCGCCTTTCCAGTTGGCGCTGGCTCGTGGACAATTTTGAGATCGATCTTCAAAACGTACAGAACCGCACTCGCTATCTGACCGCGCTTGCGGGGGCTGTGTTCTTTCTCATTTTTCAGGGAATTGATGCGTTTGATAGCCCCCATGCCGAACCTCGCTGGTCGACTTCATCAATCATGGGCTGGTTTGAGGCGTCCTCAAGCTCATTCACTCAGTTCTTTGCGCTCGGGATTTTCCTGATGCTTCTCTATGTATCAGGAAATCAGATCTATCTTTCGCTCGAACGCTATCTTCAATGCGCGAAATTGGTGCAAAAAGAGATCGAAGCGAATCAGATCAAGTCGTGACGGCTGAATTGTCCGTTGAGCAAGCTCCGGTGGAGCACCCCGATCCCTCATCAGGAGCAGGTTGAGCTACAGGGGCGAGGGGAGCAAGTTTCTTCCCACAGCCGCCAACCTT
>JBJMMA010000114.1:0-15191 GCA_045805065.1 Bdellovibrionia bacterium | reverse complement strand
TTCTTGTTGCTCAAAGACTTGAGAAGGCAGGCGTTCACGTTGTCTACGGCATTGTGGGACTCAAGACTCATTGCAAGGTTGCGCAAGTGGTTCGTCGCGAGTACGACTCGCTACGCTCTTACGTTCACATTGGAACAGGAAACTACCACTCGGGCACATCACGCCTGTATACCGACCTCGGGCTTTTCACCTCCAATCCGGAGATCTCTGAAGACGTCGTTCATTTGTTTCATTACCTCACCGGCCGATCGCTCTTTCAACAATACAAAAAACTTGTGATCGCCCCGATTGCGTTGAAGAAAAAATTTCTCAGCCTCATTCAAAACGAGACCGAAAACGCGAAAAAGGGACTTCCATCACGAATCATCGCAAAGATGAACAGCCTCGAGGAAAAAGACATCTGCCAGGCGCTTTACGAAGCATCACGCCAGGGAGTGAAGATCGATCTCATTGTTCGCGGCGTCTGCAGCCTGCGACCTGGAGTCCCAGGCATGAGCGAGAACATCCGGGTGATTTCAATCATCGGACGATTCCTTGAGCACTCACGAATCTTTTATTTCAGAAACGGTGCAAAGCATCCGCTGGATGGAAGCTTCTATATGGGCTCGGCAGACTGGATGTATCGAAATCTCGCTGCACGCGTGGAGGCCGTGGTTCCGATCGAGAACAAGCTTTTGCGTGATCGACTCTGGGAAATTCTTAATGTGCATCTTGAGGATCAAAGGCAGGCCTGGGACATGCTTCCCTCGGGTGATTACGTTCAAAGAAGGGTTCCTGCAGATCCCAACGTCGCAGGCTCGCATCAGAAGCTCATGAGCCTAACCCTTCAGCGGGATTCGCATGCTTAATCAGAAAGCTCAGGCTGAAAGATTCGAGCGAATCGTCTCGATGAGGCTTTCAATGCGAACAGGCTTTGACAACAGATCGAGCGCGCCCATCTGCAAAGCCTCAGCGTGTGAGATGTCAGCAAATGCTGAGAAGAAAATCACCTTGAGGCCAGGACGGGAAACGCGGATATGTCGAAGAAGTTCGACGCCATCCATGACAGGCATCTTGATGTCGGATAAAACAAGATCGACGTCATTCTGTGCAAGCTTGTCCAAGGCCTCTTTCCCGTTGCCTGCAGTGAAAACCGTGAATCCTGAAAATTGAAGAAGCTGCTCAAGCGTGTCACGCAAGAGCGGCTCGTCTTCTACAATCATGATTCGCCAGGCTGGCTTCGAGTCCATAATGAGATTTTCCTGCAAAGAGGCCCTCTTAATCAATAAAATAGATATTTTTCAATGGAAACTAACGCGCTGTAGTGGGATATCGCTGCACACCTAAAGGGACGGGTAAATTTTTGAGTACGTGGACCGATCTCGAATCCGCACGAACAGCCGAGCTAAAACGCAAAGCGTTGGGCGTTAATCTGTCGACCATTCCTATTTTAGCGGCGCTGGAATTCGCTTTTTACCGTGTGAATGGACGAGATAGCTTATCTTGGTCATTAATCTGTTTAATTGCGATCAACTCCAACGCTAGGTTCGTGCTGATTCGATATGCAAAGGTCTCTCCTCAGAATTGGCAGCGAATCAATGTGCTTCTGGCGTTCGTTGCGGCAATTTCATGGGGAATATTTTTCTTTCGCGCTGTGAGCCTAGCTCCAAGCAGCTTCTCGATTCGCACTATCGTCTTCTTTGCGAGCATGGGATTTTCAACGATCAGCATCTATAGTCTCGCCATTCACAAATGGATCTATCGCGCCTACTTCACTCCACTCGTTCTTTCGATAGCCGCGAACGTCATCTTTATCTCTGATGCCTCACCCGTTGACCGCATGGTGCTCTGGTCCCTGATTCTACTTTATTATTATCACGGGATTTCGCAGGGAAACCTCATTGAGAAAAGCTGGGTGGAAAACCAAAGCCATGCCCTTGAGCTCCAGTCGTTGATCGACTCTTTCCCGGGCGGGATTCTAGCCTTTTCCAAGGGAGAAGTGATTCGCGAGAACGCCTATTTCCAATCCTTATTCAAAGCGGAGAATGTCCTTTCTCATCTGCTGCAGTCGCCTGAGTTTGTTCGGAACTTGGAAGCGTTCTCACACGATCCGGAGAAGAGGCGAACGGACTTTGAGGCAGCTCTTCCGACCGCTTCAGGAAAGACCACGTTTTGGTTCCTGCTGGTGAAGACGACAGGGCCGACGCGCGCATCCAGCCAGACGATTGTCATTGCGCTTGATGTTCAGGCAAAAAAGGAAGCTGAGTCGCAGCTTCAGTCACAGCGACAGAAACTTGAGACAAGCTCAAAACTCGCGGCATTAGGAGAGATGGCGGGAGGCGTAGTTCACGAGATCAACAACCCGGTCTTTGTCATTTCCTCGCGCATTCAGCTTTTATTGATGAAACTCGAGAAGGGGTCGGAGGCCGAAAAGTTTTACAAACCGCATCTTGAGGCCATTCTTGATACCTGTGATCGCGTGGTCAAGATTGTTCGTGGCTTGAAGAACATCTCAAGAAATTCTGATGGAGAGAAATTCGAGAAGGCCTCGCTTTGCCAAATCATCGAGCAAACCGTTGACATCTGTGCACCTCGTATCGCACGTTCAGGGGCTCAGCTTGAGATCGGCGAGTTGCCTAAGGACTGTACGGTTGAAGTAAGGCCAGTGCAGATCTCCCAAGTTATCCTGAACTTGCTCAATAATGCCTTTGACGCTGTCGAGGGCACCGGGTCGCCGCGCATCCAATTGGATGTCAGCTGTAATGACTCCTACTTTGAAATTGCCGTTACCGACTCAGGTGAAGGAATTCCTCCGGAGATTCGAAGCCGCGTGATGGAGCCGTTCTTTACGACAAAGCCTCCAGGCAAGGGTACAGGCCTTGGCTTGAGTATTTCGCAAGGGATTATGAAAGCGCATCAAGGAGCGCTCATCTTGGATGAATCCTCGTCCGCTACGCGATTCGTTGCCCGCCTGCCTCGGGTGCAGGCCAAGGTCTTGGCCTGAGTTTCGTAGACGGGATTTCTCAAAGGAGTCCGAAATGAAGGTTGGTTTTTTAGGACTGGGTCATATGGGTACTCCCATGGCTGTTCGCCTGCTGAGCACAGGACATGAGCTTCATGTTTATAACCGCACGTCTTCGGCGGCTGATCCTCTTGTCAAAAAGGGCGCGCGCCAGGCGTTGCAGCCATCCGACCTGAACGAGTGCGAGATTCTAATCACGATGCTTGCCGATGATGTCGCGGTAGAAAGCGTTGTTTATGGCGAAAAGGGTCTTCTTGGAGCGCTCAAAAGCGGCGCATTGCATGTCTCCATGAGCACGATCAGTCCTGCATTGGCAGAACGCATGGAAAAGGATCATCAGGCGAAAGGATGCGCACTGGTTGGTGCGCCTGTTTTTGGAAGGCCTGATGCCGCAGCCGCAGGAAAGCTTTTCGTGATGGCAGGTGGAAGTCAGGAAAATCTCAATCGATGCTCCTCCATTCTTGAGACGCTTTCTCAGAAGGTTTTTCATGTGAGCCCAAAACCAGCCCTTGCGCATTTGACCAAGGTCCTGGGCAATTTCATGCTTTTGTCCTCAGTGCAGATTCTTTCGGAATCTTTGGCCCTGGCTCACAAGTCCGGGCTTGATCAGGCTCAGTTTCTTGAGGCAATCACGGGGTCCTTGTTCTCAGCACCTCTGTATAAGAACTACGGCGGAATGATCATTGACCAGCTCTATGACAAGAAGGTCGCCTTTCGTTTGCCTCTGGCGCTCAAGGACATTCGCCTTGCCAAGCAGGCCGCGGACTCCGTGGGAAGTCCTCTTCCATCAGCAAGCCTGGTGCATGATCAAATCATCACAGCCATTGCTCGCGGAATGAAAGATATGGATCTCAGCGCGCTTGGAAAGCTTGCTTCCGATAATTCTGGGATTTGATCTGCCAGTTGAATTCCGTTTTAATGACCGTTCTTAAAGCCAGGATCACGGCAAACATGGCGATCTGATGCCAGGATTGGAGTGCTACGGTTTTAAGAAGAGTCGCGGCAACCTTGAAGCTCAACCCTGCAACCGCACCGTCTGCGACGATCAGTCTTGCCCGTTGAACATCAAATGGATGTCGAAGTGTAAAGACAGCGCGAACAATTGCGCTGACGATCACAAGAGCTCCTACGAACTCGATGACGGCGGCCCACCCGCTGAAATGAAAAAAATCAGGCGGCAGAGCGGACATTGGCGGCATTCCTTGTCGCGGCTTGATCGATCTCTTTTTGCAGGAAATAATTGAGCACGGTTCTCAAAACAACAATGGCTGCAAGCTGACCAATCTCGTTCCACGTTGGCGCAACCGCTGTGCGTAAAATGTCCGCAGCAAGCTCAAATTCCAGAGCAAGTGCGAGCCATCGACCGAGTCTGAGCCGGATTTCCTCTTTTGCGTTGGCAGATGAACGACGCTCAAAGAAAACGAAAATCGCCTGAATCGTAGCCTGAATGCAGGCAAGGCCAATTACGATTGCTGCGCTGACCTCGATTCCTCCAGCCAATAAGACCGTCCATTGCTTGAAAAGCTGCTCCACGTCTTAAGCCGAGTGCAAGGAGCAAGCCTCGATTGGCGAGCAGCCTACTGATTCATCATTTTGAAAATCGCATCACGCTCAGCACGTGAAGCATTGGCGGACTTTGTGGACGAACCATAAGTGATTTCTTGCTCACTCTTTTTTAGGCCCGTCATCACTGCGTCGGCAAACTCATTCAGATCGACTCCAAAGGTATGAAGGTCCGGGCCTCCAAGGTCGGTATCAACGGCAGGAGGAGAAACTTCGATCACTTCAATGGAATGTTTTGAGAGCTGATGTCTCAGAGAGAGCGTGAATGAGTGAAGACCCGCTTTAGTCGCACTATAGACCGGGGCGTTGGCAAGCGGAACGTGAGAGAGGCCCGAGGTCGTCATGAGAATTGCGGCATTGCTCTGTTTCTTGAGGTGTTCAGCAAAAAGAAGACTCAGATGAATCGGCGCCTCAAGATTGATCTCAATTTCCTGACGGGTGACAGACCAGGGTTCTTCATGAGTGTCCAGCTTTGGATAACGCTGAATGCCCGCATTATTAAAGAGCACGTTGAGCTTTGGAAAGTCGCGCGAGGCTTTTTCAAAAAGCTCATTTCGCTCGGACTCTTTGGCGACATCGAACCGATAAGTCACAAGCTCTGGATAGGCGCGCTTTGCTTCATCCAGTTTGTCTTGTCTGCGGCCACAGATGATGACCTTGTTTCCCTCTTTCAGAAGACGAATGGCGAGAGCCAGTCCAATTCCTGTAGAGCCGCCAGTGACCAAGATCGTATTTTCAGATGTCTTCATACGAATTTGTTTATATCTTACGCTTATGAGCAATAAAGAAAAAACACCCATGACCTTGGCCATCCGTGAGCTGATGGCGCACAACGTGGACTTCACACCCCATGTGTTTCGTTATGAAGAAAAAGGCGGAACTGCTCATTCAGCTGTCGAGCTTGGCGTGGACGAACATTCCGTCATCAAGACGCTCATCATGGAAACGGAGAGCAAAAGCCCGCTTGTCGTTCTCATGCACGGAGACATGCAGGTTTCAACAAAGCAGCTAGCGCGAGATATTGGAGTGAAAACCGTATCGCCTTGTAAGCCAGATGTCGCCGATCGGCACTCGGGCTATCAGGTGGGTGGAACCTCACCCTTTGGCACTCGCCAAAAGATGCCTGTGTATATGGAGAAGACGATTTTGGATCTTCCGCGAATTTACATTAACGGCGGTAAGCGCGGGTTTCTGGTGGGCATGGACCCTAAAAAAATCGTTGAGATTCTTTCCCCGCAACTCGTGAGCGTTGGAATTTTGGGTTGAACCCCAGAAGCTAAAAAAGCCCGCCAGGCGAACCTGACGAGCTTTTTTAAATGGCGGAGAGAGAGAGATTCGAACTCTCGAGGGGATTTCTCCCCTGCACCCTTAGCAAGGGTGTGCCTTCGACCACTCGGCCATCTCTCCGCGAGGTCTGAGACATCACCATAACAAAGCACGACTGCTAGGGCAATGAAGGGTTTTCAGTAATTTCAGTTCACCGCGCGGCGCGTTACGATAAATTTCGACGAGTAGTCAATTTGAAGGGTTTGCCAAACGGAATATTAGAGAATATAAGGCCGCAACATGTTTACCACCCCCTCTTACCCCCAAGAGAGGGCGGAATTGCAGAATCCTTCTCCTCAGGCACCCCTTCCGAGTTTGCGATATCCGTCCGATAGCGTTGATCCCCGCGTTTGGATTGCAACCAGCGTTTGCTTCTTCATTGGAGCAATTGCTGAGTTTCATCTCCAGCGCCCACTGCTTGCGCTTGCAGATGTTATGGTGTCACTCGGATGCATCATTCCTCCGTTTGCGCTCCGCGTTCTGAGAATGCGAGATCGTCAGGTTTGGCTGACGTCCTTTGCACTCTTCTGGTTGGCCCACGTTATCGTCTTGTTTCGCACCGGTGGAATCGCGAGCCCGATCTTTGGTGGCCACACACTTCTCTTCTTGTTAGTCCTGGCTGGAGTCTTTGTTCGTCGTCCTCTTAAGAACATTTTTGTCGTGGGCGCGCTTCACATTTTCTTTTGGGCCTTCTTAACTTACGTTTTCAACCTCAAGAGCCCATCCCATCTGACGTCCGATCAGGTCATCGTGAACAATCTTCTCATTTTCGCTGGGACCGTGTGCACGGTTCTCACAATTGCACGCACCACTGAGCGTTTTGCGGACGAATGCGATCGACAACGAAAAAGCCTCAATGAAGCCCATAATCACCTCTGTCACGCCGAAAGAATGGCTGGAATCGGAAAGCTTGTTGCAACCACTGCACACGAACTTGCTCAGCCCATTCAGATTATTGTGACGGTTGCTTCGATGATGAGAAGGGCTTCGAAAGAGCCCGCCATGCTCGCTGAGGTTCAAAACCTTTCTGAGCGCGTAAACGAAGCAACGGATCGACTTCAGACGGTGCTCGGACAGCTTCGAAACTTCTCTCGTAAAGAGCCATTTGCCTTGAGAACGTTCAATCTGAGTGAAGCAATCCTCTCGGTTAAAACTCTCAGCCAATACGATCTTCGTTGGAATGGCGTGAAATGCGAGTTTGATCTATGCGAAGAAGCACTTTGGACGCGTGGGGATTCCATGCGCATCCAGCAGGTGGTCTTCAATCTGATCAATAACGCGCGCGATGCTTGCAGTGGAGTGACTGATCCTATGGTTCGTGTCACGGCACGTGAGCACAAGGACTGGGTGCGGATCAGTGTCTGGAACAATGGCTTAGGAATTCCTACGAAGCTTCAGGCAAAGCTCTTTCAGCCTTACTTTACGACAAAAGACCCAAGCAAAGGCACGGGCCTCGGCCTGACCATTTGCCAGCAGCTGATCGAGCAACATGGCGGAAGAATTCTATTCTCCTCCCAGGATCATGACACCTGCTTTGTGATTGATCTGCCTCGCGCTCATGAAGCAAAAAAAGTATCAAGACCAGCGGCACAGGTAAGTGCAGTGGGTGCCGCTGCAGTTGCAATCAGTCCGATTGGCTAGGCGCGGTTTTGGACGATCTTGAGAAAAGATCTATCTTTGAGCTCATCGATTGTGAGCCCTGCAGCCAGGGCCTCGCTCTCTGAAAATGCTCCGCAGCTTAAGCCTTGAAGAAAGAAGTTCAAAAGGCCTTGGGCGCTTGCTGCATCATCAAACATATTCCCGGAAAGTGTGGCCTGTGCTGCTTTTTCAAGAAAGCTCTTGAGCCTCAAGGTCGCTGAAGCGTGCCCTTGCCGAAAGAAAGTATAGACTGCAGCATATCGCGCAGGAATCTGAGCAGGATGCAAATCCCAGCCTTGATAAAAGCCTTGAAGCAGAGATCTGGAAACGTCTTGATAGCTTTTCTTCCAAGCGCGATGGACCACGGCCCGATTTTCTTCCATTTGAGCAGGGCTTATAGGCTTCCCATCTTTGGAGCGGTGCGGGCCGATGGGCATTTCATTGGTTGCACCATCCGAGAGCCGCACTGAAGTACCTGAGAAGGCAAGCTTCATCATCTGGCGCGCGAAATCACACGCAGGATGGCCCAGCGTCTGATGAGCGGCAGCAACACCACACGAAGCTGTATAGTCGTAAGCTCCAAAATGCGCGGCTTCGAGTCGTCCCTGGGAAGCCTCGATCATGAGCGGAAGCTCGCAATGTCCCCGGCGGTTCATGAGGACTTGCGGCGTCTCGACCATGATCTCAAAGCGTAAAACCCCAGCGGGAAGCTTAAGCTTTGTCTCAAGCCCGGAGAGCTCTTGTGCGAAAAACGCTGCCTCATCAGAGGTAGTCACTTTAGGAAGCGTAATCAAAAAGCCAGCCGGAAGTTTTCCTTGAGTTGCCTCGCTTAAGGAAGTCACAAAGAGACGCAGTGTTTTTAAGCTTCTCTCTTTGCATTCGCTTGATAGCGATTTTACGCGAATACCGACAAAGGGTGGAAGCAGGCTTGCTTGGGATGCCTTAGCAAGCTCTTTTGCCGCGCGGACGGAGTCTTTATCTTCTTCGGAGTCGGGCCGGCTTCCATAGCCATCTTCAAAATCAATCCGGTAATCCTCAATCGCCTCGGTTTTCAGTTTTTGAACCACGCGATCAAAGATCTGAAGCTTTGAATCAAGCCCAAAGCACGCATCAAACTCAGCTGCCGTCGCGGCGTAGTCATCGATGGCTTTGAGCGCAAGCTTTCCGACTTTGGAGAAAGTCTCCGCTGTAAAAAGCTGGGCTCCACCATAAACAACGTGAACAGGCTCACGTGTCAGGTTCATGATGCCCTCACATCAATTTTCTCAAAGCGATCCACGTCGACGAGACCCTGGTCCGTAAGTTTAAGCGACGGAATGACGGGAAGACTTAAGAAGGCAAGCTGCAGGAATGGCTCAGGCAAAATACAGCCCGTGGCCTGACTTGCTTTGTGAAGAGACTTGAGACTTTCGGTCACTTTCGCTGGAGACTGATCGGTCATAAGCCCTCCGATTGGAAGCTCCAGACGAGATTGAACAGCGCCGTCACGCACGACACAGAATCCGCCGCCACTCTCAGCAAGTGCTGCAAAAGCTGCGCGCATATCTCGCGTATTCGTCCCAGCAACAATGAGATTATGGCTGTCGTGGCCCACGCTCGAGGCGATGGCGCCAGTGAAGTTTTCTCCAAAGCCCGTGACATAGGCGTTTGCTGGCGCCGAGCCTTTTCCATAGCGCTCAAGAACGCTCAGGCGTGCAACCCCGCGATCATCGTGATTCATGACGTGCCGAGAAGTGATGATCTTTCCATGCTCAACGCCAATGACATGAACTCTTCCTGATGGAGCCAGAAAATCGGCCTCTTCTGGAATTTTAGCGCGCACCGTGTTTTTCACATTTGCCGCTGAGATCGATGGCGCCATGATTTCAGCCACCGAGATGCCCAAGCGATAGACCTGAGAGATTGCGCAAGTTTTAGCATCATCCAAGAGGACAAGATCCGCCTCATAACCTGGCGCAATCGCTCCTTTATACCGAAGCCCGTAGTGACGGGCGACACTCCAGGATGCCGCGCGATAGGCAACTTCCGGAGCAACACCTAAGCGAATCGCCTCACGAACCAGATAATCGACATGTCCCTGGCTTGAAATATCGAGGGGATTTCGATCATCCGTACAAAACCCGATGCTGGTGGATGTCGCAAGGTTGAGAAGCGGGATGAGAGTTTTCAAATCCTTGGCAACACTTCCCTCGCGAATCCAAACGGAGATTCCCTTGGTAAGTTTTTCTGCTGCTTCATCAAACTGAGAGGACTCATGGCAGCTTGAGATCCCAGCCGAAGCATAGGCTGAGAGCATCTGACCGCGAACAAGCGGGCAATGTCCATCAATCGGGCCATGGGAGAAAGCCTCAAGCTTCTCTAAAATACCAGGATCGTTATGAAGGACTCCCGGCACGTTCATCATCTCCGCAAGCCCCAGCGCCTTTGGGCTCGATAAAAGTGATGCAAGGGAGGCTGCGTTGATTTCGCCACCTCCGTTGGTTTCAAAGTGAGTTGCAGGCACGCAAGAGCTCAGCATCACTCGAAGATCCATTCCCAAGTGCTCGGCGGCCGAGAGAAAGTATTGAATTCCTCCCACACCAACGACATTGGCAAGCTCATGCGGATCACAGATCGCCGTTGTTGTTCCCCGCGGGAGAACAGCCGCTTGAAAGTTATCAGGCGTCACCAGCGAACTTTCAATATGAACGTGCGCATCGATAAAGCCTGGAACGAGAAACTTTCCCTTTCCATTCACCACGCGCTGAGCCTTAAGACCCGATTCGAGCCCAACGATTGCGCCGTCTGCCACTGCGACATCGCCCGTTCGCCAGGTGCAGTGGAACACATCCAGATATTGAACGTTTCGAATGATGAGATCGCAGGGAGTTCTTCCCATGGCGGCATCGATTCGCTTTTGAAGGCGAGCGCGAGAAGTGCTGGGTTTCATAGGATGATGACTTACCATGAATCAAAGGCCTCGGTAAGTGATCCGGTAAATTGCGCCGGCATAATCGTCTGAGACAAGCAAAGAGCCATCAGGAAGCTCCTGGATGTCAACGGGCCGACCCCAAGGCTGTGCGCCCTGCAGCCAGCCTTCTGCAAAGGGTGAGTACTGGGCTGCCTTATCCCCACTTACGCGAACGCGGGTGATGCGATAGCCAAACGGAGGCTGACGGTTCCACGAGCCGTGTTCAGCAATAAAGATCTGTCCTTGGTACTCAGACGGAAACATCTTTCCACGGTAAAAGCGCATGCCGAGCGCTGCAGTGTGAGCCGCAAGCTGTTGAACCGGTTGCGAGAACTTCGAGCAATCGACGCCTTTTCCAAGCTCCGGATCAGGTTTTCCATCTCCCAGGCATTTTGGAAATCCAAAGGTCATCCCAGCCTTGGGCGCGTGGTTAAGCTCATCGGGTGGCGTGAGATCTCCGAGCATGTCGCGACCATTGTCAGTAAACCAAAGGTCATGCGTTTTTGGGTCCCAATCAAAACCCACTGAGTTTCTGACCCCGTGAGTGAAAACCTCAAAGCCAGAGCCATCCGGCTTGATGCGAGTGATGCTTGCGTAGCGCGGATCGCTTTTCTCACAAACATTACAAGGAGCCCCGATCGGTACGTAGAGATAGTTATCAGGACCAAAGGCGATGAACTTCCAGCCATGATGCCGATCCGATGGAAGGTTTTTAAAAACCGTCGCCGGTTTGATTTTCGTTAATTCGTTTGGAGACGATTTGATCTTCTCTTCAATGCCATCGTAGCGCAGGATTCGATTGATCTCCGCCACGTAGAGGGCGCCATCTTTAAACGCCACACCATTGGGCATGGTCAGCTTTTCAGCCAAAGTGAGAACTTGAAGGGGTTTCTTTCCCGACGTTGCGTTGGGAATGACATAGACTTTCCCCTCTTCTCGCGTTCCCACGTAAAGAGTTCCTTGTGGACTCAGCGTCATGGAGCGTGCGTCAGGGATCTGATCAACGAAAAGCTCAATTTTAAAACCAGCAGGAAGCTGGATCTTTTCCAGATGAAACTCTTTTTTGGGTTGAGCTTGGGCGATGCTCAGAGGCGTGATACAAATCAGGCTCGCAACCGTGACAATCATTTTAAGTAGACGGTTCATACACGCAGTATTTACCTTAGAGACTCAAACGAAAGCGAAAGAAAATGAGCGCTTGGGATAATCAAACTCCAAATTGGCTAAGGTTTTTGGAACGGCGCTTTCAATGGATTGCTGTTCCAAACATCGCGGTCATCTTTGTAACGCTTCAGGCCCTTGGGACGCTCATGGTGATGTCCAATCCTGCTTGGGCATCGCGCCTTGCGCTGATTCCTGACGCAGTTCGTGCAGGAGAGTTTTGGCGTCTCGTTACTTTTCTTGCGCTTCCTCTTTCACTGAGCCCGATCTGGGTGATCTTTGCTCTTTGGTTTCTTTATTACATCTTGAATCTCATTGAGAACGAGTGGGGCGAGTTCAAGACGACGCTTTACACACTGGTCTCCATCTTGGTGACGATCGCATTCTCATTTGCGTTTGATTATCCGGTCACCAGTGTTCAGCATTTTCAATCATCACTCTTTCTGGCTGCTGCTGCGCTCTATCCGGAAACTGAAGTCAGCTTGTTCATGATCGTTCCAGTTAAAATCAAATGGCTGGCCTGGTTTACGGGCGCGCTAGTTTTGCTGGAGTTTGTGCGCGGTGATTGGATGGATCGACTGTTTCTTATCTCCATCTACTCGAACTTCTTGGTCTTCTTTGGTCCTGCTGTCTTGAGTAGGTTGCGTCAACACTGGCGCCGCAAGCGCTTTCAGCGCAGCTTTCGGGATTAGAATTTAATGACCAGGGCGGGCGAAGCCGGCCCGAGAATTTAACGAAATCCTGACTTACTTGTGGGCTCATTCCTCAGTAAAAGAGTCCTTAAATAACTAAAGGAGTTTACATGCGAGTATCCCAACGACTTGTTGCGTTAGCAGTGGTGTTGTCCTCAACCTCCGTTTTTGCAGACACCGTCAGCATCAACGGAGCAGGCGCAACTTTCCCTGCCCCTCTTTACACAAAATGGTTCTCTGAGTATCGCCAAGCGGATCCATCTGTTGAAATCAATTATCAACCGATTGGAAGCGGTGGCGGCATTCGCCAGCTGACTGACAAGACCGTTGATTTTGGCGCAAGCGACGCTCCAATGACCGATGAGCAATTGACTAAGGTGTCTCCTGCAGTGATTCACATCCCAACTGTTTTGGGAGCCGTTGTTCTGACTTACAATCTGCCAGAAGTAAAAAAGCCACTTCAGCTTTCGGGCGAGGTGATTGCTGATCTCTTCCTGGGCAAGATCAACAAGTGGAATGACGCTGCAATCGCAAAGCTCAACCCAGGCGTTCAACTTCCCGCGACGGACATTCTGGTTGCACACCGCTCAGACGGCAGCGGCACCACGGCAGTGTTCTCTGACTATCTTTCCAAAGTAAGCCCTGAGTGGAAACAAAAAGTTGGAACGGGTCCCGCGCTCAACTGGCCAACCGGCTTGGGTGGCAAGGGGAACGACGGCGTGACGAATACCGTGAAGCAAACCCCGGGTGCAATCGGTTACATCGAGCTTACCTATGCCGAAACCAACAAGCTGCCATATGCTTCGTTGAAGAACAAAGCGGGCAAGTTTGTCGTTCCTTCCCCTGCTACGGTCTCCAATGCGGCAGCCGGCGCTCTGAAGGATATGCCAAAGGATTTCCGCGTGTCGATCACCGATGCGGCTGGAAAGGACGCTTACCCAATTTCCGCCTTCACTTATCTTTTGGTCTATCAGAAGATGGATGCCAAGAAGGGACAAAAGCTTGTGAAGTTTCTGGACTGGGCGCTTAAAGCCGGACAGAAAGACGCTGAACCACTTCACTATGCTCCACTTCCAAAGCAGATGGTTTCAAAGGTTCAAGCACGCGTAAAAGACATCCACATTGACTGACAACTCTGTACCCGCAGTAGAATCCATTTCGGTCTCCAGCGTGAAGCGCGGCAAAAAGCGCGACGTTCATGCTGGAGACCGCGTTTTTTTCTGGTCACTCAGAGCTGTTGCAACGGCACTGATCCTCATTCTCGTTGCGGTTGCTTTTCAGATTGGAAGACTTTCACTTCCCGCGCTCAAGAGCTTTGGCCTGGGGTTTGTTTCCTCTCAGGTCTGGAATCCTGTCAGCGATGTCTTTGGAGCAGGCTCATTCATTTATGGAACAGTGGTCTCTTCAGCGATTGCCATTTTGATCGCATTTCCTGTCAGCGTGGGCGTTGCGCTCTTTTTGAACGAAATTGCGCACGCTCGAATCGCCGCCATGCTGGGTTTCTTGGTTGAGATGCTCGCAGCGATTCCAAGCGTGGTTTATGGCTTGTGGGGCATCTTTGTTCTAGCTCCTTGGCTGAGGGTTACGGTTCAACCGTTTCTGATTGCGCACCTGGGATTTCTCCCCATTTTCCGTGGACCCGCCTACGGGGTCAGCATGTTCACGGCAGGAGTCGTTCTTGCGATCATGATCGTGCCTACGATCGCAGCCATTTGCCGTGAAGTCTTTCGTGCCATTCCTCTTTCTCAAAGAGAGGCGGCGCTTGCATTGGGCGCAACCCGCTGGGAAGCCATTCGTGTTGCTGTTCTGAAAAGCTCTCACGTTGGAATTCTTGGAGCCGTGATTCTGGGTCTTGGACGTGCGCTTGGAGAAACAATGGCTGTGACCATGGTCATTGGAAATCGAAACGAGATTTCTGCTTCACTTTTTGCGCCGGCACAGACCATGGCCAGCGTGATCGCAAACGAATATGCAGAAGCGACCAGCGATGTTCATTTGTCGGCTCTTGCCGCGGTCGGCCTGATTCTTTTTGTGGTTTCATTTTTAATTAACAGCGTCGCACGCCTCTTAGTCTGGCGAGTCTCGGCCAAGAGGACTGCAAAATGAGTCAGGCCCAGGTTCGTGAACTTCTGGCAGCGCATGACTTTCGTCGCAAGGTGAAGAATCATGTGATGCGCGCCGTACTGCTTGTGGCGGCATTTATCGCTATCGCTCCGCTTGTGAGCGTGTTTGTCTACGTGATCCATCAAGGTTTCCCTGCGCTCAGTGTGGAATTTTTCACCCAGCTTCCAAAGCCTGTTGGCGAAAGCGGCGGAGGCATGGCCAACGCCATGCTGGGCAGCTTGATCATGATCGTGCTCGCCGCACTTGTGGGCATCCCGGCGGGCATCGCAGGTGGCGTTTACTTGTCCGAGTATGGGACCGGAAAGCTTGCCCACGCGCTTCGTTTTTCGATCGACATGCTGGCAAGCATTCCATCCATTATCGTCGGCCTTTTTGCTTATGCGATGATTGTGCTTCCGATGAAAAGATTCTCGGCTCTGGCCGGAGGACTTGCTCTTGCCATCATCATGATTCCAACGGTTGCAAGAACCACGGAAGAGCTTTTAAAGCTTGTGCCCATCCACCTCCGTGAGGCTGGACTTGCGCTTGGAATCCCGCGCTGGAAAGTCACGGTCAGAGTCGTGTTGCGTGGTGCTTTGGGCGGTATCATGACGGGAGTCATGCTAGCCGTGGCTCGTGCGGGCGGAGAGACTGCGCCACTTCTTTTTACAGCACTCAATAGTCAGTTCTGGTTCAAGGGACTTGATCAGCCCGTAGCGTCCCTTCCTGTTCAAATTTATAACTACGCCATCAGCCC
>JBJMMA010000113.1:0-3890 GCA_045805065.1 Bdellovibrionia bacterium | reverse complement strand
ATGAGCTTTCCATCCTTATCGAAGTGGAATGCACCGTTACGAGTGAAGCTCTGGCCATCTGGACCGTTCACCACGAAAAAGCCGTCACCCGTGATGGCGAGGTCGGTTGCGGACTCGGTTTGAACGATCGAGCCTTGGGAGAAAATAGGATTGACGGCGGCAAGACGGGTACCACGACCGATCTGGTTACCACCCATTGCGCCCTTCAAGGACTTGGCAACAACGTCTTGGAACTCAGGACGGCTGGTCTTGAAACCAACCGTGTTGGCGTTGGCGATGTTATCGCCGTAGATCGAGAGAGCTTCGCCTTGGCCTTGAAGTCCAGTGATACCGGTATAAAGAGAAGAGAGAATACCCATTTTGGAACGCCTCCATGCGTTTTGCTTATCGTGCAAGTCACTTCGTATGACTCACACCCACGTTTGTTTTTCGAGGTGGATTCGATCCGTCAATCAATCGGGATCGAAGATTAGGCTTCCCAATAGGGTCCAGCCGCCGTTTTTCCACCCACTTCAGTACTACTACTAACCTACTGCTTAAACTACTACTGCACCGTCAATGTTCGTGAAGACATTCCCCACGAGTGCGTTACGATCCATTGCCGTAATCACAGTGCGGTTCTTCACATTGACGATCAACGCTGCGTCTTTGGTCAAAACCAGGGTATCTTCAATACCTTTGGCTTCAGCCTTATCGATCGCGTCGTTTACTTTGGTCATCGTGGTCTGATCGAGAGAAATCTTTCTCTCTTGCAGACGCTGAGATGCATGAGCCGAGAACTTCAGCGGAGCTTTCACTTGAGAAAGATCCGTTGAAAGACCTACTGGCTGCCCTTCCGCTCCCTTAGGAGTGGTCGGTGACTTCGGACTGAGTGCGTCGTTGTACAAACGACCGAACTCGCCGTTATCAGCATCAGATTTCCGTGGCTGCCGATCGGTCTGTCCTACTCCGGACTGGCCTGGCAGTGACGTTACATTTGGATAAAGAATTGATCCTGCGCCCATCTTTTACCTCCTTTCTCGCTTTCTACAGCGGTTATTTAATAATCATGAACCAAGCGGCTTATTCGTGCAAGCCATTTGGAAAACCTTTTTCATTTTTTTCTGTCGGTGCGTTCGCGCCTTCAAACTTCGCCAGAGCTTCTTGGGCTTCTTTTGGAAGCTGGTTCGGATCGAGATTGCTCGAGCCCACGCCTTTTTGAAACGCGATGAAATTCGGTTTGCCTTGAGTGGTCGTCACAGGCTTGATTGCACTTGATTGGGGACCGGCTTGGCCGGTATTTTGTGCCGAGCCCATTCCACCAAAAGAAGGGGCCGCCCCACCCGCGTCGTCGACGCGGATAATATTTTTCATGGTTATCTTGGCTTGGTTCTTCGCATCCCCTACCAAGAAGACAGGCTCAGAACCTTCGAAGCTCACTCCAATCACGCGAGCCTGACTTTGAGCTCCGGTGTCCATCGCCATGCCACGATCGTCTTTTGCTTCTACGCGAAGCATGTAGTTTCCAGTTTTTGCCGGAAGCGTATTGCCTTTAAGACCATCCCAGGCAAAAGTGTTTTCACCTGGCTTTTGAGGACCGAGATCTTTTTCAAGCGCGACTTCACCCGTTTCGCTGACAAGCGCGATCTTGACTGACGCAGCCTCTTTAGGAAGATTGTAAACCAGTGCTTCGTTACTCCCCTCTTGATGAGGAAAGCGCGCGCGATCGACGGTAACCGTCTTGCCGATCATGCCTGTCATCGCCAGGCGCTCCATCGGTTGATCCTTGCTGGTCATCTTCTCAAGCGAGCGGTTCATGTTCTGGAATTGTTCCACAGAAGTGAACTGAGCCATTTCGGCTGCCATCTGCTCCGCTTTGAAAGGATTACTTGGATCCTGATGCTGCATTTGCGTGATCATGATCCGGAGAAAGTCATCTTTACCGAGAGTTTTTTTGATTTCGCGGGGTTTTTCGGCTTTTGCGCCGTATTGGCTTTGCAGCTTCTTCATCACATCGCCGAACTTTGGCTCCGTGGATGATTCGGTTGCGTCTTTCTGAAATCCGCCCGAGCTAGCGCCGCTGACGGTTCCGCCTTGCGTGACCGCCCCTGCTGCTGCTCCGACATTTCCCATACTTTGCGCCATTCAAGATCCCGCTTTCTTAGATCGCTGATGAGGCACGGAGGCGAACCCCCGTGCCCTATCAGATCACTTCACGATCAGGCCCTGATATCCAGCCTGCGAGTTGCCACTCCACCTGCGGAGTTCATACCCACTTGAGATGCACCTGCCTGTGTCGCCATGCGAGCACCCGGCATTGCGGTTCTCAACGGAGATCCGTTCCAGCTTTCACGAGCCGCGGAGCCGTCTTGTGCTCCTGCCCACTGATTGTTGGATTGGTTTCCATTGCCGTTCATCATGTCCTGCATGTTTCCGCTGAACGATTGCTGACTCTGACTCTGTCTCGAGTCATTGCCCATATCGCTCGAGAACGTTCCTTGCGCCTGTCCGACTGCGAAGTCGACCGAGCCCAAGCTCAATTGATGCTTGGAAAGACTGTCCTTGAGATCGCTGAGGCTCTCTTCAAGGATCTTTCTTGCCTTGTCATCTGAAGCTTGAACATGGATTCCGACTTGCTTGCCATCGGTCACAATGCGCAAATGAAGTTCACCCAAGTTCTCTGGATGCAGCTTCACCCGGATCTCCCCGCCTCCCTGAGACGTGATGTTCCGAATGTTTGAGCTCATCCCAGCCAGGCTTGCTGACGCGATCCGGTCTTGTGCCATGGATCCCGTCGTAACCTGAGCCTGCATCGAGGTTTGACCCTCAACTGACTTGCCGGTGACTTGCGTTCCCGTTCCGCTCAGCATTGCTGAACCGGAAACACCCGTTGCTGCTGCTCCATTTTGAGCGAATGCATCAAAGCCCGTTTCACCGCCGATTGCGAGCTTGGTTTTCTTTACTTCACCTGGCTGCGCACCTGCACGAAGACCGGCTTTTCCACCTTCACGTCCAAATGAGCCAGCTCCGCTCTCACCTTGCGACATCATGCCTGAGCCTGCTTTTCCGTCTTTCAACATATTGAGCGTGCTCAAGTATTCAGCGCCCGAAAGAGCTGAGCTACCGTTAGCATTGACGACCTGAGGTTGCTGCGAACGCTCGATAGAAACATGTCCTAATCCCATGCCCGCTTGGGCGTGAGGAAGAGACATGCCACTACCTTGCAACATCGAGTTTTCCTGCGAAGAAGTCATCGGCTGATTGGATATGGCTTTTTCCATATCCAAGGCCATTTCACCTCTCCCTTGCTGCTCGGATTGAACCTCGTTTAAAAGATTCTCCGCGCCTTTCACGCCATCTTGAATACTGGATTGGGCACCTGCTTGCGCATTGAACAGTGAACGAAGGTTTGGATTGCCTTCGACGCCGTCAAATACCCATTCCTTCATGCTTCGAGTTCCCTCGATTGCGGCGCGCGAAGCTCCATTCGTCGTGAATTGAGACGAAGGAGTTTTCGGCTGGAGTCCAGCGACCATAGCCCCGGCATTCATACCGGTCGAACCCTGCGCTCTAGCCTGCATCATTTCTGGAGTCACTGCTTGAGCAGCAACGCCAGGCATGTTGCCTGCCGTTTGAGACGCGGATCCGGTTGTGTCAGCTGACGACTTCGCTTCCAGAGTCTTTCCATCAGCACCCATCACTGGGGCCTTTGGAGCCTGAGCTGCTTGAGCAACCTGAGGTTGCGCAACAGCAAGCATCGCTGCTGCAAATTCAGCTGCTGGCGTTTCGTCGTTATTTGGTGCCTTTGAGGGCTCCTTTGACGTTGCCGGCGCTGCCTTTGCTTTCGACGCTGCTTGGCTTGCGACTGCTGGAGTTGTTGGAATTGTCCTGATTTTGTCCATCATAGTTTT
>JBJMMA010000112.1:0-5754 GCA_045805065.1 Bdellovibrionia bacterium | reverse complement strand
GCTATCTTTATACTCATATTGGAGATAGTTATGAAATTTCACGGTCTTGGCCGACTCACATTGTTTTTACGACGATCTCTGTCGGCAGATTTCTTCAATCCGAGCTCGAACCTGCTGGCAGGCGTTCTGTAAGATCACAGGAACGTCTTCACAATGAGTGAATGAAGTTGAGCATAAAGCATACGAGGGCAAAATCAGCTCCGACCTAGACTCCTGAACGATTGCGGATCCGACCTTAAGAACCTCGTCGGATGTCATCCGATCAGCGACAAATTCATTTACCGCGATATCAAACGCCGAAACAAAAGGGGTCGCGCTCGAAGGAAGAGGTTTTTCCACAACTTGACGTAAATAAATCGCCAAAATGTTTTCTGAAAACTTCTCATGAAGCTTTTCCGATAAAGCGAGGCTTGGATCTGAGTTGTCGAATATAACAATGAACTTGCGCTGAGGCTTATTCTTGATAATTTTCTCGATGCGGGAAACCTTAAAGTCTTCAATAGACCATTCAGTGAGCCAGTTCCTGAGGTATCTGTCATTTTCAGGAAATCCAGAGTCCGCCAGAAACTCACTGATCCGTCCGTCAAACAATGAGGAGATGGCGCTAACTATACTGAACTTTTCAGGCGTCTTCTCTTCTCTCGAAAGCCCCTGATAGAGCTCAGGCATGCCAGCGAATGTCTTGTCCTTCTCCACTATTTTGAGAGCTGCTTTTACAAGCCCCGTGTTTTCGGCCTGCCGTAAAACATCGTCAAAACCACTGATGACATACGGGCGCTCTTCTGCCTTAACAAGAGGCGATGAGATCAGCATCATCGCAAACATTAGCCAAACTTTCCTTCGATTGCGCATAACTCAGACTGTCCCTAGAGAGCAACGCAGCGGAAGGAAATGAAATCCAGTTCGGGATTGTAGAAAAAAGGGATTCCATTCGATCCGCCAAACGCGTAGTAGAAAAATCTTGCAGCATGAGTGCCGGGTGACGCTGACCAAAAATAGTGATCGCGCATGTTAGGAAGTATCTGGCGAAGCCCGTACATCTCATTCCTTTGAAACTCTTGCTGGGTTGGAAGTCTTCCGCCCAACTTTTGACATTTCAGTGCAGCACCTGCCTGCGTTGCCTCGCCGATCAGATCGCTCCAGACTAAACCGTCAGGCCCTTTCCAGGCTGCTCCGAAACCAGCTTTCGAAACACGTTCGTAAACCGCATTATTAAAAGTGTTGCATCTTGTTCCAACAGGTTCCGTCGAGGAATCCATTGCCACGCAGTCGACCAACTCCTGCTGGCTTACGACAAGCTTTTTCACGACTTCATTTTCAAGATAGCCAGAGATCTGATTCGAGATCGGGTAAATGGAATCTCCGCCGTCGCTTTTTTCTAAGCCAGCTAAACCAGCATATTCGTGATGAATGAGAACATATTGATCTGAGTCGCTGGTATCATTCATGAGCTGGTTTCGATTGCACACAATCTGGGAACCCAGTTTAGGATCGATAATATTTTTACAGGTCTTTTCTACGCTCTCAACCGTAACCTTGTCGTTCGTGCAGCTCACTTTCGCCCTGGCAATTTCCGTCAGCATCCCCGCGTTATATCGCTCAAGGGATATGTTTGAAGGAAGGCTTAGCTTTGCAGGGCCACCTTTATCGATCCAAGATGCGATATCGTCTCTTATGGTCTTGATGCGGTCTTCGCATATATCACCACCGTTTCCAGAACCACTCACCGAATAGGCATTCAGAGGGCCAATCAAAGCCGCGAGGGTCAAACCATAAAGATGCAATTTAATTTTAGATGGCGTTTTCACTTCTTCTCCCCCTTGATATTTTTCGTAATTCCGAAGAACTGCACATTCAGTTGATAAGTTTCTTCGGCCATTCCAGGCTCTGACTCGATCTTTCGGGCAAAGTCTCGGACAAATTCCCTGATCAGTTTTTTCGCTCTTGGGATGTCGGAATTTTTTATGTTGATCGCGTATCCGTTGAATTCCCTGTCCAGGACATGCTGAAGAGAGACCTGTTCAGCAGCCATCTGAGATACGTTCTTGTGGTATTCCTGGCTTCCTTCGTCAGCAATGTCCGCACGGTTTGTAAGATGCGCATTTGTCTTACGCCACAATCCTTTATTGTCTCGGATCAGTAGACCCAGGGCGATCAACCTCTCCACGGCAGCTTTTATGTCAACAATGCTGAATCTCGTTCTGAGTCGCCTTTGTATCCACTCAGGGTCCGGCTTAAACCCCTGAAGGTCTGTCATTTCCAAAATGAAGGTGTGAAGAGGATTTCCTAAGCATTTAAAACTTTCGACCTCATGAAACCCGATTGGCGGTCGCGGCGAGAGTGCTCGAAGGCGTTCCACATAAAAACTTTTTTGGCGAACGGTCTTGGCCCTCTCCATTTCTACCAATGTTTCCAAAAAAAGCCCTTCATCGGGAGAAAGCTCCAAGCTGCCCACAAGCGCCGGGACATACTTTTTGGGGATTGGCCGCTTACCTGCCAACATGAGCGACAAAGGGGCATTGTTTGCAAAGCCCAATTGACGGGCCCAGGCTCTGAGTGAAAAAGACTTATTATTCTTCTTTTTCTCGGCCCATGCATCTCGAATGAACTGAGATGCTCTGCCGTATTGATAAATCTCCAACATGCGACCGGTAATGCCATGCGCGCGCTGTTGGGTCAAAACAATTGAAATCAAAGTGAAACATATTTGAAATCACTTGGGAGAGCCCTGCCTTGACATGGTAGGAGTCGCTGCTTGAATCAGCGATTCAAGTCCCATCGAGCCAACCATTTTTTCTAAACAAAGCCGTAGCTTACAAAGCGCGGCTTTTTTTATTTCGGGACAATGCATCTCTCAAACGGGAGAACGGGCAAGCGTCATTCGGCCACAATAGCGTCAACTTCGATCTCGATGAGCATCTCCGGATTGATCAGCGCCTTTACCTCATACATACTTGTTGCGGGAGGAAAGTTGCCAAAGAATTCCGAATGAGCGCGACCGTACTGCTCCCAAAGAGAAATGTCGGAAACAAACATTCTTGTCCGGATCACGTCTTTTAGATCTGCACCGACTTCATTCAATGCCCTTTGAATAATTTCAAGACACCGCTTAGCTTGTAAGTAGCCGTCACCCCTGCCCCAAACTTGTCCGGCACTGTCAACAGAGGTTGTCCCCGAGACTGCGATAAAATTTCCGCTTTTGATAGCGCGGCAGTAGCCTACGCTCTTTTCCCATGGTGCACCTGAGAATACCCGTTGTGTCTTCATGAGATCTCCCTAAACAGAAGCTCCATATTTTTACAAACCCGTGGGACGCACAGATTCAGAAACTTTCGTTGCGGCCTCTTCACCGGCAAGTAACTTGATAATCCAGTCCGATAGAGACACCCCCGCTAAGCAGCTTGAAGCAGTGGCGATTGGCCGCGAGTCAACAAGAGCTTCATTCACAAGCTGAGCCCCGTACGCAGCGAGAAGATCTTTAATGGGATAGTAGGCCGAGACTTTCACGTTTTTTAACAATCCCAGCTGGCCTAATACCAACGATCCAGAACATTGAGCAGCAATCAGCTGGCGCGCAGGATCAAGTTTCAGGCGTTTCAAAAACGACTCATCCTTAAGTAACTTTCGCGTTCCAATTCCGCTTGAAATGAGAACAGCATCACATTCCTCAGCGTACTCAATTGGACCGGATGTAGGGATCATAAGCCCGGAAACGGAGCGATGCTGGGCTTCAGTTCCGAGAATCCTAACCTCCCACTGAGCATGAAGATTTAAGAGTCTAACCCGATTCAACAGGTCCCAATGAAGGATAAGATCCAAATCCGTAAAATCGTCAAACGCGATCAAGCCGATCTTCATATCACCTCCTGAACGCAGACTAATCTACAATGAAAAGCTTGGCTCCAGATTTAGTCGAAGAGCGATGTGGCTCTGCATCTGAGGCTACTTGATAACTCATTCCCGGAACCATGTTGAACTTCCGGCCATCCTTAAGCTCGGTTTCAAGCTCGCCCTCAAGGACAAGTAACACGTGGCCCCGAGAACACCAATGATCCGCAACATAACCTGGCGTATACTCGACCATTCGCACTCGAACATTGCCGACCTCAAGTGTTCTCCAGAGAGCTTTGCCTTGTTCTCCAAGATGTTCGGTTTGCGCGATTTTGCTCCAATCGGTCATCATGAATGGAACATTTTGAATTTGCATATGTGTTACCTAGCAGCTCTTTAACCAGCTCAAAATAGGGAAAGAAATATGATTTCGTTCGACAAACTCTTTTTGAACCACTGGAGACTGAACGCTCAGGCCAAAAACCTGCACACTAAGGGCGTTAAACTCTTGCAGTAAATCTCGAAAGCCGCAGGAATGCGGTGTACAACCTCTTGCTCCTGGAATTGTATCCCATAATTCGGGATTTTTATTGGGCTCAATAGGACTACCGGCGCGCGGATAAATAAACAACACGGTGGGATTTTGGAAAGCTTGCCATACATTAATCTGACCACCTTTGGTCGATTCGAGAATCAACTGAGGGATCTCACATCCCTTCAGATGCCCGACTTTTCCATCATCGATGGGACGAGGCAAGTCAGATGGCAACTCGTTTAGGTTCTGTCTCATTCCTTCCGTCTACAGTCGTGACTGCGACTTGTCTACCGGACTGATATCTACCAGGCGAGCATTGACGGAAACCTGAACCTCTTGTGAGCAATTTAATTAATGTAATCGGTTAAGATCTAGCAGTTAAATACCGCCCCGGAGGCATCCCAAAAGCGTCATACAGGGCCATGACCCATCCTTACGTCCTTATGACCTGAAGCGAATCGGTATAACAATTATGAGGATCCCCAGCGGGAGAGCACTACCTTGACACGGTAGGGGTCGCTGCTTGAATCAGCGATTCAAGTCCCATCGAGCCAAACATTTTTATATCAGAATGCCTCTCTAACTGCGGCTCTCCCCACTTCAACTAAGCAGCTGCATTCCTAAAGCCAAAGGTGCCCTTCGTCACCATCCCGTGAAACCGGGTCGAACGAAATCCGAGTGAGTATTATTCACCCAAGTATTTACAGAGAGCCCAGCCTTGCTTTTTTAGATACTCAACCTTGCACCAAGAGAGCCCTTTCAGAAGGACTTGCTTTTCTTCTTGGGTTAGGTCGTTTCTGTCCGCAAGGGTTTCTTTACTTGGAGGCGCGTCCGAATCATACTTGGGCCAATTTTCGCCTAAATTTTTAATGGTTGTCGCATCACGAGGAATTTTAGAAATAATCCGGGCGCTTGCGGAGTGACCCTCTCGGAGATTTAAAACATCTCCCACTTTCACGCCTCGAACTCTAAAAGTGTCCGGTCCATCCGCAGTAGCAAACGCAGGTGATGCAGCCAAAGACAAGATGCAAAGAAAGTATTTCATATTCCCTCACGTTAGAATGAGACAAAACAAACATAGGTCAGTCAACATAATCTTTATCGGGTATTTTCTTTCCACTTGGGAATGCGGGAGCGCTGCTTGAATCAGGCGCGGAATCGTTCGATGAGGTAGCGGTTGATATCGGACGATTCATATAGCCACTGAACGTTACCATCTTCTCTCTGGATGCGCAGGCAAGGGACTTGCCGTTGGCCACCGCCCTGAATCATCTCATGTTCCCAGGTCGGGTTTTTGAGAATGTCGCGGTATTCGATATTCAAGCCCAGGCGTTTGATCTCGCGGCGCACTTTGACGCAGAAAGGGCAGCCTTCGAACTGGTAGAGCT
>JBJMMA010000111.1:0-11048 GCA_045805065.1 Bdellovibrionia bacterium | reverse complement strand
CAACTGCAGCCCAATCCACCGGATTTTTGGACAATATCACCCACATGATGAAGGAAGGCGACACGTTCGTCATCCTGATCGCAGTAGCGCTTGTTTTAGCAATCGCGTTCGTGCTGGAGCGTTTCGTCAGACTCTTCGTTCATTATAATGTCGACGGCCCGTCCTTCATGTTCGAAGTCCAAAAGTATGTTTTGGCAAACGACATCGACGGCGCGATCCGCCTCTGCAACGGCGCAGGCCGCGCAGCACTTCCTAAGGTCATCAAAGCAGGCCTTCAACGCGCTTCCCGCTCCGAAGATCAAATTCAGAACGCGATCGATGCAGCAAGCCTGGAAGTGATTCCAAAGCTTGAGCGCCGCCTCTCCTACCTCGCTCTGATCGCCAACATCGCAACCCTTCTCGGATTGCTTGGAACGATCAGCGGTCTGATCCAGGCTTTCGCCGCAATCTCCGCAGCAGATCCTGCTCAGCGCTCTGCACTTCTCTCGGCAGGTATTTCTTCCGCGATGAATGCAACGGCTTTCGGTCTGATCACCGCGATCTTCGCGATGGTCACTCACAGCATCCTGACCAACCGTTCGAACAAGATTCTCGAAGAGATCGACGAGTTCGGCGTAAAGCTTCTGGACCTTCTTTCTGCTCGTAAATATCGCCAAACGGTCGGACAGCCTTCAGGTCAGAGAGTTGAGTAACTAAATGCTTAAGCGCCCTACTTCGCGCAGCAAGAGGGACCATAAGCAGATCGAGCTCAACCTGGTTCCGATTCTGGACACCATGGTCACTCTGATCGGGTTCCTGCTTTTCACGACCTCTTTCCTGTCGCTGGTCAGTATTGAGTCGCCATTCCCCATGGCCTCGCCTTCCGAGGTTGTCGAGAAGATCAAGGAGAAGCCTTTGCAGCTGACCCTCACTCTTCGCGACAACGAGGCGGAGCTCTGGAGCCCGTTCGAGAAGATCCAAAGCATCAAGATCCCGAACGTGACTCCCGGTAGCCCGGATGTGAACAAGATTCACGAGGCTCTCGTGGGCGTGAAACAGAAGTTCCTGGATGAAACGAAGCTGGTCGTCGTCCCTGAAGCCGGCACGAACTATGACATCCTGATCTCGGTCATGGATAGCGTTCGCGCCGTCGAGACCACGGACACGCCGATTTATCGCAAGACTGCTGCTGGCGCTGAAGAAGTCGTCAAGACTCTCTTCCCCGAAGTCATCTTTGGAAACCTGCTTGAAAATGACCAGGCTCGCCCTGGCCGCGCCGAGAAATAAAGAGAGGGAGCAAAGTCATGCCTGCTCGGAGATCCATCAAAAACCGCCGCGGACGCCGCAGACTCCATTCCAGCTTTGAGCTTCAGCTCACCAGCATGATGGACGTGCTCGTCATCATCGTCGTCTTCTTGCTCAAAAGTTATTCCGCATCGCTCAACAACTTCACCAGCGTTCCGGGAATCAAGCTTCCAATTTCCAAGTCGCAGGACACCCCTTTTGAAAGCTTAGCGGTCATCATCACTCCCGAAGCGATGACGTTTGAGAACGAGCGCATCTTGGACTTCGTTCAAACCGCCGCTGCTGCAGGAAGCTCCGAAGCAGGCTACGCTTTCAAGCCCACAGATCTGGACGAAGGCACTCGCCGTATCGTCCCGCTCTACGACGCTTTGACCAAGGCCCGCGAAAAAGCCGAGATTCTTCGCTCCAAGTCCAAAGCACGCGATGATCAAGGCAAGCCTCTCCCATTCGAAGGCGTCCTCGCCATCCAGGCAGACAAGCGCGTCCAGTACGACACGATCCGCAAGATCATGTACACTGCCGCTGCTGCTGGCTACAAAACCTTCCGCTTCCTAGCGATGAAGAAGGAAACCTAAAAAAGGTGGTCGCCTCCTTTTTGTAGCGTAGGCGCGTCAATTTTGGCGCAGCGTTTGGCTTTTCTTATTCTCTCAATGTGGCACATGACGCGCATTTCAACAAAAAGGAGGCGACCACCTTTTTGTATGCCACGTAAACCTTTGATCCGGTCCAATACAATTCCCTATCACGTCACGGCTCGCGTAAATAATCGCGAACCCTTTCATCTTCCTCTACCGCAAATGTGGAAAATCATTGGTGATGAATGCCTGAACATTCACATGGTTTATGGCGTGGAGTTTCAGTCGTTGGTGCTGATGCCGAACCATTTTCACATGATTCTGACCGTTCCTGAGTATGACCTGGGAATAGTTATGAATATATTTATGAGCGCCGTTACTAAGCTCTCAAATCTGCTTTCCGGACGCTCAGGCCGGCTTTTTGGAAGTCGCTACTACTGGTCTTTGATCAATAGCTCACGTTACTTTGGACACGCCTATAAGTACGTTTATCGTAACCCCGTTAAGGCAAATCTCAGTCAGAGCGTGGAAGCATACCCCTTTAGTACCTTACAAGGGTCGCTAGGTCTTAGGCATCTGCCATTCCCACTCTACTATACAAGAGTTGCGATGGAACTCTCCCTTCCATCTGAAGAATCGCAGAATCAGCTTGATTGGCTGAATAGACCATTCCCGAAAGAAGCCGAGGCCTTAATTCAAAAGGGATTACGCAAACGAGTCTTCGACCAAGTTCTTGATCTGTCCACGCGTAAGCCTGTCAAAGTTCTAGAAGAGCTTTTGTGACTTGTGGACGGACTGAGTAGCCTCCTTTTCCTTACGCATAACGCACATGCGCTACAAAAAGGAGGCGACCACCTATTTGTTGCCGATTGCGTTGAATTTGAAGGGATACGCGACTTGAACGACGCCGGCTCCGCGTGGGATCGGGAAGTCGATTCGCTTGATGACTGCGACGATGCAGCTCTCGGTTCCTTCGATGTTCAACGTCGTGGACTCGATGGATGCGTGAGTCACACGACCTGTGGTGCCGATGACGAAGTTGGTTCCAACGCGGCCACCACGAGCTGGGTGATCAGCGTTGATTTCCTTTTCATAGCAGCGGCGGAATTCATCGCGATGAGCAAGCATCGCGGCTTCGATTGCGTCGGCATCGATTGCGCCCATGACGACTGCTTCTTCAGGACCACCGGAGCGAATCGCAACACGTGCCTTGCCGCCGATAATTCCGTTGCCAGAGCCTGCGGCACCTTTACCGGTGCCAACGAGACCACCGCCCGTACCCTTCTTGCCCAGGCCGCCGAGAGTGGTATCAGCATCGCCGCCACCGCCTGCGCCCTTGCCCGAAAGTGCGAGACCGCCATTGCCTTCGGTCGTGAAACCGCCAAAGCCCTTGAGCTTTTCTCCGCCTTTTCCAAGCTTTTGAGCCGTGTTGCCCAAGATGTCCTGGATCTTGCCGGTTGCGGCTTTCAGGATATCGACGTTACCGACGTCCTCAACCTGGCTGTTTCCGCCGCCTTTGCCCTGACCGCCTTCAGCGGAAGCGCGAGTTGCGGTGTTCTGATGTTCTTTGCTTGGAGAAGCATGCTTGCTTCCACGTATGCCTTCCGTGCCCTTGGCGCGTGCGCCCTCGCCTTCTTTCGCTTCATTCTGGCTATGAGCAGCGCCGCCTTTTTTCTGAGCCACTGGAGCAGGCTTCACAGTATGCTTGGCAGGCTGAGGTGCGACGGTCATTTCCTTTGGAACAGCCTTTTTGACGTGGTCGTGAGGCGTGATCGTCACTTGAACCGTAGGAAGCGGAGCTGGCTTTTGCGGCTCAGGTTTTTTCACAGGCTGCGCTTGAACGGTCTTATCAATGTCGCTTGAAGTGTTCTTATACAAAGTCACAGGCTTTGGCAGATACTTCTCAGGCTGATAGAGAATGGTTGCCAGACGCTCTGGAATTTCCTCAGCCTCGATCGGACGAGGCTTGTAGGTGCTGATCAGACCGCCGACGACTGCCGAACTCAGGATCAGTGAGGAGATCAAAACCTTTGTGAAAAGAGGATCCTTCTCCATGATCCGGCTCATCTTGAGGCGCGGAGGAGCGGCTGTGAAACTGAGATAGAAATCAATATCCCCGAGGCTTACCTTGGCAAAGTCCTCTTCGGTCAGCTGAATGGACAAAGCTCCCTGACCGGAGCGATTCTCCGCGCGAAGCTCATCCAGAGAAACGAGCTTTCCTTTGCGCTGAAGAACGCCGCGCATCTGCGGCTCAACATGCAGGGTGTAATTCTCTCCCTGACGGGTCACAATCGAGTATTCCTTGCGCGAAAGAAGCGGCGGAATACCGAAGTCGTTCCTTCTGCGCGTTCCGATGGTGACGGACTTCTCTTTTACGAAATGCTCAACATCAAGAATCGTCCCGAACCAGGACATGATGACTTCGACCGCGCGCTTTGAGGCCGGGCGATAGTCAAAGATCTGGGATACATACCTTTCTTCTTCAAGAAGAAGGGGCGAGAAATCCTCGTTCGGATCCAAAAAGAGCCTGCGGCCTTCGGTCTCACGCGTTCTCTCGTGCCGAATAAGATCTTCAAGATCATCGACGGTGAACTGAAGTTCCTGCTGACCGATACGAACGCGATCCCCGCCTTTGATCGTCTGCGTGACCACGCGTGCACCGTTCACGAAAACGCCGCTATCGCTTGCAAGGTCGTAGATGGTTGCAGAGTCTCCACCAGCATCAAGCTCAAGAACCGCATGGATCGGCGCCACGCCATCACTCGTCAGTCTGACATCAGCACTGATGACCGAGCCCAGAACCAGTCTTTCCTTATGAACGCGAAAGACGGGCTTGCTTCCGTCCTCATGAGGCGTCAGGGTGACCAGGGTGATCACTTTTTTCAAACCTGATTGCGGTCTCGGCTGGGACTGATTCGTCGTTTCGTTTTGCCCGCGATTTTCTGGTGTTTCCATCATCTTCTTCCTTAATAGCTCTTAAAATCCTACTTACTCAAAACCGCGTCACGAAGCATTTCGCGGTGAAAATTCTTTCGGCGTTGAACGAGAGAATCAAACTTCTCTTCCGTGCGATGCTGAAAATAGAACTCACCAGGGTTTCTGACTTCGCCTTCAATTGCCAGACCCTCGAAGTCGAGTTCCGTCTTTTTGGGATAGACCACTTTTGCACCCTGTTTAGGTTCTGCCGCATGTGCTCCTCTGACTCCCCAGGCGATTCCCGCCGCGAAAGCGATTCCGCCGATGGCGCTCAGAATGGTCACAAAGACAAAGAGTCGCATTTTCATTTTTTAGCTCCCTGATTCGTCGTGCAAACTTGCTTGAGTCGCTCATAGGCATCGCGCTCAAAGCCCGAAAGCGCGCTAGACTTGAGATCCGAAAGCGCATCCAGACACTCCGATGAGCGGGATGGACCTACTTGAGCGGCCCGATGATAAAGCGAGGCAAAGCTGGAAGAGGATGCGCCTTGAGCGGCGGCTTTCTGGAACGCAGCACTTGCTCCTGCCGAATCACCCAAGCCTTGAAGAGCCACAGCAAGCCCCTGCTCTGCATCTGAAAGCTGATTTCTCACCAGCACTTGCTCAAAGAGCGGTTTTGCGCGCTCAAACAAGCGATAGTAGTTCAGAAGCAGTCCGCGGTTCACCTTGGCTGCGGCAAAGAACTCATCTTCTTTCAAAGCTTTCTGAAGTATTGCCAGAGACTCAGAGGCATTGACCCAATCCTCTTGTCCATCTTTCGTGCTCAAAAGAACCACAGCGCGATTGTTCAATGCTGCGGCATTCTTAGGATTCAATTGAAGCGCACGCTCATAAGCCAAGCGTGAAAGCTGAAGCTTGCCAGAACCCCAGAGCAGGTTTCCATAATCCACCCAGGCGGAAGAATCAGCCGGATTACGAGTCAGACGATCCCGAACCTTATCCAGCGCCTTGCTCTCGCCTTCTGCTCCACCATCGGAAGCAGCACCGGCCAAGCGCCATCCACCGCGGAAACCCTGCGCGCGACCTGGAATGCGAACGCCCTCATCAGCCAGACGATCCGCGATTTCAGGAATTACAGGACTCAAAGCCTCAGCACTGACGGCCTTGCGATAGGCATCCATCCAGGTGTCGATTGCTTTTTTACGAAGCGGCGCACTCACTGAGGCGAGATTCTTTTTGAATTGCTCCGCTCCCTTATCGCTGAGCTTTGCAGGAGGTGCGATTTGATCGACCTCATTGGCAAAGCTCAATGCAGCGCGAGCCAGGCGATCCAGAGCCGCAATGGCCCAGGGTCCACCAGCATCCACCACCGACTGATATGAGCGACTGATCGTTTCCATGAACGCCAGACGCTGATTCATAGCCTTTTTCAGCCTCTCATCAGGAAGAGCCAATGGCTCAAACGTCATGGACTGCTCCTGGCGATCCGCAAGCTGAAAGCGTGCGTAACCGACATACGGCGACAACGCCTCGGATTTATGCTTCGTGCCTTGAGCCGCGACTTTTTTAAGAAGCGCAACAGCATCGTCCTCGTTCTTCAAACGATGCTGAAGTTCGGCAAGACGCACACCGCACTCGGCCTCAAATTCAGGAGAAGCTGACATGCAATCCCGATAAGCCTGGACAGCCTCGCGATCACTCTGAGCTTCTTCATAGGACTTAGCCAAAGTCAGAAGCGCGCTGCCACGAGCGCTTGGATTCTTAAGTGATTGAATGTAGCGCACGTGATTCGCTTGCGCGCGCTTGAAATGAAATTGTGCTTGAGCCCGCTCCTGCGAAGGATCGCCGGCCAGGCCTTCATAGATACGTGCAGCAGTCTCAAAAGACACCGCATCACCGCCTGCGCTTCCCACTTCCTCAAACATTCTGGCCGATGTTTCAAACTTTCCTTGAACCAGAAAAAGAGTGGCGGCACTTTGCGCGGATTCCACGGCTTTTGGGCTCTTTGGAAAACGCTTGAACCAGCCTACCAGAACGCGCTCGACGCTGTCGGTGTCGCCCACTTTGATGTAGCTTGCGACCGCGTTCGTCAAAGCTTTCTCGGCGGTATCTTTCTGCTGGGAGTCTTGAGCAAAAGACTCATAGCCACGAGCCGCATCCGCATACTTATGCTCTTTTTCTTCCTGAGAAATCGTGCTGACCTTGATCCGGGTTTCCTGATCGAAAATCGCAGCCTTCAGCTTTCCTTTTCCGATCTCTTGATCCGCACTCATCAAAGCCGTATTTTCACGAAGCTTTGCGATCAGATCCTTCATATCGTCTTGATCGTTCTTCGGATTCTCAGACTGAAGCTGAATCCAAAGGCGCGCGGCAGTCAATGCCTGCGGAGTTTTTGGAGAAGATTCAATCATTTTGCGAATACGCTTCAGAGCGTCTTTACGAGTTTCAGCGTAACCGGCAAGAACCTGGGCCGCTCTGAGGGCTGCTTCACGACCTTCAGCCGTATCACCTAAAGATGCCTGCAAGGCATCTGCGGCCTCAACATACTCTCTTTCAAGGGTAGATGGCTCGGTCGCCTTGGACGATGCTCCGCCTTCGCTGGAACGTTTAATCGCTTCAGATAAGCTTGCGGTCCAGAGCGCCCCTGCTTCCTTGGCGTAACGGGAGTCACGCGAGTCCACCACCTTGCGATAAAGCTGCGACGCTTCCTTGGACTTACCGAGTTCGCGCTTCACCTCAGCCAGGTACATCTGGATTTCCTGAGTTTCCTTGCGAGGATCGTCCTTGGACAAGAACAAGGTCAGATAAGCTGTGTAATAACTTTCCGCGATTTCCAGAGCCGGGCGATCCGCTTTCTTGCGGAACATCTCATGGTGCTCAGTAGCGGTTCTACGAATCATGGCTCTCAGATTCTGAGAGGCCACCTGCGTGTCGTCTTCGCTGAACTTCGCGGCTCTCAGGTCCTTCAACCGCGCCAGCGCTTCTTTGAAGCGGGAGCGGCGAAGATCGAGATCGACCAGCTTGACCAGAACACGAAATGCGGATTCGGACTCGGGATTGGTCTTGAGAAGCGATTCATACACCATCGTCGCCTTGGCAGGCTCGACGTTGCGCTCATACTGCTTTCCAAGTTTCTCCAGGAGCTTCGGATAAAAGGATTTGTCCGCGACCGTTGCCTGGAAATAAGTGATCGCTTCATCCACACGCCCGGCTTCGGTCATGAAGACGGCCATGTCACGCAGAGCCTCTTCGCGCACTGAGAGAAGCTTCTCGCCACTCTTTTGCGCAAGATTTACCGCTTCTTTCAGCTTTGCAATCGCTTGATCGTACTGCTTGACGCGGTAATAGGCCCAAGCCAGCTTATGATCGATCTGTGGGATCTGATTGGAGTTCGCGCGGTGCACGGCAAGCTCATAAAGACTGATCGCCTTGCGGTAGTTTCCATGCGTATAGGCATCATCGGCAAGTTCGCGCTGTGCCTCAGCAACAAACGGGCTGTTTGGAAAACGATGAGTGAGCTCCTCGTAATACTTGAGGCCCTGCTTGCGATCGCCAAGCTCACTGTAATTGAATGCCAGGAAGTAATAGATCTGATCCAGTCTTGGATAGGCGATCTTGAGCTTCAAAATCTCCTGCGAAGCCTGGACCCCACTCAAAAGATAAGGACGAGAGCGAGAATGATCGATGGCTGGATCAGCTTGCTTGCGCTCGAGTCTCTTGTCGTGAGCACGGCCTTCCAGCAGATACTCCTGGCGGTAGGCTTCAAGATAAAGCTCTGCCAGACGATAGTACAGATCCGCGCGGCGGTTATTCGGAAGACGACGCCCTAATGCGATGCGAAGCTGTTTGATTTCCTGATCGCGAAGCTCCCGGATGCGAGACTCGTCAGAAGTCTCCACGGCCTGAATCTCAGATTCAGAATAAGGCGCCTTGGCCCAAGTCGTATGCGGCGCCATCGCGCCAGCAAGCGTTAAACCCAATGCTACTTTCAGCCGCAAACTTGCCTTCATCCACTGCTCCCGCACTGCGATTCAAGACCGAAAACATAGTCGCCCAGCTCATCGTTCCAGAACTCTCCATTGAACGACCAGTAATACTGATAGTCCTGGCGATGAGGCTTTTGATTTCCCCAGTCTCTCAAACCCGTCGGATGGGACGAGTTCTTGTAAACCAATTGATCCTTGGCGCGCTTGAGCATCTCAAGCTTGATGAAAGCCATTTTCTCAAAGTTCGAGATCAGCTGCGCATGGTAGTCAATCAGGCTGTTTTTCACGAACATCCCGCCGAGCATGTGAACGGATTTGATCCGCCAGCTCAAGACCTGGGTCAAAAACCCAGGGAAACCGTGTCCGAGATTCTGAAACTCGGCTGCGCCACCAAAACGTCTGACGGCTTCAAGTTCGGAATTGATGTCGCGTTCGGAACGAACCAGTCTTGCGAAGTAAGGGCCGCGAACAAAGCGGTTGAGCATCGGTTTGAAGCCATCGGTCGCGTAGATCGATTCCTTCAAAGCCGTTTTTCCGACCGCGTAAAACGCATCGAGATTCTTGGAGTTACCCTCAACGAACTGTTTCACCTGCTCGCCGATCTTGCTGTAACTGCCGTTGAACTCGTTAATGACTTCGTTGGCATCTGAATACAAGCAAAGAGCCAGATACGACTGAGCGCGCAGGACGTCGACTTCCGGCTCAAACACAAAGCTCAGCGCCGGACTCTTGTAAGACACGAGTTTTCCAAGTGAGCGGTTGTATTCCTGGCGGGCAAAAGCGTTCCAAGCCTGCTCGAAGAGAATGTCCGGCCATACCAGGCTTGTCTTTTGAATGCGGTCGTAAGCACGATCCGCATCTTCGAACTTATCGGCCTGATAGTAAGTACGAGCTACGCCTGCCATGCAGCGAGCTTTCAAGTCTTCGCTCTCGCTCTCAAGCTCACGGTGCAAAGAAGTCCCCGACTTTATTCCTTGCGTGACTTGATCTGAGTTTTTTACGCAAAGCTCGAAATCATCCACTGCCTTATCCGTGTTTCCACGAATCGCATAAGCTGCCGCACGAAGCTGCAAAGCTGAAGGCCACAGTGGGCTGCTCTTCTGAATTCCGTTCAGGTATGAAATCGCGCGCTCTTCCTGGTGAGCCAGAAGCGCGTCTTTCCCGAGCGAGTACAAGAATGCATTCCGATTTGCGGCATCATAATCTTCGTACTGCGTATGACGAACCAGATACTTGCGCAGAAGATCGGGACCGAGATTCATCAATAGATTTTGAGTCTCAGTCAAAACGCGACGAATGGCGTCCTTGTTTCCAGTCTGAAGAGTCTTGATAAAGAAGTAAGACGCCGAGTTGTACAAGTGAGCATGAGACAGACCCAGAGTCGCCCACGAATAAGCTTCGGCCTTCTCCGCATCCGAGCGTCCACTCGAGTTCTCGATGGCAGCGAACGCATAGCGCGCGGATTTGAAGAACTGTCCTTGCTTATAGTACTGACGGGCATTTGCCAGATAGTTCTGGTTATCGGGACCTGCGCCCCAAGCCGAATGCGTCGGCAAGGCCGATGCAAGCACGATCAAAGCTGCTGCTGCCAACGACGTCTTAACTGGGTTCACAGGCGAATACCCAATCCGAAGGTGAAATCGTAATTCGAGAACCACACTTTATCCGGCGATGAAACCGTCAATGGAGCGCGGTAATACGTTCCCATGAAGTCCAGGCGAACCGTGAACGTCTCGTTGATGTGGTACTGATGCCCTGTCCCCAGATAGAGAGCAAGATCGTTACTGGTCGAGAAGCTGTTCACATCCGTCTTACTCGTGGTCATGGCATCCATGACGGATCCCAAACCACCCGCAAAGTACCAGTCAAAATAGAGAATCGAGTTGAAGACGTTGATCTTGGCGTACCAAGGTACCCAGTGAAGCAAGGCACCCATTTCGCTGCGGATCTCATGGATCACAGGAAAAAGCGTCGTTCCCGTGGAACTGAGTGCTTTATAGGTGTTGTTTTCCGAGTTGAAGACTTTGCTGTAGAAAACTTCAAAGCCCCACTCCTCGCTGAAATAATAAGCAATGCGAGGCTGAAGAGACCAGGTGCTTCGATAAGCGTTGGAGAAGCCAGGTCCCGTCATCAAGCTGATCAGGGGCCGGTTCGCCTTCACGTACCTGCGATTCTGAAGAACGTAAATTTTCTTTTCGGCATAAAAAGACAAAAGAAACGGCTTCGCTTATATTGGAACATGGCAGTTTACTGGTGATGAAAGATAGATCGGAAGGTAGGGAAAGAGT
>JBJMMA010000110.1:0-13455 GCA_045805065.1 Bdellovibrionia bacterium | reverse complement strand
GATACGCTTCGCATATTTGCCGATCAAGTCACCTCCGTGGCACGTGAAGTAGGAATTGAGGGACGGTTGGGTGGTCAGGCGAGAGTCCCTGGCGCAGCTGGCACGTGGCGAGATCTGACTGATAATGTGAACCAACTCGCCGGAAATCTGACGACCCAGGTTCGTGCCATCGCTGAAGTCGCTACTGCCGTGACGCGCGGGGATCTCACCCGTTCCATCACTGTTGGCGCCCAAGGCGAAGTGCAGACGTTGAAAGAAAACATCAATCAAATGATCGCGAATCTCCGCGACACGACTCATACGAACAAAGAACAGGACTGGCTCAAGACAAATCTAGCCAAATTTACCGGCATGATGCAGGGACAAAGGAGTATCGAGTCCTTGTCGCGCCTGATTATGTCGGAGCTTACTCCGGTGGTATCGGCTCAGCACGGAGCGTTCTTTGTATCTGACGGGGACGACACGCCGGTTTTAAGGCTCATTAGCAGCTACGCTTACGATAAACGAAAAGGTGTCAGAAACCAATTTGCCCTGGGAGAGGGCCTGGTAGGCCAGGCCGGGCTTGAGAAGAAACGTATTGTCGTTCAGGAGATCCCAGACAGCTATATTCATATAGGATCGGGACTTGGAGAGGCTCCCCCTAGAAACATTGTGGTTCTTCCGGTCGTGTTTGAAGAGCAGGTCAAGGCAGTTATAGAGTTGGGATCATTTCAGGAGTTCAGTCCTGTTCACTTAACGTTTCTTGATCAACTCACGCAAAGTATCGGCGTCGTTTTCAACATGATCGGCGCAAGTATGAGGACGGAAGAGCTTCTCAATGAGCTTCAAAAATCCAACGTGCAGCTCGAGGGCCGAAGCAAGGAGCTCGAGGATAAAGCAAAGCAGCTTGAAGTGAAGAACCGTGAGGTAGAGTCAGCCAGCCAGTCTCTCGAGGAGAAGGCCAAAGAGCTCTCACAAATTTCGAAATATAAATCGGACTTCCTGGCCAACATGTCTCATGAGCTGAGAACACCACTCAACAGTCTTTTGATCTTAGCTAAAATGTTGGCCGATAATTCCAAAAAGGACCTGCCGCCCCAAGCTGTCGAGTACGCAAGAACGATCTATGCCTCTGGGCATGATCTACTTGCCTTGATCAATGAGATTCTGGATCTTTCAAAGATTGAAGCCGGAAAAATGCATGTGGAGCTGAAGACTTTTCCACTGGCTGAAGTGAAGGGATATGTCGAGCGAACTTTCAATCAAGTCGCGAAACAGAAAAGGCTGGATTTCAAAATCAGAATCAGTCCCGAGTCTCCTGCCACAATGACAACGGACATTTTAAGGCTCCAGCAAGTGATTAAAAACCTGCTGGCAAATGCGTTCAAATTTACCGACCGTGGTCACGTTTACTTGGACATTTTGCCGGTGAAACGAGAGTTTGCCTTCAGTAACGAAACGCTCAAAAGCTCGAAATCGATTCTTGCCTTCAGCGTTTCAGATACCGGCATAGGGATTCCGAAAGAGAAACAGCAACTGATTTGGGAGGCGTTTCAGCAAGCGGACACGACTACGGCAAGAAAGTACGGCGGAACGGGCTTAGGTCTGACGATCAGCCGGGAACTGGCAAAACTTCTGGGTGGTGAAATCTGGTTGATGAGTAAGGTGGGGGAAGGTAGCACGTTTACCCTCTTTCTTCCTGAAACACCTCCTCACTTTAAAGGTAGTAAAATGGAGACTCTGCCCGAGAGCGTAGGACACGGCGCTTTCAGTGACGTGAGTCGGGACATACCCTCAGAAGAGCAGCCTTTTGAGCTTCGGACTTCATATGTTCCCAGCACTCCTGAAGCCGCTCGCCCGCAGATTAAGTCGGAGGCCAAGGAGATCAGCTCAAAAGAGACATCAGGTATTAATCTCTCAGGAAAGAGAATCCTGATTGTCGATGATGATGTTCGAAATCTCTTTGCCGTTACCAATTTATTGGAAGGCCATGACGCAGATGTATTAACCGCGGAGAATGCTCATGATGCACTGGAGCTTCTTGCTCGAGAGAACGATATCGATTTGGTGCTGATGGATATCATGATGCCCGGCATGGATGGGTACGAGGCAACCGAACAAATCAGAAAAACACCCGGTCTCGAATCTCTACCGGTCGTGGCGTTAACCGCGAAAGCGATGCCCGAGGATCGGCAAAAGTGCATCGAATCAGGTTGCTCGGACTTCGTGCCTAAACCTGCTGACAACGATGTCCTGCTGTCAACAGTCAAGAGATGGGTAGACAGAAAAGAGAAAGACTAAGTATTCATGGAGAGTCACGATGATCAAAAGACTCCGATCAATATTTTGATCGTGGATGATAGACCCGAAAATATCCATGCTTTGAAGGCCATTCTTGATGATCCCAGCTATCGATTGATGACGGCCTCCGACGGGAACGAGGCATTAAGTCGAGTTCTCAAGCATGACTTTGCGCTCATTCTCTTGGATGTGTTTATGGCAGGGATAGATGGATTTGAAGTCGCGTCCTTGATCAAAGGACGTAAGAAATCACGCCATATTCCCATTATCTTTCTCACTGCGATGGTCAAGGACATCGACCATATTTTCAAAGCCTATTCTATCGGTGCGGTGGACTATATTCAAAAGCCGCTCGAGCCCCACATCGTGAAGGCAAAAGTTGCGGTATTTGCGGAGCTTTACCGGAAAACACAATGGATCAGGCATCAGGCTGAAGTGATCCGGCAAAAAGAGGTGAAGGAAAAAGAGTATGAGATTCTTGAAGTCAAACGTGCCGGGGAGAGGCGATTTCAAGACCTGGTCGAAGGGATTAATCATGGTTTCGTCTGGTCATCGGATCCGGGTCATCTGATTTTTACTTATGTGAGCCCCAGGGCAGAGTTGATTCTGGGATACCCGCTTGAGCAGTGGAAGAGCGAGTCAGGTTTTTGGGAAAAGCACCTGCATCCGGATGACCGTGAAAACGTGTTGAAAGCTTTTCAGCTTGCGCAAATGGGGCGGGATCTTGGAATTGATCATCGGTTCATCACTGTCGAGGGATCCGAAGTTTGGTTGCACACGGGTGTGAGACTGGCTCGTCGCGGCGAGGGGGTGGGCTATGAACTTCGTGGACTCTGTGTGGACATTACGCATCTTAAACGAGTAGAGGCCGCTCTTCGTGAATCCGTGCAGGTTCGAGACGAGTTTCTCTCGATTGCGTCTCATGAGCTTAGGACGCCAATTACCCCCTTGAAGCTTCAGGCCCAACAGTTGTGGCGAATGCTTGAGAAAGGCAGTGCCATTGACACCGATAGGCTCAGAAAATTCATATCCATGTGGAACAAGCAGCTGGATCGGCTCTCGTCCCTGATTGAAGATCTCCTCGACGTATCGCGTATCAGTGGGGGCCAATTGAGCATGCATATGGAGGAAGTGGATCTGACACAGCTCATTCATGAAGTCATCGATCGCTATCAAGATCAGGTGACCCGCTCCGGCTGCGAAATCAGGATGTCCTTGCCCGATCAGCTCATCGGCCGTTGGGATCGGGCAAGATTAGAGCAGGTCTTCATTAACTTAGTGACCAATGCTTTGAAATACGCTCCTGGAAAGCCGATCTCTATCAGCCTGAGCTCCAGGGACCAGAAGGCCTTCTTGTCAGTAAAAGACGAAGGAAAAGGAATTTCTGCCGAGGATCAAGGAAAGATTTTTGAGAGATTCGAACGAGGGGGCGCGGACGATAGCATCGGCGGCCTGGGGCTCGGCCTGTATATCAGTCGAAAGATCATCGAAGCTCACGGCGGAGCCATTCGCGTGGAGAGCGAATCAGGTAAAGGCGCAAATTTCATCATTGAGCTTCCGTTGCAGCAGGCCGCAAGTGGAGACGTCGCCGCTTAAAAAAGCTCTATTGTCTTATTTGCCTGGCTCCTGCGTTGGGAGGGTAAAGCAGAAGGTGCTTCCTCGGCTGAGAGCGCTTTTAACCCATAGCTTTCCGTGATGTGCGTCGAGAATCCCCTTAGTAATGGCGAGGCCTAAGCCTGCACTTTGCCGCTGAGTTCCCTCTGCTTGCCAGTAGCGTTTAAAAATATGTGGAAGATGTTCCTCCGAAATCCCAGCGCCCGTGTCCGATATGCAAAATCGGATTTCGTGCTCGATTTCCTCGGCGCTGACTGCGATGTGTCCTTGTTCTGGCGTAAATTTGATCGCGTTTCCGATTAAATTCGAAAAGACTTGAAGAATGCGATCTTTATCGCACAGGACGTCATTTGTTGTCCGACAGTATTCTTTGTCGATGTGAATTCCCTTTTCCTTGGCTAAGGGCCTCATCATGTCGATCGCTTCAGAGAGGAGGACTTCTGGATGTTGCGCCGTAGGGTTGACCACAAGACGTCCAGCCTCAACCTTGGCGAGATCCAGTAAATCCTCGATCAAACTCTTCATTCGTTGAGCGGATCGTTGAATGTTTTCAACCTGCTTTCGTAAAGCAAACGAAGGCTCCTCCGGCGGTAGCTTCTTAAATAGCAAGACCGCATTCATCAGAATGGCCGAGAGCGGATTCTTGAGGTCATGTGAAACGATTTCAAGCATCTCTTCGCGTGCCCGCAGCGCTTTTACTTTCTCTCTTTCCACCTGTTTCTTTTCACTTAAATCCAGAACGAAGCAGGCGCACTCGTCAGAGAACGTATCCAAACGAGCTGCACCGATCATGACCGGAACGTGTGAGCCGTCTTTTCTGATGTATTCTTTCTCGAAGGGTTGACAGAGGCCTGTCTCCTGAAGTTCTTGAATGGCGTTTAAGTCGAGATGGTTATATTCGGGTGGAGTCATCTTAAACCAGTCGATTCTGCCGTTTACCAGGTCGTCACGAGTATATCCGATGACCTGCAGAAAATAATCATTAGCATCCGAGATCCGCCCTGTTTTGAGATTGGCAAAAAAGTGGCCGATCATGTTAGCATCAATGACTCTTCGGTACTTGGCTTCGCGCTTGCGTAAATCTTCTTCAGAGAGTTTAAGCGGAGTGATGTCGACCGTGAGTCCTTGCAAGACGGGCGGAGAATTAGGATCTTTTTGGACGAACTGAATCCCGGTGTGAAACCAATAGGTTTGTCCATCTTGTGCGATCGTACGATGCTCGAAGCGTTGATCGAGTCGGGTCTGGACCGCTTCATGGAAGTGTTGGCGGACTGAATCGCGTTCTTCTTCTGGTATCAGGCTGAAAAAGAAGTTGGGCTCTGATAACCATCGTTTGTGAGGGTAACCGAGAAGTAGTTCAGCTCTCTCGCTAACAAAATTGAATTCCATGTTTTTCGGCTTTGCTTCCCAGATGATGGAATGGTCGAGTCCATTTATCAGAGTCTGGTACTTCTCCCTTTGCGACTCAGCGCGAACCCGCATCTCGCACTGCTCTTGAATGGCTCGTTCCCTGCGCTCAAGCTCAAGGTTCTTTTCCGCGATGTCGCGGTTTTTCTGCCGGAGCTCTTGTTTGGCTTGGAAGAGTTCAATGAAGATCGCGACTTTCGAGCGTAATATCTCAGGATCAAAGGGCTTGGACATGTAGTCGACCGCCCCACTGGCATATCCTTTCTTGATATGCTGGATGTCCGAGTATATGGCGGTCAGAAAGATGATGGGCGTATTACGGGTCTTGCGATTTTCACGGATAAGTTTGGCCGTTTCGAAGCCGTCCATTTCAGGCATCTGAGCATCAAGAAGAATCACGGCAAACTCCTGGTGGAGAAGCAGTCCTAAAGCCTCTCGACCGGAGGTAGCCTTGACTAATCTGTACTCGGGCTGGTCGAGAACCGCGTCCAGGACAAGGAGATTCTCCGGGCGATCATCGACGAGCAATATCGGTATAGTCAGAGCTGGCTGTCGCATAACTCCTTCCGAACGGAAAGTCACCGTTGGCACGTAGGTTTGCATACAAGCAGTGCGCCAAAGACTGAAGCGAGCGTGGAGTATCAAACAACAAGGCGATGACCTCGTCAAAAGCCCAGATATCAAAGATCTTGATCCGCTTATCGATCAATCCTACGCTGCAAGTGCTCAGGGTAGCGCTCACCTTTGGCCTGGATCTTTGAAGCTGCAGACTCAATTTCATTTAAGTCTTTAGCGGTTAGTTTGACACTGGCTGCTTGCGCGTTTTCCCGCATCCTCTCCATCTTGGTCGTTCCAGGGATTGGCACGATCCAAGGCTTTTGAGCCAAAATCCACGCTAGCGCGATCTGTCCAGGTGTTGCGTTCTTCTCTTTTGCGACACGTGCCAATAAATCTACGAATGCTTGGTTGACCTCTAGGTTCTCGGTATTAAACCTTGGGACAATACTTCGGAAGTCGTTTGCTGCAAACTGCGTGTCGGGTTTGATCTTGCCGGTGAGAAAGCCTTTTCCAAGAGGGCTAAAAGGTACGAATCCGATCCCAAGCTCATCCAGGGTGGGAAGGATTTCCTGCTCTGGCTCGCGCCACCAAAGCGAGTACTCGCTTTGAAGTGCCGTGACTGCCTGAACAGCATGAGCACGGCGAATTGTTTTTGCTCCCGCTTCAGAAAGGCCGAAGTGTTTGACCTTACCTGCTTTGATGAGATCCTGCACGGCACCTGCGACATCTTCGATTGGTACCTCTTTGTCTACGCGGTGTTGATAAAAGAGGTCGATGGCATCCACCTTGAGTCGCTTCAAAGACGCTTCGGCAACTTCTTTAATATGTTCAGGGCGACTATCAAGATCCGTCCATTTGCCACTCGCATCAGGTTTAAATCCAAACTTCGTCGCAATGATGACTTTGCCCTTATAGGGAGCAAGAGCTTCACCGACGAGTTCTTCGTTGATGAATGGTCCATAAACTTCGGCTGTATCAAAAAAGGTCACGCCTTCTTCAACAGCTGCCCTGAGAACCGAGATCATTTCTTTTTTGTCCTTGGGATGGCCATACCCAAAGCTCATTCCCATGGCGCCAAAACCAATGGCTGAAACTTCTAATCCACTTTTTCCTAATTTTCGTTTTTCCATAATGTTTCCTCTTCGTGTCTCTGAATGAGAATTAGAGTTTCGACATATCGATGACGAATCGATACCTGACGTCGCTCTTCAGGACGCGCTCGTAGGCTGTGTTCACTTGATTTGGGCTGATTGTTTCAATATCTGGAGCGATTTCGTATTTCGCGCAGAAGTCGAGCATCTCTTGAGTCTCTTTGGTCGAACCGATTGCAGACCCTGCGTAATTTCGACGCATCATGATCAGTGGAAAAGCACTGATCGCAAGCGGTTTGTCCGGGGCACCGACTGATACAAGAGTGCCATCAAGCTTCAGCAGTCCAAAGTAAGCGTTCATGTCGAGATCTGCAGATGATACAGTGTTGATGATCAGATCAAATTCTCCAGCATGCTCCTGAAAGACCTTTGGATTGCTCGTTGCTAGGTAGTGATGAGCGCCCATCTTCAAGGCTTCTTCGCGCTTTTTGTCAGATCGACTCAAGACCGTAACGTCGGCACCGAGTGCGGCTGCGATCTTCACGCCCATATGGCCCAGGCCGCCAAGACCCAAGATAGCGACTTTTTTACCAGGGCCCGCATTCCAGTGCATGAGTGGAGAGTAGGTCGTAATTCCGGCGCAAAGCAGGGGGGCTGCACGATCCAGTGGCAATGAGTTCGGAATGCGGAGAACGTAGTTCTCGTCGACGACTATCACATTCGAGTAGCCGCCCTTGGTAACGTTCTTTGAGCCGCGCTCGTATGCGCTATAGGTGAGAGTGTTGCCTTCTAAGCAGTATTGATCGAGATCCTGTTTGCAGTGAGCGCACTGGCGGCACGAGTCCACAAAGCAGCCAACGCCGACGTGGTCGCCCACTTTGTATCGGGTAACCTTTGAGCCTACCGAGCGCACGACGCCGGCGATTTCATGGCCTGGAACCATGGGATAGATCGACACTCCCCATTCGTTGCGAGCCATATGAATGTCTGAGTGGCAGATCCCACAGTACTTAATGTCGATGACGACATCGTGTTCTTTTGGGTCACGGCGCTCGAAGGTGAAGGAGGCGAGTGGCTCCCTTGCTGAGAATGCGGCAATGCCTTTTGCTTGAATCATTGTTTAGGGTCCTTTCGTTTGACCTCAATCTACGCTGGACGACCTTTAAGATAAATGGCACCTATGTTGATGAGCCTTTAAGGAATACTTAATAATGCAAACCGACCAACTGAACGGCCTGATCGCCCTCAAGGCAGTAGCTGATAAGAGAAGCTTCACAGAGGGTGCCGAGGTACTTGGGGTTTCAGCTTCAGCAGTGAGTCAATCCATCAAGCAGCTCGAGCAGCGGCTGGGAGTTGCGCTGCTGGCCCGAACAACTCGAAGCATTAGTCTGACGGAAGCAGGGGATCGATTTTTGAGCGAAGCCGGACCCGCGCTCGATCAGATACTGCATGCGATGGAGCACATAGGGGCTTATGCCGAGCGCCCATCGGGTTTGCTGAGACTGAATCTCCCCAGGGCGGCTTATCCGAATTTGATGGAGCCGCTCATTACCAGCTTTGCAAAGAAGTATCCGGAAGTGACCTTGGAACTTTTCTTTGACGATGATTTATCCGACGTGGTCGAAAGAGGCTTCGACGCTGGCGTCCGATTGTCAGAAATGATGGCCAAAGACATGGTGGCTTTAAAGCTTTTAGGCCCGGTTCGTTTCGTTATTGCCGGATCGCCAAAGTATTTTAATAAAATGGGTCGACCTAAGCATCCCAAGGATCTGCTTGCACATAATTGCATCAGGATGCGGCTAGGGGATAACGAGCTTTATGAGCGATGGGAGTTCGAGGAAAAGGGCAAAGAGTTTCAAGTTCATGTGAGCGGCTCTTTGATTTTGAATGATACCGCACTGATGATGAATGCTGCTTTGGGTGGAACAGGGGTTATTTATTACGCTGAGGACTTGATTCGGGACAAGATTGAATCTGGAAAGCTTGAGGTCGTGCTTAACCAGTATGCGGCCATCAGTGGCGGATTCTATCTCTATTACCCGAAGAGATCGCAGGCTTTGCCAAAGCTTCGCGCCTTTGTTGATCATATTAGAAGTGAAAGCAAAATTCGGTCTTAATCGGATAGTCGTATAGCCTGTGTGTGCTTTTTCTTTTCAATGGCTTGCCAGAGGGCATCGCTAAAGAAGGATGTGCAGGCGTCGTTCCTGAGCTTCAAGGCTCTTGAATGAGTTCCAAAAGTTCAGAAGTAGTTCGGGCGCGCTTAACCGCGGTCAAGACCTGGCGTGGGACGGTGTCCGAGATATCTCGAACCAAACCAATCCATTGTTTGACCCGGCTTGGGATAAACCCAGAATTCGCCGCCTGATCTCGTGTGAGTGCGGCATAACGTTCGATACCTAATCGCAATCGGTCTGAAAGCTCAGTTGGAATATCCGTGCGGACCGCTGGAAGGGATCGCGAAGCGCGAATGTCGTGGGCGAGAAAAGGATCCTTGAGGATGCCTCGTCCGATCATAAAATGAAAACAGCCCGTCTCAGCGGCACATCGGGCGACGTCTTCAGCCGTAAATAAATCACCATTTGCGATGACGGGAATCGAAAGTCGCGATTTTACTCGCGCCACCGCATCCCAGTGCACGCCGGGCTGATATCGCTCTTGCTTGGTGCGGGCGTGAATCGTAATCCAGTTCGCGCCACCGTCCTCGACCGCGCGAGCGATGACATCGACATCGTTCGGATTGTCCCAGCCGAGCCTGATTTTTGCCGACACCGGAATGACTGCTGGGAGTGCCTTCCGCACCGCGCTGACGATTTCGGTAATCGCGCAGGGTGTTCGCAGAAGGGCAGCGCCACCTGAGCGGCGGAGAATAGTGGGTGCTGGGCAACCAAAATTGATGTCGATGGCACGCGCGCCGGCGAGACAGCCCTCGACTGCTGAGGCAGCCATGAGTTCGGGCGAGTCGCCAAGGAGTTGCAATTGCAAGGGAAGGCGTGCACTTCCAAAGATAGGACCGGTGAGGTCGGGGATTTCGTGCAGGATTTTCTGGGCCGTGACAACTTCCTGGCCGACGCGAACGAATTCTGAAACCCCGTAGTCGAATCCTCCGATGTCAGCGATCAGCGCGCGCATCGGTGCGTCCATCACGCCTTCCATAGGCGCTAACACGAGTGCGGTTTGCTTGGCGTCGAGAAAGCTCATGGTGCTGGATCTTATCACAAAATGCTTGCTGATACCGGGTGCTATTTTATTTACACTTCCGGATGTGAGTGCCTTCTACCTCAAATCCGAAGTAATTGAGGTTTACTCGTGGTTTGTCCGTCGGGTCTTCGATCTTGATCTCGAAACGTTCGTCTTGTGACCGAAACAAATCACAAGGACATCTGACCCCGGCCACTCGCTTCAGCTTGAGTACATCATTTGTAAACTGTTGGTTGACCCTCGATTGTCTTTGGTCACTTGCAAACGGATCGTTGGGGTTTTTAAGTTTGGATTGAAACACGACAGAGCCATTTGTCTTCTTCCTGAGTCGAAAAGCGTACCGTGCAATTGTATCGTGATAACCCCGTACCGCAAAGGTGCCTTCAACGCACGCGGATTTGTTGTCTGGGCCGAAACTCATGTCATCAAAACTGGACGCTTGAGCATGAGTGTTGTGTCCGACCAAGATGGGAGCCAGGGTGAAGAGGGTGAGTGCTAAAAACTTCTTCATATGTGTTTCCTTCTTCCAAGACGTGAAGGGATAGTGCAAGTCATGCCAAAGCCTCGGCTACGGTATATAGAAATAGACTGTAAAGAAGTTTGACAGCAGGCTACGCGATATCTAGGAGAAGAGCTGAATAAAACCGAAGCCAATAAAGCTACTCGGGAAATTGTGAACATACATTCCACGAAATAAGTATTAGCTTGCCTCCTGCTCTACAGACTCTTTGACCACTTATTCCGTCTGCCTTTAATAATAATGTTGAGTGGAGCTAATAAACTTTGATTCGAGAAAAATAGAAAGGGCACGGTGCATTTCTGCAATCCGAGCCCTTCTTCGAAGGGGTGGAGACGGAGACTGATTTGTAAGCGCTTGATTCTTTTACACGGATCCTGCCTAGGGCATAATACGGGCATGTTTTAGTCGCCAAATACGATGCTCAGTTGGGGAACTCCAGGGAAAATTGAGGAATCCGGTCGATGTGTACAACGGCCTGTCACATGTAAAGCGCACGACTCAGGCGGACGCCGAAGTCTGCGTCAGGATTCGTTTTGCTGTCTCCGACTCGCTCCATGACTGCGGCCACCGCCAGATCGCGCCTCTTCGGCAAACGAGGTCTATCAGCTGAGGCCAGCGCAGCAGGGAGTTCCTCTCGATGGAGATCCGTACAGTAGGCGGGTGCTCCTGGCTGCTGCCTCCAGGAGTCGGAAAGCGATCCAGAATCGAAAGCATCAAATCCGGTGTCCTCGACGAGCTTCATTCCCACATTGCGATCAGTTTCCCGATCTGCTGCGATGGAAAGAGCGATGCGTCCTGGACTACCTGCTGGTTTACCCTTCTTTGCAAAGGAATCTGAACCAATTGAGTTCCATGCTTTGACGATAGGTCGCCCAAGTTGCTCAGCCACCCAAAGGCTCTCGACCTGACCGGCTTCGATGGCGTCGATCCTGCCGTCACGCATGGGATAGTAGTTTGAAGTGTCGATGACTGTGGTCTCATTTGGCAGCTTTGAAATCAGTGGCGCGATCTCTGGAATGCGATTCAAGGGGATTGAGAGGATCACCACATCGACATCCTTGATCGCATCAGACGTTCTCGTTGCCCGTGCGCCAGTAGCCAGCACGCTAGCTTCGATTGTTTCAGGACCGCGCGAATTGGCGACTTTCACATCATGTCCAGCTGCACTCAGCTTAATCGCTAAAGTCTTTCCAATATGGCCAACGCCGAGAATACCGATTTTCATGGGAAGATCTCCTGTGAGCCGCTATGGCCGTGTTTTAAAGTACCGATTGGTATGATATACGCTTGAAGTAAATGGATTGCAATGGAATAGAATACCGAGCGGTATGATATTCAAAGGATGGGCCGATCGTATGGGAAGAAATAAGCTATTTAAGCGCGAGGACGTTACTGAGAAGGCGCTTCAGGTGTTTTGGAGAAAGGGCTATCTCGATACATCGTTGAAAGATCTGGAGGAGGCGACTGGAGTTTTTAAGCCGGCGCTCTATTCCGAGTTTGGTGACAAAGAGGGCTTATTTCTTGAGTGCATCAGACACTACCGAGAGCGTTATTCAGGGAAACTTCTGCTCCAGAAAGAGCCACTGGGTTGGAAAAATATTGAAGCATTCCTCTTGTCCGTTCTCCCGCAAAAGGGGGAAAAAGGATGTTTCGAGACGTTGGCATTCGCAAGAGACATTCCTGCGCTCAAAGAGCCGTTGAAAAAACTGGGTGAAGAGAACGCCGAGCGCATAGTCCTAGCGATCAAAGACAATCTTACAGCTGGGGGTGTTGAAGCGAAAAAGGCAGAAACGCTTGCCGGAACGATTTTCATTTTCTATGGCGGGCTCTCTGTCTTGGCGAATTTGCAGCCGCGCAAAAAGCTCGAAAGTCGGGCCAAGGAGTTCCTCGATCAAATTCGCGGCTAAGTCTAAGGTGTTGTTAATTAAGAAAACAAAAAGGGCCGAGGATTTTTGTCCTCAGCCCTTCAAAATGGTGGAGACGCTGGGAATTGAACCCAGGTCCGAAAGCCTTCTGTCGCCGAAATCTACATGTGTAGCTCACGTTTTTGATTGAGCTTGGAACGTCCATGAGCGGACTTTCCGAGCCCCCCGCAGACTTTAGTTTCGCCCGTCAGCCATCTGCGAGAGATGACAGGCTAGCCCACTGAATGTCGTCTCATCCTGGGTCGCAGGCGAACTCAGGCGAGACGTGGTAGTTAGATCTCTAAGAGATTAAGCTGCCATTGCGTAATTAGCTTCGCCAATTACATTGTGCCACTTTTTTACGAGGCCTGTGGCGCCTCGACATGCATCCGGAACGTCCGAACTTCCGTCGAAACCGTATCGTCCCCGATCTGTTCTTTATACCACAGTCTCATGAAAGAAGCTAGGAAGCGGGCGCGTTAAATGTTGAAAATAAAAAGAAAAGCAATGAGTTGCATCGAGTAGCTCAGGCTTAAATTTAACGTCGAAACATTCCGATAAGTCAGTTGTGAAACCGTCTGTCCACTGGATGTCTGCACTTCTTTTGCTCGCCGCTTCGAGGGCTTTGGCCACCGAAGCAGGCGTTCGCCCGTGCCCGACATTCGAGATGATTGTGGATCGACTCACAAAGCTTACGGGAAGGCTTCCGATTTCGGAGGCCTTGAATGAGCCGCTCAAGGACGTAACACTTCGCCACGGCGGTTGGCGATACCGGATCGATGATCAAAAAGGAATGTGGGTCAGCGGACGATCCAACTACTCACGGGGTGTGACGGAAGTTTATTTCCGAACTCCTAAGAGAGTGGCCGAAGGTGAGCAGTTT
>JBJMMA010000109.1:0-2879 GCA_045805065.1 Bdellovibrionia bacterium | reverse complement strand
CTCAATCAAGGCTACAAGGTGACAGGATCTGACCTTGCGGAATCTGACACGACCAAGCGACTGGCAAAGCTTGGGGCAAAGATCCACTTTGGCCATCAGGCCGAAAACATCACAGGCTCTCACGTCGTTGTGATCTCATCCGCCGTACGACAAGACAATCCTGAGCTCAAAGAAGCTCGCCGGATTCGCGTTCCTGTCATTCCTCGTGCTGAAATGCTTGGTGAGCTCATGCGTGGCAAGACGGGGATTGCAGTTGCGGGATCCCACGGCAAGACGACTACCACTTCAATGCTGGCAACTGTTCTTACCTCAGCGGGCCTTGATCCAACGATTGTGATCGGCGGTAAAGTCGACTCGTTAGGTGGCAACGCAAAGCTTGGCCAAGGAAAGTATGTAGTGGCTGAAGCTGACGAGAGCGATGGCTCTTTTCTTCATCTGCCTGCGACTTACGCGGTTGTGACCAATATCGATAACGATCACTTGGATCATTATAAGAATCTTTCTGCGATCGAAGACACGTTTCTTCAGTTTGTTGGAAAGCTTCCTTTCTATGGCAAGGCTGCCGTCTGCGGCGAAGACCGCGGCATTGGTCGTTGCCTCGAGCGTTTCTCCAAGCCCATCACAACTTATGGGCTCTCCAAATTCTGGGACTTTTACGCTGATGATGTTCAGCTCTCAGGTCTTGGAAGCGAGTTTGATGTTTACGGGCGCACTTTCGTGGGCCAACCTCATGAGAAGCTCGGCCGCGTAAAGCTCAATGTTCCAGGCAATCATAACGTTTTGAACGCGTTGGCTGCCATCACGATTGGTCTTGAGCTCAAAGTTCCATTCGCAAAGATTGTCCAGGGACTCTCGGAGTTTCGTGGCGTCGATCGCCGGTTTCAGATCCGCTACAAAGATGATAATCGCCGTCGCGTGATCGTCGACGATTACGGACATCATCCGACTGAGATCATGGCCACGCTTCAAGCGGCTCGCAATTTCTGGCCAGGACGTATCATCACTGTGTTTCAGCCTCATCGCTACTCACGTACGCTTCATTGCCGCGATGGCTTTTTGGCCGCGTTCCGTAATACTGACGTTCTTTATATGTCGGACATCTACGCTGCCGGCGAAGATCCAATTCCGGGTGTTGATGCCGCATCTCTTTGCGCGGATATTGCGCAAGCGGGTGGCGGCAATCAGCGGATTGAGCATGTAGGCGATCTTGCTGAGATCCAGGACCGGATTCTGCGTGAGTATCAAGATGGCGACATGATCCTTTGCATGGGTGCTGGATCCATTACTCGTCTTGCTGAGAAGCTTGCTGCCAGTATCCAGAACTAATCGATTTTTATGAAGTTGCTGTATTTAGTTCCCGTGGTTGTTGCAGGTTTAACTTTGAGTGCTGTCTGGTCAGAGTCTCAGACCAGCGCGCAAGATTCTCCTGATCCAATAACAGTCCCAAGAGCTGCCGAAGATGAACATCCCGTCGGCGGATCCGCGCAGTCCATGTTGAATCGTCGCAAACCAATCCGTGATGTCAGTTCCAAGAAAGCTCGCGTTCGCGCTCGTGGCACATGCGTTGATGGCAACGGTAGACGCTTTAGGGCCAGCCAAGAGGGATACGTCGCTTGTTTAGAGCGAGCCGAGAGCGCGAGCCCTGTTACACCGGGTGTGAGAGCTCACGCTCAAGAAGGCGTTGGATCGGCGAAAGTTCATTTCTGAGGTACGGGTTCAACCGGAATATAGAAAGGCTCGTGATCGAGCTCTTGCTTGAGCATCCGGTGACACTCGAATTTCAAGCCTAAGTCAGGGAAAGTCATCTCAGTCTTGAAGTTCGGCGTAAGTTTCACTTTTTGTTCAAAGACGATTCGTCTTGGGAATTGAAAGAAAGTGTCTCGATCCCAGCCTAATACAATGTGAATTGAGTCCTCGTTCGAATGAGGAAATTTGATCAATTCCATGTTCCAGTCATTCTCATTGTAGATGAAAAGCTGGAGTGCCTCATTTTTATCATTGTAGGTAAGAATGCGGCCGATGAGCCCACCGTAACTCGAGAACTTTCCATCGGCAGATTTTCTCCAGCCCAAGGGACTGAACTCGTCGATGTGGGTTCCTTGGTAATCGATTGTGCACTTCACGGAAAAATTGAAATCCAGACCTTCGGTGATGCTCTGAGTTTCCGGGATGTAATCGAAAATCATTTTCAGAGTGCCATTTTCAAAGAGCTGACGGGAGTAGCCGTAGTCTTTGTCATCAACGCTCATGATTCCAAGGTACTCATGGAGCACAAGGGCTGCGCGCTTGCTTCCAGACGGGATCATGTCCCAGGCTTCGCGATTAAAAACGATTCTCTTTTTGGCAGGCCAGTTCAGCGCATCTTTGGTGACGGCACTGGTCGACTCGCCCGAGGGAAGGAGTAAGACTTCGTCCGTGCTTTCGACGGCGGTCGTTTTGATCGCCTTTTTGAGGGCCGCAATATCGATCTTTTTTAAAACGGGAGGAACATCGGGGACGTGCTCGAGATAATCTGCGACCTTCTCCGCGATCTTCACAAATTGCATGGCTCGAAGATCGCCGCCGCCGCTGCCTTCGTTTCCTCTTGAGGCGTGAGCCGAAAAGGAAAGCGCAACAGTCAGGGTGATCATCCCAAGGGCTTTTAATAGGGCTCTCATTTCATTCTCCTTACAAAGCCAGGCCATGCTTGGACTGGCGGATTATATACGGATTAAGCCGCGATTCAACAAATATCTGACCAATAAAGTCTAGAATTGGAATGTCGGCCACTCATATTTAAGTGCTTGAAAACAGACCTATAACTCAATTGCGCTAACCGCAGAGGACACAAGGTCGAGCACGATGACACATTGATATTGATTCACTTCATGGTCTTGAGG
>JBJMMA010000108.1:0-22736 GCA_045805065.1 Bdellovibrionia bacterium | reverse complement strand
TCATCGAGTAAAAACCGCAGAACATGTTGGCGGTCGTTACGAAATTAGGGACGATATAGATTTTACGAATCTTTTGTCTTTCGTACTTCTGGGCGTGCCTTGGGGCGAAATCGTGACTCATCTCTCAGACTCTCTCCTATAAACGTAGTTGGGCTTCAGGAAGTATACCTGAGAAAAACAGAAATTTCTCTTAGAGTTTGATTAAGAATGAGCGCCACTGACCAATAGAAAGAGCCCAAAAACCACTGTAATTACAGCGGCTGTCCGCTTCCAGGAGAACGTTTCAAGACGCAGTGCAAGAGCAACGGGCACTGAAATGACCGGCGCTAAAGCGACCAGCGTTGAACCGACAGCGATAGACGAATGAGCGAGCCCGAATACAAAAAAGTAGGAACCACCAAAAGCCTCAAGAACAAAGAGCCATCCCCAACGGCGAAACACGCTTTGAGGCAAGGTGATGCGCTCCTTTGGATAAGCGACTTTGCCAATGATCAAGCACAGCAGAACAGCGGAAGTCATCCGAACCGTATTGCCTACGGGTGCGGTAATGCCTTGGCCTCCACGTGTCACGCAGTAGCTATTCAAGGCCCAGAGAAACGCAACGAAGAACGCCAGCATAAACCCTGTCGATCGACTTGGCCTTTTTAATGCTGCGTCATTCGCGTGCGAATCCGTTTGAGTCGGTCTCGGTGCGCTTAAGATCACAAATGCGACGCCTGCGACGGTTACCAAAAGGCCAGCCGTTTGAGTGACGGAAAGCCATTCGTGATCAACAAAAGCTCCCCATGCAGACGTAATCAGGGGATAAGTGGATGCAATGGTCAGAGCGGTAGGAATGCCAAGCGCGCGCGTGCTCATCAAGAAAACCGAGTCGCCAAATCCGTAGCTTGCAAACATCGAAAGCCCAAGCCAACCGATGTGTCGCGCATCAAGAACACTAAATGCGCTCCAGGCACCACTCACGCTATGAGTTTCAAGTGCGCCTGCCGCAAGCGCCGTTAAAAAGAACAGCAGAAGACCGATCATGCCGCGCGCCAAGTTCACGGCAAATGGAGAATGCTCGCGCGCCAATCGAGAATAACCAGCAGAACCCAAAGCCCAAGTCACGGACGACATGAACGCACAAACAGGACCCAAAACTGCAACGGACATCAGGCCTTTTCCCCAACCAAAAGCGAAGCGGGAACTTCAGAAGGCGCTTTCTTCAAAACGCCGGATTTGAGTTTGATTTCAGCATCGGACGCACGAACGTATCGCGGATGAACCGCAAGTGCCTCGCGCGACATCTTGGCCTGCCAGGCTTCCCATGCCAGCATTCCAAGATAACGACCTTGAACTTGATCCGTGAACGGAACCTCAAGCTTGAGCTCCTGCTTGGCAGGAAGCTTCTTCCAGGCATCACCGTATCGCGAACGCCCTTCACCCACCGCGAGCCAAGCCGAGTCTTTCTTGAGCTTGGATTTGACGGCGTCCATCAGTTCTTCAGGAGCAATGACAAGCTCGCGTACATCACGCTTCCAAAGACCTTCCTGCTCTTCTTGAGGCGCTTGAACGCAGCCTGCGACAGCTGAGGCTTTCCCCCAGAGCGCAAAGAGCTCGCCTTTGCAGGCATCCGTCGACGCAACGACCATGACATCCGATCGCTCCGTTGACTTGAGCCAAAGTGCCGCAGGTCTTGCCAATGCGGCAAGCGATGAAACACCCATCAAAGGCTTTTGAAGAGCATGCGCCAGAGTGCGAGCGGTTGTGATGCCGATTCTCAGGCCTGTAAAGCTTCCAGGTCCTACGCCCACGGCGAAAGCATCGATTTCCTCAAGCTTCCAACGTGCGGACTCAAGCATCTGGTGAATTCCCCAGAGCAATCTCTCAGAGTGCTGGGAATCAACATTAAGGCTCCACTCGCCTGCTTGCCGGACACTCTCCCAGCTAGGACTATCAGCTGGCCATTCGAGCGCAACAATTGCGCCCGCTTTTGAGGACGTATCCCAAGCAAGAAGTTTCATGACATCAACTTATTTTAAAACGCAGTCATTAGAAAGAAACTAGGCGCGTGATGTCGTTTTTCATCACCACACCCATCAATGCGAGGATCAATACAAGGCCCACGCCTTGGATGATCTCCATTTGTCTCATTGAAAGAGGTTTGCCACGCGCGCTCTCAATCCACAAGAGCACGATATGACCACCATCCAAAATCGGAACCGGCAGCAAGTTAAGCACGCCAAGGCCGATCGAGAGAATCGCCATCGTCGTCAGGAAAGTTACCAATCCATGACTCAAGGATTCACCGGCGATCTTGCCGATCAGGATCGGGCCGCCCAGCGTTCCAACGGAGACGTTTCCGGTGAACATCTTTCCAATCGAAACAAAATTACGATAAGTGAAGATGACCATGCGCTCAGTACCCTTCACGATCAGAGTGAAAGGATTGAGCACGCGCTCCACAACAGTTGTTGGCTCAGCGAGAGTCAGCATCGGAGCAACGCCCACGGTGTATTGAGTGGTCGACTTCATTTCCGCGTCCTTCGTTGCGGTCGCAGTTGGAACGATTTCCTGTGAGACAAGCTTTCCGTCGCGCTCCCATTTGAGGGAAACTTTTCCGGACTTCTCGCCGGATGCCTGAACGGCATCTTTCAGATCCATGAAGCTATCAACTGACTTATCGCCAATCGCTACCAAGCGATCGCCATGAATGATGCCCGCTTTTGCAGCTGGGGATCCATCGACCGTCTTGTCGACGAAAAGCTCAGAGGAGTAAAGGCCCCAAGCTTCGCCCATCCCTTGACCAGCATTTACACTGTCTGGCTTGACGAGCTCGACCATCTTCTCTTCAGTGCCTGATGGCTTCTGATCACGAAGCATGATCTTTGCGCCGGCAGGTGCTTTTGCATAAGCCGATTCGATTTCTTCCCAAGTCGTGACAGGCGTGCCATTCACTTCGGCGATACGATCGCCGGTTTTGATGCCTGCTTTTCCTGCAGGAGAATCAGGATTGGAGACCCCTGCCTGCACGCTGCGGCCCATCGAATAAAGACCATCGATCTGACCGACTGCAGTGGATTCGCCGTAAATGCTGAAACCTTTTTCAGAGGTAGTCTTTGCCGTAATCTTGGTTGGATTTTGCGCACCCGGATGAACGACTTCAAAGTCCATCGCCTTATCCGGATTGGAGCGAATCGCATTGGCGATTTCTTCATAGCGCTTCACTGGCGCGCCTTGAACGCTGATCACCTTGTCCTGGCTTTGGAATCCGGCTTGTGCGGCTGGAGAGTTTCTCACAACACGACCAATCACGTTTGCCGTTTGTGGCTCACCGACTGCCAGAATGACCATGAAAACCAGAATCGCCCAAAGGAAGTTAAAGAATGGGCCACCAAAGAAAATAAAGAAGCGCTTCCAGGGAGCTTGGCGATGAAGTGCGCGACGAGCTTCCTCGGGAGGAAGCGGAGTTTCGCGGTCCTCGCCCAAAAGCTTCACATAACCGCCCAGCGGAATCGCTGAAACTCTGAGTTCCGTCTCACCCATCTGGCGCTTCCAGAGTGTAGGTCCAAAGCCGACGGAGAAAATTTCAGCCTTCACACCAAAGATACGCGCAAAGATGTAGTGCCCGAACTCATGCACGATGACCAACGGTCCTAAGATGATAAGAAATCCAAGCACTGACAACATATTCTATCCTACCTTCGCTGAGTGGCGCCGGGTGGCGCTAAGTGACGGGAGAGAGACCCCCTTCACCGATTACGAAAAGATACGAATACAAGCATACATGACTGGCGCGCTGAACACTACACCATCAAAGCGATCTAAAAATCCGCCATGACCCGGCAAAATTGATCCAGAGTCTTTTTTGCCGTACGCCCGCTTTAGGAAGCTCTCGCAGAGGTCACCAATTTGTGACGCGACACCGACCAGCACTGGAATGACAAAGACAGCCAGCCATGGCATGGCGCGGAAAAAAAGCAGCTTAAAGAAGAGGGCGATCAGAATGCCCGCCAAAAGTCCGCCGCCCGCACCTTCGTAAGTCTTTTTTGGACTGATCAGGCTATAAAGCTTTGTCTTGCCGTATTTCTTTCCGACAAAATACGCCGCACTGTCCCCTGCCCAAACGATCAGCAAGAAAAGAAGCGTCCAGCGCACGCCATCTCCAGCCGCTTGGATGCGGGTCAGGTAGAGCGGCAAAAAGATCAGATACAATGCCCCAAAGATCGAATGCATGAGTTCTTTGAAGTGCGCAAAGAAGTCAGCTTCAGAATGAAGGTCGGCCGTAAAAAGATAAAAACTGAAAAGTCCTAAAAAGCCGAACGTCAAAAGCTCATACTCGGACTTAGGCGAGATCAAATTGCCAAGTCCCACGATCCAGGTCAGGCAGAGAAGAACGTAGCGTTTCTCGACATGATCCTTGAGCGAGAACGCCATGTGCGAGAACTCGTTGATCATCGCCAGAGAAATCGCAAGCGTGAGAACGCAAATCCCGACCCAGCCTCCAAAGCTGATCAGAAGGATCAGCGCAATGGCGCCAATCGATCCAACGATCACACGTTTTTTGAGTTCAGAACCATCGGCCAAAAAGGGGATACGATCAAGCAAGGGTGTGGGTTTCCTTTAAGAGTACTGCCTGAGGTTTTTTGGAGACGCAGCCGAATCGACGATCTCGGCGCGAATAAGAATCAATGGCCTCAACCAGATCTTGCGGCCCAAAGTCAGGCCAGTTGAGGTCCTGGAAATAAAATTCAGCGTAGGCAGCCTGCCAGAGAAGGAAGTTGCTCACGCGATGCTCGCCACTGGTGCGAATCATCAAATCCACTTCAGCCAATGGTCCCAGCTCCGCGGTCCAAAGATATTGGTGCATCAGCTCTTCCGTCATCTCTTCTGGACGACGGATACCTTTGGCGACGTCTTCAGCAAAAAGCCTTGCAGCGCGAGCCAGCTCGCGACGAGATCCATAAGAGACGGCGAACGTCAGTTGAAGGCCCGTATTTTTAGAGAGCCGTTGAACAGTCTGCTCAACGACCTGGCGAACATCAGGAGCCAGGCGCTCAAGCTCGCCAATCACGCGAAAGCGAACGTTGCGACGATTGAGCTCATCGGCTTCGCGGATGAGATACTTTTTCAAAAGTCTCCAGAGAATGTTGAGCTCGCCTTCAGGGCGAGACCAGTTCTCCGTCGAAAAAGCATAAAGGGTCAGCGCCTTGATCCCCAGGCGATCCGCCTCGCGGACCACCGGCTTGACTCGGGCGCATCCCCGAATATGCCCAAACACGCGAGGACGGCCGCGACGCTGTGCCCAGCGCCCGTTACCGTCCATGATGATCGCTACGTGTTGGGGTATTTGAGCGTCAGACATTAAATCGTCATGATCTCTTTTTCTTTGCCAGCGACCACTTTGTCGACTTCAACGATCTTCTCGTCCGTTTTCTTTTGAACGAGTTCGAGCGCTTTCTTGGCATCGTCTTCGGAGAGAGTCTTGGCCTTTTCCTGCTTCTTCACTTCGTCATTCGCTTCACGGCGATGATTGCGGATAGCGACCTTGGTGTCTTCGCCCATTTTCTTAACGAGCTTCACCATTTCTTTACGGCGCTCTTCGGTCATCGCTGGGAGCGGAATGCGGATCACTTTGCCATCGTTCTGGGGAGTGAGGCCGATGTTTGCAGCGAGAATCGCCTTCTCGATGGCGCCGATCATGCCGCCTTCCCAAGGAGAAATCTGAATTGTGCGAGCGTCTGGCGTAGTGACGTTTGCGACTTGGTTCAAAGGCACCGAAGATCCATAGTAATCGACATGAACTGGCTCAACGAGCGCGGTCGAAGCGCGGCCCGTGCGGACCTTTGCCAAATCGCCCTTGAGCGATTGAATGCTCTTGTCCATGTCCTGACTCATTGAGTCTACAATCTGCTTTGACATTTTAATGTCTCCTTAGAATTTTTTACGGCGGAGATTAAACTGCATTACTAGCGTAGCGGCTAGGCCGCCTCATTACTGGCGTAGCGGCAGAGCCGCCCCGACTAACGAACTAAAGTTCCGACTGCTTCGCCTTCGACGACTTGCTTGAGGGCACCTTTTTGCGCCAAATCAAAAACAATGATTGGGAGCTGGTTGTCCATGCAGAGGGAGATGGCAGTAGAATCCATCACTTTGAGACCTTTTTGCAAGACATCCAGATAAGTGAGCTCTTCGAAGCGCTTTGCGTCCTTCACCTTCTTTGGATCGGCGTCATAGATGCCGTCCACCGAGGTGGCTTTGAGCACGACTTCGCAGCCGACTTCCATGGCGCGAAGTGCGGCCGTGGTGTCGGTGGTGAAGTAAGGATTGCCGGTTCCGCCGCCAAAGATCACGATCCGGCCTTTTTCAAGGTGGCGGACCGCGCGGCGACGAATGTAAGGCTCGGCAAGCTCTTGCATTTCGATGGCGGACTGGACTCGCGTGTGCACTCCGAGATGCTCAAGAGCATCTTGAAGAGCCAGACAGTTAAGGACCGTTGCGAGCATGCCCATGTAATCTGCCGAGGCGCGATCCATCCCTTTGGTCGCACCCTTGATGCCACGGAAGATATTTCCTCCGCCGACAACAATGGAGATTTGGACACCACTCTCCTGGATTTCCTTAATCTCTTGAGCCAGGACTTTCAGGACATCGGTATCGATGCCATATCCAGCCTGACCTGCTAACGCTTCGCCGGAGAGCTTTAAAAGGATTCTCCGGTAAGGCTCGGAACGCTTTTTCACGCGAGTCACCGCCTGTGTTCGAAAATCAGTGAGCTGCCTCTTCAGTCGCTTCCTTCATGCCTTCGCCCAGAACGAAACGGGCAAAGCGGCGAACGGAAACTTCTTGACCAAGGGTCTTCGAGGTCTCTTGAAGGAGCTTCTCGATGGTCTTGGTAGGATCCTTGACGAATGGCTGGGTGAGCAAGCAGATCTCTTCGAGGAGCTTGCGAACGCGGCCTTCGACAGCCTTATCCATGAACTCTGGCTTCATTGCTTTGCCGGAGTTTTGGATTTGAGCCAATGCGATTTCCTTTTCCTTCGCCGTGACATCGCCAGGAACTTCATTTGCCATCACGTACTGCGGAGCCGCAGCAGCGATGTGCATGGTGAGATCCTTTGCGAATGCCTTGACAGCATCGCTGTGAGCAGCGGTTGCGCTTCCGACTGCGAGGTCGAGAAGAACGCCAACTTTGCCTTCACCGTGGATGTAGCTTGCGATCGTTCCCTTGCCATCGGCAGCAGCTTCAAAACGTTCAAAGCGGCGCACGCCCATGTTTTCGCCAAGAGCAGCAATTGCTTCCTGAAGCATGACCTGACCGGTCTTGCCATTCGACATTGGTTGAGCCATGAGCTCTTCCACGGTCTTTGGCTTAGCTTGAGCGATGTGAGTGCAGAGATCCTTCACGAAGTTGCGGAACTGCTCGGTGCGAGCCACGAAATCGGTTTCGCAGTTCACTTCGAGGAGAACGCCGACGTTGCCTTCGCCGTGAATGTAGGAAGAAACGAGGCCTTCCTTCGTTGCACGTCCAGCCTTCTTCGCAGCCGACGCCATTCCCTTCTTGCGAAGGAACTCAACGGCCTTTTCGAAGTCGCCAGCGGTTTCGGTCAGCGCCTTTTTGCAATCCATCATGCCGGCGCCGGTTTTTTCACGCAGCTCTTTTACCTGACTTGCTGAAATTTCCATTTTTAATCTCCGAAATTAAAAGTTCGACGAATGAAAGTCGAGGCGGGCAAAGCCCGCCACGTCCATTAGGTAGCAGGCTTCTCTTCAGGAGTGCCTTCTTCGGTCTGCTCTTGAGCTTCAAGGTCAGCTTCGTCGATGCCTTGGAGGTCGATGTCACCTTCGAAACGGGAAACCTTCTTCTCGGTTTCTTCTTCGCGGCCTTCAGCAATGTCTTGAGCGCGGAGCTTTTCTTGGAAAGTCTTTGCGCCTTCCAAGCAGCTGTCAGCGATCAAGCGAGCGAAGAGACGGATCGAGCGGATCGCGTCGTCGTTACCTGGGATGACGTAGTCGATGTTGCCTGGATCGCAGTTCGTGTCGACGACAGCGATCGATGGGATGCCAAGCTTCTTGGCTTCCTTAACAGCAATGTGTTCCTTCTCGGTGTCGATCACGAAGATCGCGCCTGGAAGTTTCTTCATGTCTTGAATGCCGCCGAGGGACTTCTGGAGCTTATCGAGCTCGCGGTCGTAGCGGGATTGTTCTTTCTTAGGAACATCGTTCCAATCAGGAGAGTTCTTAAGAGCTTCGATCTTCTTCAAGCGATCGATCGATGCCTTGACGGTTTGATAGTTGGTGAGCATGCCGCCGAGCCAGCGGTTGGTGACATAGTACATGCCAGCGCGCTTTGCTTCTTCTTCGACGACTTCTTTAGCTTGCTTCTTGGTTCCGACGAAAAGAACCTTCTTGCCTTCAGCGGTGACCTTGGATGCGAACATGCAAGCAGCGCGGGTGGAATCAACCGTCTTTTGGAGGTCGATGATGTAGATGCCGTTACGGGCACCGAAGACATAAGGCTTCATTTTTGGGTTCCAACGGCGGGTTTGATGGCCGAAGTGAACACCAGATTCGAGCAATTCACGCATCGTAATAGAAGGCATTAAAAGGACTCCTTAAAAACAGGCCGAGAGGCCAAAAGCGGAATGCGGAGACATGAAAGACTTCAAAAAAGCTTCGGGTCGTCGCAAAGACCGCGGTTACTGAAGTGATCTTACAATCTTCCGTCCGGAACCCTTCCGAACTTCAGGATCACTTCCCTCCACCTCAAAAACCAAGCGAAAGACTAGAACGTCTTACGCTCAGCACCACGTGACACGTGAGATTAGGGAGTACCTAACCCCAACGGATTGAGGTGTGTGTATTGGCTGCGGTTCTATCGAGGCCAGAGGCCGAAATCAACCTGAAAATCGCCAGTTATCCGTTGACATAGCCGGTCTACAACCCGAGTATGAATTCATGAATTCTAAATGGTTACCTTTAGCAGTTATTGCTGGGCTTTTCGTTCTGATTTTGGGCTGGTTTGTCTCAACCAACAACACGCTGATTAGCCTAAACGAAGGGGTCAACGAAAAGTGGTCTCAGGTCGAGAACGTTTATCAACAACGCGCCGATAAGATTCCAAACCTGGTCAACACGGTCAAAGGGTACGCCAAGCACGAGTCAGGCATCTTTGATGAAGTGGCCCGCGCCCGTGCGCAGGTCGGCCAAATTAAAGTCAATAATGCCGCGGACCTACAAAAATACGACCAGGCTCAAGGCCAGCTGACAAGCGCCCTTTCTCGCTTACTCGTTGTTGCTGAGAACTATCCGCAGCTTAAGGCCGATCGCAATTTCCAGGATCTCCAAAGCCAGATTGAAGGCCAGGAAAACCGGATTACCATCGAGCGCCAACGCTTTAATGAGGCTGCCCGCGAGTACAACATCTATATCCGCAAATTTCCTCAGTCGATCGTGGCATCCTTCCGGAACTTTCAGCCAAGAGCATACTTCCAGGCAAAGACTGGGGCAGATACGGCGCCGAAAGTTGAGTTCTAATGACTTTGAGGGGTTTAAGGGGAATAGGCGTAGCTCTCTGCTTTGCTATCACGGGCGTGACGGCAGGGCATGCAGCAGCGCCTAACAAGCAGATTCCCCCACCCCCCACCTATTACGTTCTGGATGAGCCGCACCTTTTAGATCAGCAGGCAACGCGCGCCCTTCAGGCCTTGCTGATCGAGCATGACCGAACCACCGGCGAGCAAATCGTTGTCGCGATCTTCAATAGTCTCGAAGGCGAGGATCTGAACGATTTTACCAACCGCGTTTTCCAGAAATGGGAAATCGGTCAGCGCGAAAAAGACAACGGCGTCCTGCTTGCGATCTTTAATCAGGATCACAAGGCCAGGATCGAAGTGGGTTATGGACTTGAACCACTCTTAACCGATGTTAAATCCTCACGCATTCTCAGGGATTACCTCATTCCAGGAATGAAGGCTGGCCAGCCTGCCGAAGCCGTCACCCAATCTGCGCTCCAGATCCTGCAAACCATTGATAGCCCACTCGTTCAAAACGGTCGTGCCCAGCAAATTCTTCGCTCGGGTGGGATGCTTCGGAAAAACATCAACTCCGCTGAACCTATGAAAGGCGGCTGGGCAGTCTGGCTTTTCCTGGGTTTAGTTCTCATGGTCATTGTTTCACACACCATCAGCTCAGCCGAAGCCACGTTCACGCGTGCAGGCTGGTATCGCCCGCGCCCTTGGCGTCGTCGTTGGTGGGATGATGATGGCGGACCACGCTCCGGTGGCGGCGGATTTTTCGGAGGCTGGGGCGGTGGTGGCGGTGGCTGGGGAAGCGGCGGCGGTGATGGCGGCTTTTCAGGCGGCGGTGGCCGATCCGGAGGAGGGGGCGCCAGTGCAGGATGGTAAGAAATTCTCAAAAATCGTTGAAGCCATTGCCGATGCGGAAACCCATACGACGGGTGAGATCCGTGTTCACGTCTCCAAACGATGGTTTGAGCGCGACCCCTATCGCCGAGCTCAAAAGGTTTTCGATCGCCTGGGAATGGGGCGCACGACTCTCAAAAATGCCGTCCTTCTCTACGTCAACCTTCGCCGTCGCAAGTTTGCCATTTACGGGGATGAGGGAATTCACCAGAGCGTTGGCCAACGGTATTGGGAGCGCATCGCCCGCGAACTGAGCCAGGACCTTCGTGGCACTCATCATGAGAACGCCATAGCCATGGCCGTTGCAAAAATTGGCAAAGCTCTGGCTGAAAATTTCCCAGTTGATTCAACGCATCTCAATCACCAAGAACTTTCAAACGACGTCACAAGCGATTAGATTGAATTCATTAGCTTTGCTGGCCGCTTGTGCTTAGACTCTATTTGGCAGTTTTCGTTGAGTATTCAGCTTTGTCCGAGTATACCTCGCTCGGAATTCCTGACTGAGAGAACCATACGAATGAGCTTCCATTCCCATCCCTCATCTAATGTGACCCAATTGGCTTCACCACTCACCTCAAAGAAAGCTTTGATCCTTTCAGAGCAACTTGAGCGTCTTCGCGTCACTTTGAGCATGGATGAACATCAATGGGCTCAGATCCTGGATGTCTCAGCGGATGATTACTCCGACATCCGTCGAAATCGGAAATCCGTTTCCATCATCGCTCTGGCTCGCGTCGCAGATCACCTGCAGCTGACCCTCGACGGCATCATGAACAATCAGATTGATTATTGCATCGTCGCGGCTCGACAGAGCGGCAACGTCCACCTACTTCCTGCGCGTTATCAAGTCGGCGCTCGCAGTCGTCAGCGCTCTTCTTTAAATCTTTTAAATGCGACGGAAGAATTCTTAGGCTGGCGCGCTCGCGCGATGGTCATGCGCCACCTGCAAGTGACCGAAGCTACCTTTTCGAATCCAGATGATTTGATCAATCTGAGGTTCAACACGGATCTTTGCGAGTACATCAACAAGAACTACAGCGGCTCTCACCTGTTCTATCACATGGGTGCCTACTCCGTGATCAGCAATATGAACTCGCCGTTTGCAAAGTTCATGTCCCAGATGAATAGCCTTCAAGAGCTCTATCAGTTCTACGTCGAAGAAATGGTCGTCAAGCACTGGGAGCAGAACTACAACTATCGCATTACGAACATGACATCGACGTCTTGCCGCATTGAGAGTACGCCAAACAATGACGTTGCCGTGCTTTTGGGTGTCAGAAATCCAGGAAGCCATCTGGTTTGCCAAACCAAGCTCGGCGTCTCGGCAAGCGTGCCAGGCTATCTCGGACTTCCATTCGCAAATGTTCGCGAAACAAGCTGCGTCCATCTCGGTGACAGCTGCTGCGTTCAGGAAATCGATTTCGAGCTAGCTGCTCATCAGCTAGCCCGAACCGAAAAGAACAAAGCCGCAACTCTGTCGTGATTACGCGGCTTTCTTGATACTCGCGACAGCGGCAAGGCTTTCTTCCGCCCGAGCTGCTGCGGTTTGAGGAGCAAGATACAGACGGTCTTTCCAGACTTGCTCGTTCTCCGCGGCTGAGGCCAGCGCTTGTTCAGAATGTTTTGAAATATGGAACATGCGTACAGGCTCGCCTTCCAGGCTGTATTGGGAAAATGCGTCCGTGAGCGCTTTTCCTCCCAGGAAATCAAAGTATTCATCCGTTTTGAAGCGGACTACTCCGCACGTCATCCACTGCGGGATATTGTAGTCACGATGATAACCAATGATCATCGTCGTGAAGAGCTTTCTCAGGTAGCGATTGAGCTCGCGATTTTTCTGCGCATGCTCATCAATGGTCCAAGACGAGCTGTAAGCAAACTCCTCTCCCTTGCTCTTGGCGTCCTCAAGGATTTTTTCAATTTTTGGAATGTATTGATCCGCCTTTGAGCTCTTCAACAGCGGCATTGCCGGAAAAGGAAGATGATAATGTTCGCAACGACTGTGCAAGACGCTTTTGTATCCCATCAGAACCCGCAAACCGCCGTCACGGCGTTGCTCACAAAGCAGCAAATGATCTGCAATGAAGTCGACAGTATCGACGGCGATGACGCCATCGGGGTATGCCCGGCCGTAGCCTTTGAGCTTGAGTGAAACCAACTGATAAAAAAGATCTCGAGTCATGGGATCATCCCAAGTTGAGATTGGGTTACTCAGGACGACGATCTGAATCTTAGGAATGAGACTTTGGATCATTGAGATTCTCCTTTTTATTCAAATCGGACTATCTATTCTAATCTTAATAGCTCTATTTTATACGTCGCGTCATAGAATTGGGGGCAAAATTCACCAATAATTCTCACGGATGGCTAATTTTTATTAACAATATGTGACTCACGTTTTTCCAAAGTATTCCGATCAATATAGTAACAAGTTTAATTCGTATAAAATGGCGCTTAGGCTACGCCGCAGGAGATTCCATGTTGAACGAAGCCACTGCACAGGCAATTGCTTCCTCTGAAGTCCCGAAAGACCATGACACTTACTACGCCGAACTGACTCGTAGAAATCAGGCCTTCATCACTCCGGCGGCACAGAAAAAATTGAGAAGTTTCAAGATCCTGGTCGCAGGTTGCGGATCAACAGGCGGGGCATGCATTGAGTCTCTGGCCCGCTTTGGGGTTGAGCACTTTGCACTGACGGATAATGGAAGCTACGAGCTCAATAATCTCAATCGCCAGCATGCGAATCTGGATGAGCTGGGAAAAAACAAAGCTGTTTTTCACGGCGAGCAAGTCCTTAAAATCAATCCTTTCTCCGAAGTCATCGTCCACCCTGAAGGCATCACAAGAGAGAACGCAAAGGAGCTCGTTCAGTGGGCAGACCTGATCATGGATGGCGTAGATGTGACGACCAATTCCGGGATTGCCATGAAAATCGTCATGCACGAGCAGGCCAAGCGTTTCAGAAAACCAACGCTTGCCGCGCTGGATGTCGGCTTCTGCCAATGGGGTCGCAGCTATGATTACAGAAATCCAAACCTGGAAGTTCTGGACGGCAAGGCCAAGGCAGCGTCTCAAACCAGTAATCCGATCAAGGCATTGTTCACGCTTGTCCCGATAAGCATCGTGCCCCCTCATTGCGTGAAGCATCTCTGGGACCTGCTTCATAATCCCGATATGTCAGCCTCTCAGCTGGGGTGCACTTCGGATCTTCTTTCGGCAATCATTGTTCCTTCTGTCCTAAGATTCGTCGAGTACGGCGAGCTTGTGCCGGGATGGGACATCAATCTACAGTCCCTTGCGTTTCCACTTTCTGTCAGACTCAAGCAAGCGGCTGAAGCGATGGTCCTCAGAAGAAAAATCAAAAAGATGTTTGATCTCTGATCCTCTTTAGAATTGGGTTTTGGATTGGGCTCTCTTACGAAAAGAGATAGCTCAAGAGCTTCGGAAATTGCTGAAACACGAACGGGCCATCGTGCTTGCCGTCAGGGAGACTCTCAAAACGGTGCGCGATTCCCTCGTTCTGCAGCTCCCGATGGAACGCTTCACAGCCTTCAAAAAGGCCGAACTCATCCAGGCCTCCGACATCAAAATAGATGTGCTTTTTCGCAAGAACACTTCGCTCCTCCGCGCTCATTTTTCTGAAGAGCGCGATCGGATCGTGCGATAGATAATCCTGCCGATCAACGAACTCGTTTTGAAACTCATCCACCAGGATCTTCAGATAAGGATCCGTGACTGAGCAACGCTTGGAGAAGGCGGCGACTTCATCGGCCTGGGTGTAATCAAAGCAAACCAGGGTCGGAAAATGGACTGCTACTCCCTGAAAGAAACCCGGCTTGCGCATGAAAACATTCAACGCAGCTTGCCCCCCCATGGAGAGTCCCCCAACCCAACGCGTGGATGGAGCCGTGCGAGTGTTTGCCTCGACAACCGGAACCAGCTCGTCGAAAAAGCAGTTCGAGTACGAGCGCTGCTTCTCAAGTGGATGCTGATGCAAAAAACTTTTGCCGATAAAAGGCAAAACAACCTGAATCCTGCGCTTGCGGAAAAGCTCACCCAGCTCGCCCTGAATCAGTCCTAATAAGCCTGTTTCGTAGAACTGTCGATCATCGGCGTTTCCGCCATGAAAGAGGTACAAGGTTTCGGAGGGTTGCTCCGGGGGCTTGAGCTGACAGTAAGTGTATTCCTTTCCCAGAACTTGGGATTGGAAAGTATACCGCCCGCCGCTAAGTGGACCTGCCGAAAGTTGCTCCAGAAGCTGAGACTCAAGATGACTCATTGCTCCTTAAGCTGTACTTGATGAAGTCTGTTTAGGCAAAGCTAAACGGAATCCCTTACGCGAGCTTCAGCTCATAAATGCAACTATCAGCGCCCTTGTAGTGACATTGACGCTCATGCAAGGTCGCGCCACGGCTGTTTCCGTAGTGCGTGAAGCTCTCAAAATAGTGCTTCTTGAACTGGCAGAGGAAGTCCCCCAGCACGGGATCGTTCTTATAGTCAAATTCAGCAAGATGCTCTTCAGGCTTCACTGAGAACGCCAGTTGCTTCTCGTTCTGATCTTCAACTTGGTAATGGAAGTTGCACTCGTACTGACGGGAGTTCTGAAGAAGAACCTGCATCAGAACCAGTGGGTTGGTCTGACCATCGTACATGCGATGCAAGCGACCATGGGTTTCGGAATGAGACACGGATGCCGTCATTTTCGAGAAATCGGTCGGCTTCAACAAACCATTCTGAATCAGGGTACGTGACAGATCCAGACAGAAGCGGATGTTGATCTGACCGTCGAGATCAAGAAACGCGTCCTGATCCATTTTAATTGCGCGGAAGTATTCTTCCACCTTTTCCTCGCCTGCCACCGCATGGAAATACTTCAGGAATGGCAGCATGGCTCTCATCTTGGAGCCGCGATACGGACGGTAAATTTTAGGAATCTTAAAGCCCACGTTCAGGTCGCCGCTTTCAACCACGGCCGAGCTAACGCGCTCCATGAATCCGGTTAATAAACTATCTGCCGAAATATCCGTGAGCTGGCAGAACTCGAACCACTGTGGCGCGGATGGAATCAACAGGCCACTTTCAATTTTAGAGAGCGCGCTTTGGGAGATTTGAAGACGCTTAGCCACTTCGACTTGCGTCAGATCGCGCTTTTTGCGGGCAGCTCTCATCAGTGCTGCAATACGTGAAGCTGCTTGAGATTCTTGGGGAGTCACTTAGTTGTACCTCTTATTTAAATCAGCATATCAAGAATTGAATAAATCTGCCAGCTTGTGTCGCCCGATTTACTCCAGAAATCTCGGTAATGACTATTATGATGTCACATCGAGATTTTGAAGTTTTGAAGATTCTTTGAATCTTTGCTCGTCTTTGCCTATGTCTCAATGCTGGATGAGTAAGAGCATAGCGGAAAAACTAAAAAGGCCGCAACCCCATGAAGCATTCAACGAAGCATTCATGAAGCAGGGGCCTTTTTAAATTTTAAAGCAAGCTACGATAGGAATGCGGCGACTTCTAGATCTTGCCGTAGTTCCAGAGGAACACCCAGATCATCTCGGCCGCATTAGGACCACGAGCATCAGCGTATTGGCCGGGCGCAACGGCGCCGCTCCAGGCGTGTGCCATTCCATCGACCGCAACCTTAGCAATACGAATTGAGTTACTGCCGCCGTAGTAGTCGGTCTTGAAGCGATAGCCGCCCGGTACTTGGTCTTCACGGCTTGTTACAATCCTGTCGCTTTGGGTCTGATTGAGCTGGTGGTCATCAATCAAATCATTCATAAGCGTGAATTGCTCAACGACTCGACTTGAGTTGACAGGATTGACGACTGGATCGGCAGTGCCGTAAATCGCAATCACAGCAGACATCCTGGCATTTGCGCCGGTGCATTTCACCGCCTGCATGGCGCTCTGACGGATGTCATGTGTGGAGCCAGTGGCCATGACTGCGTGGGCATCAATCTCAGAGGTTGCCGCCTGAAATTCTAATCCGGATGCGATCCCGGCTCCCGCAAAGATGTCCGAGTGACAGGCCAGAAGATTAGATGCCATCGCAGCACCCGAGGAAATTCCAGCGACATAGATATGATGAGAATCGAGGCGAACTTTTTTCGCAACGTCGGTCATCATTCCGAGAACAATTCCAAGCTCTCCTCCGCCACGAATCTGGTTCTCAGGTTTGAACCAGTTCCAGCAGCGCCAGATATTATCCTGGAAGCCTTGTTCAGGGTACAAAACAGCAAAGCCATATTTCTCAGCGACCCAGTTCATCCCGCTCTCAAGCGCAAACTGAGGTGCTGACTCAGTACAGCCATGCAACATGACCATCAAAGGAAGCGGGCGCCCGACATACTTGGAAGGAACGTAGAGATAATAATTACGTGCTCCATACCGGTTTTTGAACTCGAACTGGTCCCACTTTCCAGGGAGACTCTGAGTGGTAGGCCCCGTGGAGGCCTGTGCTACCAAAGCTTGTCCAACGATCAGTGTGACTAACAAGAATGCATGACGAAGCGACATCGCTAAAATCCCCCTTAACGGCGGCTCACCTTAGCGCTCAGATCCTATTCTGACAAGCGAACAAGTAATGCCGCGCTGCCGTGCGTTACAAATCGAAGAGTCCGCCAAAAACGAATTGGAAATTACGCGACTTCCAATTCGTACCGGCCAAGGTCGACACGTTGTTCAATCCGTAAGTTCCCCGAAGCTCAAGGAAACCAGCCATGCGGCGGGCAAAATGATACTCCCCGCCCAAGCCTCCATCTAAAGAGAAATCAACCGTGTGAAACAATACTTCCAAAGGTGGCCCCGGCACAAAGTTTCCGCCACTGGTGACATCGATGTTGGTGCTGATCTTGAAGCCCACGTTGGGCCCTAGAAAGACAAAAGGCTGAATCAGCGCATCCGGGCGAAACTTGGCTTTCACCAGAATCGGAACTTCCAAGTAGTTGATGCGCGTATCAAAGTTCGTCACCGATCCTCCGGAATTGAGGTTGTAGGTGAACCCTTTTTGAACAACGCGGACCTCAGGCTGCAAAAACCAAGTGGACGAAAGCCGGCATTCCAATTCCAAACCTGCAATGTATCCAACGAGTGAGTTGCTGCCTACATCAGGTTCGTTCGAATAATCACTCACATTGAGGCCCCCCTGAACTCCGGGCCTGAAGGGTGAAGCCTCTTTCTCCAACTTAGGTGCTTTCTCAGGATATTCGGGAGTATTGAGATTTTGAGCATGGCTCCATGCCGGCATAATCATGCCGAGCAAAAGTGCCAACAAAGCTGAGCGCGCTAAACACATAAGCAAGATCCCCGCGGCCGAGTATGCAATCGGCGGTCCGTTCGGCACGGCATCTGCACAACTGACCGACTGCGTATGGATCAACCTAGGTATGTTCTTCACAGTTTCCGCAGTGTTCTCCCCCCGACGCAAAAGCCTCAAGAGCAGGCCTTGGACTGGCTTGCCACTGCGCACAGTCGGGCTGAAAGCCTGATCTCACCTGACTCGCCGCTGGCAGATCGTGAGCGCATGAAAAAGCTTTTTCATCGCTTTGGTTGCAAGCCCTCGCAAGTGGCTCAGCGCTACTCCGTTCATCAGGACTTTACGCATCTTGACTTTGATCAGATGGAAATTTTCCATCTAAGTCGAAATCCCAAAGGTGCAGGGGCCTCAACACGCACCGGAATTTTTTCGCGAGTGGTCAGCGAGGTTTTTGATCGCTTCTATCGTGAGGACTCCGTTCCCCCTCAGGCGCTCTTTCATGTGACCTGCACAGGTTATGATTCGCCGAGCGGCGCGGAGCGTGTCGTTTCGCGCAGAGGATGGGGCCATCAAACGGAAGTCTATCATCTCTATCATATGGGATGTTATGCAGCGATTCCCGCCGTGCGCATCGCGTGCGGTCTGTCACGTCCCCGCGTTGATATTGTCCATACGGAGCTATGCTCGCTTCATCTGGATCCTTCTCAACACGCGCCCGAGCAGATGGTGATCCAAAGTCTTTTTGCGGACGGGCTCATTCGCTACACAATAGAGCAGCGCCAGATGGAAACGACTTCAGAGTCGCTTCCAGGCGATCCCAGTTATGGGCTCGAGTTTGTCACGTCACGCAAGGAGCTCTTGAGCAACAGCGAGGACGCGATGACCTGGCGAGCGGGCGATCATGGTCTTGAAATGACACTCAGTCGCGAAGTCCCCAACCTGATCGCGCAGAACCTGCTGCCTTATCTGAAGCGTCTGGGTTCTTATGATCACAATACGATTTTTGCCATCCATCCCGGAGGACCAAGAATTCTGGACCAGATCCAGGAGATGCTGGAGCTCAAGGACTCCCAGGTCGCTGCCAGCCGAAAAGTGCTGCTCGAGCGAGGCAATATGTCTTCAGCGACTCTTCCTCACATCTGGAAAGAAATTCTGGAAGACCCAAGCGTCGCCGAGAACACTCAAATCGTGTCGCTCGCCTTTGGACCTGGGCTGACTCTTTGCGGGAACGTATTGAGAAAGATCAGTCTATGATGGCCCAGAGCTTTATGATCATCGTTCCTTTTTCCATTCAGGGAATGATGATCATGATCGATGAGTTTCTTTTTCATCGAAAGCGCGGCCTTCCTAAATGGGAAAGAATCGGACATCCGATCGACACTTTTTTGCAGTTCATCTGCCTGACGATTCCGCTGTTTCTGGAATTTAGCCGGCGAAACGTCATCCTGTACATGATCCTTGCGGTAGCTTCGACTCTTCTGATCACCAAAGACGAACATGTGCATGCCGTTCACTGTGGCTGGCAGGAACATTGGCTGCACGCGATCTTATTCATCGTACATCCCATTGTTCTGATTGCCGCGGCTTATCTTTGGGCGCAGCCAGATGTCTACGGCTGGTTCTTTCCCCTTTTGAAAATCCAGGTTCTGCTGATGGCCTTTTTCGGCATTTACCAAATCACTTATTGGAACATTTATGGCGCAAGAGTTTGAAGTCAATAATGAGATCTACCACGAGCTGGGAGATCAATGGTACACGGCTCACGATAACCCGGTCGCGCTATTGCGTGCCGAGGGTCGACTCAAAAATCCTTGGGTAGTACAAACGATCACAAAAAAACTGGGCCCCGGCTCCCGCTCCGTTCTCGATATCGGATGCGGTGCGGGCTACCTGGTCCAGGAACTTGAGCGAGCAGGCCATCGCGTGACCGGAATCGATCTCTCGCAAGAAAGTCTGGACACGGCAAGACGCTTTCATCCTGAGAGCTGTGCCGACTATCTTTGCATGAGCGCCTACGAGCTGGATCGCTTTGCTCCGGGATCGTTTGACGTCATTTGCGCCATGGATTTCTTGGAGCATGTCGATGAGCCTGAAAGAGTGATTGCAGGAGCAGCCAGAGTTTTAAAACCCGGTGGGCTTTTCTTTTTCCACACATTCAATCGCAACTGGCTGAGCCGGCTCATCATCATCAAGGGTGTCGAATGGTTTGTTCGCAATACTCCCGAAAGGCTTCACATTTATTCGCTCTTTATTAAGCCTTCGGAACTTGCGAGCTGGTGTCATCAGTCAGGCTTCACAGACATCGAATGGACCGGAATCCGACCAAAAATATTAAGTCGGGCTTTCCTAAAATTACTCAGAACCGGGACAGTCGATACGTCCTTTGGGTTCACTTTTACAAAGTCTCTTGCGCTTGGATACGCTGGCGTGGCGCGCCTGACTTGATTTCACGTGGGCGGCGTGAGATGTAGCGCGGCCATGATGAAACTTTCTGTACTCTTCTTGTCGATGGCCATCACGTTCGCTGCAGCTCAAGCTCATGCTGTTTCAATCAAAGATAACATGAAGCAGATCAAGACTCTCTTCAAAGGAATCTCCACTGCTGTTGCGGATTCTACCAAGAATGCAAAGTCAGCAGCCGATGCCGCAGAAATCGCTAAGCTCTTTTCAGCTGTCCAAGGCGAAGTGCCGGAATCCATCTCGGATCTTCCTGCTGATGAGCAACCTGCTGCGATCGAAGACTACAAAGCAATGATCCAGCAGGAGATTGATTTCGCCACCGCGCTTCAGAAGGCATTTGACTCCGGCAATAACCAGCTTGCCGCGAAGCTTCTTCAGCAGATGGATGGCGTCAAGAAAGACGGCCACAAGAAGTACGCTGATTGATCTTTAGTGCGGTTGCAGAACAAATTGAGGCTCAGTATATTCTGAGCCTCTGACGAGCGATTTAAGAGCTTCACGGCACTTGGTCTCAAAATTTGAATCGATGCTTTTGCCAGCGATGTAGACCTTGAACTTCTTGCCGCCTTCATTCGCAGCAAAGAGCGCGACGTCCGGATATTGAGCGCGCCAGTTGGGGCCCAGGAAATTCGCGGTCGAAAGCTTTTCTTCTATAGGCTTGAGAAACTGCTCTGCCGCTTCTGCTCCAGCCTTGTCAAAGCCAAGGAACATTCTCAATATTTCAGGGCCTACTACCGCATTCCGCATATCGTTCTTTTGCCGTAACTGAACGGTACGGGTTGTCTGGCTCACATTCCACGCGACACCTCGGTAAAAGGAATCACGCTGAGCCGGAGCCAGGTCCTTTAACTGGCTCAGTGGGGCAACGGCGTCATCAGCCGATGTGTGGACTTCAGACATCCCGATACTCTTACGAACTTCCACGGGCAATCGGTTCAAAGACTGCTTCAGGATTTCTGGAGCAGAACGAATCATGGCGCTCGCATTATTATCCGCCTCAACCAGGGCATGAAACACGTTTTGAACCTGTTGATCGGGATTCAATTTTTGATTGAGAATGGCATCACGATGCGCAAGCAAGGCCTGAAGTTTTGTCCAGCCATCGATCGCCCCTCCGGCAATTCCATCTCCGCCCAGAATGGCTACGTTTTTAGGAGCCTCAGGCATCTTATCAATCGTCGACAATGGAAGGCTCAGCATGTCTTGTCGTGCCCATTGCAGGAGAATGAGCTTTTGCTCCATCTCGGTCACTGGAACTTTGAACGTTTCCGTTAGGGCGTTCGAAAGCCTTACGCCAGGCTTGAGCTTCCGAATAATCTCAGCGGTCTTGCGCGTGAATGCTCCATTGCTATCAATGATTCCAGCTCTCTGAAGCTTTCCAATTCCACCAATCTTTTGAGCCGAATAGGCGTCCATATTCTTCAAAAGATCCGCGAACTCGATAGCGCCCTTTGCAAACGAGACAAATTGATCGCGAGCGGCCTCATTGTCCAATGCAGGCGCTTCGCGCATCAGCCTTGCCTTGAAAGAAGCGAGTGCTTCGTTGAGTCGCGCTGAGTAGCCAGGCATCGAGAACGATGCCGTATTGAACCAGCGTGATGGCTCATACATATCCGTAATATACATGAGCTCTGGAAAACGCGTATAAACGGCCATTCTCATTTCACCGTTAGCCCGTGCAGCGGCAAGGTTCACCGCGCGCTCAAGTTTTCTTGGCTGCTCTTGCTGAAGCTTGATCAAAGGCTCCAGGATCCGGTCGGTTTTAAAATCCACACGCGAGGCATTAGGTAATTTTAACCCTTCCTCAGCAAGTGTGTTCTGTAAATGCCAGCGAAAGCTTCTCAGGCGCATTTCCCCTAATGCATCAGATAGCCCTTTATTCACATCATTGAGCTTCTTTTTCATGGCCTGCTCACTGACAATGCTGATCGAATCAGCCGTCAATCCGGGAGTGTGCAGCAGAGTTTCATAAGCTTTAGGGTCTTGACTGAATCCTTCGAGCATTGCTCGCTCATGTAAAAAATCATAGAGTCCTGGAATGCGTGACTCTAAACGGTCCTCGTTCCAGCGGGCTAAGTACTTTGCACCAGGAAACTTCTCTTCTCTGGCGAGATAGTCTTCAATCACAAGCTCCCAGCGTTCAGAGTCACAAGTCTGATGAACGGAACCTTGGCAGAACCTCAAACGTTCCTCAATGTAGCGATGAAGTCTTTCAAGCTCGGCTTGGTTCTTTGGCGGAAAAGAATTCAGATAGGCTGCTCGCATCTCGGTGTTATCCAGATGGGCCGCAGCGTGCAGAAGACTTGTCTTCTGTTCGAGGGAGAGAGTGGTGTCTTTGCAGAGATTAAATTCTTTGTTTTTACAGGCCGTCTCAAGTTCAGAGATGCGAGCTTTGAGTGCTTGAGGTCTTTGATCTTTGTACTGAAGCTGCTCTAAAAGTTGAGCGCGAAGGCATTGCGTCCTGCTGGCCCTGGGTGCCGCCAACGTCGGAGACGTCAGGGCAAAGGCCAGCGCAGCAATAGCTATGCGCATCAAATTAAAGGCGTTCTTGTCTTTCACTCATTTATTTATCGGCAGAAATTAGACAAGACTAAAGTCCTATCTTATCAATGAGT
>JBJMMA010000107.1:0-7130 GCA_045805065.1 Bdellovibrionia bacterium | reverse complement strand
GCTTCGCTGGAGAGGCAGATTCTTTGCGTGACCTCTAAGATCATCTCGCTCTCCGAGCGCGCTATTGTCCCTAAAGATCAAGTGGCCTCGAAGATGGATCTGGTTCGCGCAGAGAGCGATGAGATCGTGGCAAAAAGCGTCTATGGTACCGCGCTCACTATTAAACATGGGATATTGATTCCAGCCGCGGGAATCGACGAGTCCAATGCCGCTGGCGAGTTCTACATTCTTCTGCCCAAAGACCCTTACGCCAGCGCAAATGCGCTGCATGCAAAATTGAAAACTCATTACAAACTCAAGGAATTTGGCCTGATTTTAACGGATTCTCACACGCATCCCTTAAGGCGCGGAGTCACAGGGATCGGGCTTGCGCACGCGGGTTTTCAGGCAACCCGAAGCATGATTGGCGAGAAGGATCTCTTTGGAAGACCCCTTGCGATGACTTACGTGAACGTACTCGATGCGCTCTCTGTGGCAGCCGTTTATGCCATGGGCGAATCAAGCGAATCGTCCCCCCTCGCACTCGTTCAGGCTGACGGAATCCAGTTCAGCGATCAAAGCAGCGATGCCTCGGAAGTTCGCATCAAACCCCAGGACGATCTTTACGAGCCCATCTTAAGAACCCGTGAGTAATTTCCATTCTTATTCCAATAAGTTACAACGCTCGCACAATACTTGATCTCTTTGCTTTGTTATTATAGAAACGCTCGCTATGAGCGCAATCTCGGGTCCTTCTTCATATTCCCCAGGACACTCGTCTGGGCAAGCCAGTCTGGCTCTAGCAGCATCTCTGCTCTGCCTAGGGTTGACGACAGGCTGCGGGAAACAGGCATCTCCCGACCCTGCTGAGTCATTCAAAGCCCCCCTCTCCTCGCATCGCACCCTCGAAGGCTCACTCGAAAGCAACGTGCGAAAGATCGTCGAGAGCCAGCAAGCCTCCGTATGTGATTATCTCTGGCGAAACAAAGCGCTTAAGATCGCTCGTGCCCTGGACTCGCGAGAAAGCGAAATCACCCAAGCGCTCGAGGCGCGCCCAACGTCGAGCTCTTATCGACGTATCTCTCTTCCTCCGACTTACGCGCGCGAGGCGATCGTAAAATTTGAAGCTCAACCTGGCTGGCAGGAGTACGATGTAAGCTGGAGTGATCTTTATAACGATTATTTAAAAATCAAGGATCACCCCACCGATCGCTTCTGGATTTCGTTGAACTCCAATGTTCGATCGCTCATCTCCGATGATCAGGAACGAGTTGAAGGCTACAACGTCTACTTTGATAAAAACTCGATCCCACGGCTTGAGAAAGCCATTCAGAAAATGGATCAATGCATCCAAAAATCGTCATGCACGACACCCGTTTTAGAGTCAGACGTGGAAGCATTTGTGAAAAGCATCACCGTCTACAATTCTTATTGGGAGCTGATCCAGCAGGAAACGAATACGTCTAAAAAACGTGAGACTGAAAAAGAGTTTTCTGATCAGATGAAAGCCGATCTCAATGCGTTTGGGTTTCGAGTCAATAAAAGCGTATCACTAAAAAACGGAGAGCTTCTCCTGCCCTTGGATCCAGGTCCTTTCGCACCGAGCACGGGACTTCTTTCAAAAACCATCGAAAGCATCTGGAGCAGCAAGAGCCTGAAACTCAAAATCCAGTGGACCAGCAGCAACCTCCACTCTGAGATTTTCAGACTCCTCCTCGGTAGCACTCCTGATGATCGCTCTTACGTCCTGGGCTTCGACAAAACAGTGCACTTATTTCCTGATGTCCGGTTGAGCGCGATCGCGCACGAGATCGGTCACGTTCTGGGATTCAAAGACCATTACTATACGGTCTGGCACCCTGAACAGTGCGGCTACATCATACAAACGAACGATGAAGATCTCATGTCCGATCCGGACACGGGTACCGTTACGTCTGATGAATGGAATGAGCTGAAGGCCCGCTATTCTCGGTAACTGTTCCGAGAGTGTAGCGCTACACTGCTACACTTTGTAGCAAATCCTATTGCGAGATCATCCGACCAGCCATATAACCCCGGCCATGAATGCAAGTTCACAAACATCATTTCCCGCTCACGACGCCATGGCCGGGGATTTTCGCTTGTACCTTCAGCAGGAGCTGATGCGACGTTGCGCAAAAAACCCCAAGTACTCGCTTCGCTCGTTTGCAAAGGCATTGGGTCTTCAGCCCCCCACTCTCTCTCATATCCTGAGAGGCAAGCGCACGATCACTCCAACGATGCAAAAGAAGCTGGCGACAGCACTCTCGTTGGGACCTGAAGAGCTCATGCGATTTTCTCAGCCCGAGACCACGAGCCGAATTTCACTCCAACAACTGACCATTGATGCCTTCAATGTCGTTTCTGAATGGCATCACTTTGCCATTCTAGAACTTCTGAGAGTCCGCGGTTTTGAACCTCGCCCCAAGTGGGTTGCGCGCGCACTCGGAATCACGGTTTCTGAAGTGAACGTCGCGATCGAACGCCTCGTTCGCCTTGAGCTTCTTGAAATCACGAAAAAGGGCGACTGGATCGCAACATCCGGTGGGAACTCAACCATCGGAAACGAGTTCTCAACCATCGCCCTGAGAAAAGTACAAAAACAGTTTTTAGAGAAGTCGATCCAAGCTCTGGAAACGGTCCCCATAGAAAAGCGCGATCAGTCAGGGATGACATTCGCGGTGAACTTGAACGACCTTCCTCAACTGAAACAAAAGATCAAAAACTTTCGCAGAGAACTTTGCGAGTACGCAGAAAGAAATCCGAGTCCTGACGAAGTCTATCAGCTTTCGGTCTCTTTCTTTCCCCTCAGCCAAACTAAGGAGTAAATATGTCAGTACGTAATTGGAAATCTATCGGTGTGATGTTGACGACAATCACCATGGGCGCGAGCGTCTGTGCCTACGCAGGCCAGGAAACTCACGGTGGCCACGGGGTTGTTTGCCCCGCCGCAAACGGTGGAAAAACAGTTGAGCTCCTGGATTACTACGAAGGAAAGTTCTCGACCGCGCTCGCACTTGAGACGGGCTCGCCGCAAGCCGACTTCATGGAACAGGTCGACTTTGTCCTGAAACGCTTAGCGAAGACGGATCCGGTTGCCGCCGAAAGACTTTCGAAAAGAGCTCAAGCTTTCATGAGCGAAGCCGCATTTGTCAGTGAGGCTCAGATCAAACCGATTGCTGACGCAAACGAGATCATTAACCCGGACGCAGGATGCATGAAGACGCAGTTTGCGGTTCAAGTCATGAACCCGCGACTGAGCCAAAAACGCTACCTCATTAATTCTCAGCTCTGGGCGATTGCAAGTCCTCAGACCAAAGCAGGGCTGGTTCTTCATGAGATCATTTACACGGATGCGGTGATCGGTTTTGGCCACACCACTTCTGACAATACTCGGTACTATAATTTCATCATCAGCTCAGAAAAGATGAGAGAGATCACGCCTGAGTATTATATCGACCTGATCACGCAAACAGGTTTTCTCAGGAGCAACCCGGTCCAAGGTCATTACGACACCTGTCTTTTTTCCGTGACCTTTCAGCAAAACGCCTTATGCGTCAATCAGCAGACTCAGCGCGGATATCTTCAAGTCGAATCCAATCAACAGGTCCATGTCCACGCCGGAGAAACCGTAAAGCCTCTGCAAATCACCACTCCCAACGGTGTCCGCATCGGCATTGCAGCACGCTCGCTCATCGTGCTCGACGAGCAAGAAAACATTCTTGAGATTCGATCTGGCGTCCTGACACCTAGCCGTCCAGAATTTCTGTTGGGTGGTTCAAGAGTCAAATTGTCTGCTCCTCTCTCTTTTTATCAGAGTGGAGAACTCAAGGCTGGAACGCTTGAAAAGAAGCAAACCCTTCGCGTAGGAAATCAGGACATCGAATTCGAGGGCGAAATCGAGTTTTACAAGAACGGCCAGATCAAAGAAGGAACGTCGACTGAGAGCTCAAGAATTCGCGTAGGCAACTCCTCGGCGTTTTTCACATCTGTCCATTTTTATGAAAGCGGAAACGTCGAATATGGGATCGTTGATGTCTACCGCTCCGCCTTGCTAGGATGTCTGGCGGGAGGCGCTTCCTTTACGGATACTCAAGGAAAGCCCGTCTACTTCAGCTGCGCCTTCCGTGATGATCCGGAAAACGTCAGTCTCGCTTTTGACGAACAAGGACGCGTCAGGCGCTGAGACTTAAAGCAGAGAATTTAGACTGCAGAAGCAAAAAGGCCCGATCTGAATCAAACTCAGATCGGGCCTTTTTATTTTCTTTAAAATCGAATCGAACGAGACCAGACTCTTAGAATCCGCCTTCGCCTTCATCGTCAAAATCGCGCTTGATCGTGTCGATGAGAGAATCCGCGTTCTCTCCTTCCACATCAAAATCATCCACGCTTTCGTCGAGGTCGAGATCGTAAATGACCTTGGCGAAGTCCTTGTCATTCGCCAAATCCTGGCGAATGGCATCGATGTACTTGTCTGGATACTTTGCGACCAGTTCTTCGATGTACTGGTTGAGCTTGCCTTCCTTGAGGATGAGCTCTTTGCGCTTAATCTTTTTCCAATTCTTGATGTAGTGAAGGCGGCAATAGCCTGCCGTCGTCGAAAGGCCTTCGCAGGCGACTTCGCGGCAGACGGTTTCAGAGTCCGCGTGTCCACGGCCACCGAGGAGTGATCCTCCGCCTTTCACCTTATTGATTGCTTTTGCAGCAGCAGAAGGCTTTGGCGCAGCTTTTGGAGCGGATGCGGCCTTGCCGTTGCTTGCCGTAGCGGCTTTAGCCGGTGTGGCAGCTTTTGCTGGAGCTGCGGCTTTCTTATTATTCTCTTTGTTGCTCGTCGAAGATGATTTCATAGAGTGTTTTTGAGGAGCTTGAGATGCAGTCACTTTGCCATTCGGCTTCTTGGCAGCAGAAGCAATTGCTTTTGCCGGAGAAGCAGCCGCCTTAGCGGGGGCAGCAGACTTTTTCTTCACGTCTTTTGACGCATCTTTTTTGGAATCTTTACGTTTGCCGATCAAGCCCTTAGCAAGGGCTTTTACTGCAGAAATTTTAGAAGCGTTTTTAGTCGAATTCGTAGATCCCATTCTTTTCTACCCGGTCCACCTGGTCCCCTCATCGGGGACTCTCAGGAGGGTTACAGGCCCTTTCTCTTCTCAAGGCTAATAAATGCAGCACTCTAAAAGCAATTCCAAACGGCTGTTTTTTAAAGTCATAACTCACCTGGCCGCTTTAAAACACTCTAAATTGCTCAATTTTAAGCTTTGGCTTACGCACTGGCTTATGGATTGGCAAAAGCCGTTTCGCGAACCCGATTTTCCATGCTACGTCAGTTGGGGTGCCACGCCGCAAAACCGCCGTCAAGGACTATTCTAAAAACAAATCCCGCTATTTAACCGCCACTGCGGGTAGCGTAGACCTCCATTTTCATGGAGCATTTGGCATCGATCTCATGACCGCCGCGCCAGAGGCCATGAGTGAGCTATCTGAGAGGCTTTGGACGGGCGGAGTTTCGGCCTATTGTCCCACGACGCTCTCGGCGACGACCGAGGAGCTTGCCGACACCGTGAGTCGCATCGGTCCATGGATCAGAAAACAATGGGCAGCCCGAGCAAAACACCAGGCACTTCCTTTAGGAATCCATCTCGAAGGCCCGTTTATCCATCCCAACTCCCGCGGCGCACACCCCTTGGAAGCGATCCGCCCAGTTGAGCTCTCCGAGCTGGATCGGCTTTGGGAACTCAGTAAAAACACTCTGAAAGTTCTCACGATTGCTCCTGAAAACGTCTCCCATTTAAAGGGGCTGACCGATTGGTGCAAAAAACGGAAAGTGATTCTTTCTCTTGGACACTCCCGCGCGACCGAGGAGCAAGCAGACCATGCTTTTGATTTAGGCTTCAGTGGCGTGACTCACGCCTGGAACGCACTTCCCTTTCATCACCGCGCACCAGGCCCGCTCGGGGCAGCTCTGGGACGTAAGGGCGTTCATATTGAGCTCATCATTGATCAAATCCATGTAGCCCCAACACTTCTGCGCTGGACTCGAAAGCTTCATGGCAACGAGCCCGTCTGCTACGTTTCTGATTGTGTGCCGGCTGCGGCCACCGCAAATCCTGACGAAACAGGCCCTTGGACCGCCTTTGGATCACTCCAAATTCGCCAGCAAGGCGGTGCCTGTCGTTTGGCCGATGGAAGCCTTGCAGGCGGAGGCCTCCTCCTTCCCCAAATGATTAGCCGATATTTGGAAACTGAAGCTCAGCAGACGGGAAAACCCCTGGCCAAGCTTCTCAAGGAACAAGCGCGCCATTGGTCAAAAGATCCTGTGCGAGCTCTAAGGCTTCCTGCATCACTGCAAAAACGCGCACTTTTGGGCCGATTGGAATGGCATTTGGAACATGGACACCTGAGCGCAAAGCGTTAGACCCCCCTCATTAGAGGGGTCACGACAGGGGTTGACGTGGGTGCCCAGGACAGTTAATGTCCGACCACTCCAGACCACAAACGCTAAGACTGGATGACCAGGGCGGGCGAAGCCGGCACGAGATTATTATGAAAATAAATTTACACGAAATTACTGACCTTGAGACCGAGCTCGACTTCACGCAGGAAGAGCCTTGGGTTTTGAAAGCCGTTGAAGCGGTCGACGAGGTCATGGAAGAAACAGCTGGCTTGAAGAAGCTCAATCCAAGCTCTGCAGCCAACCGTGCGCGTCCGGTTCAAGCACACTTTTCGCTTCGCAAGGTCGATGACGTTGTCGTCGTGCAAGGCAATGTGGACACCAAGATTCAGCTCATCTGCAGCCGTTGCGCAAATCCATTTCACATGGAAGCGCATCCTGCGTTCTCCGGACTTTTCTGCAAAGACCCTGTGATGGCAGGCGTCGGCCACCTCCAAGAAAAAGGTAAGCCAGGCGGCCAGAACAAAGGCTTTGCGCGTCACGCTCATGATCAGAGCCTCGATGACCCAAGGAATGAAGCCAAGGATCTTGACATCACTTATTTGTCCGGCGACACGATTGATCTTCAAGAGATTCTGAAAGAACAACTCCAGCTTCAAGTTCCATTTCAACCGCTTTGCCGTGAGGAATGTAAAGGCATGTGCTCGAATTGCGGAGCAGACCTGAATGTAGGTCGTTGCGCTTG
>JBJMMA010000106.1:0-56350 GCA_045805065.1 Bdellovibrionia bacterium | reverse complement strand
TTTGGACTTTCTCACCCATACTCTCTTTTTGGAGTAATGAGTTCATTACCAGCAGCGAGTCTCCCGCAATAATTCGATTGGACCAGTTCTTACTATGTTTGTAGAACTCAACTTCTTCACGGAGAGGTCTTCGCTCTTCTTGTGCGTTAAATAACGATATTTGTTCGTAGTCTACGGTGTTGGTTTTTCTGACCGTTTCAATAATTGTTCGAGCATCAATGCGCTCATGAACATGCAGGGAAACAGTGGGGATCTCAAATGAGAGCCTTTCGGCTTTACCTGCCCAGTTTAAGACGGGATTCAGGTGCGGATCGTATTGATACTTGGATTTTCCGCTTTCAACATCCGTTCGGGTATTTACTAAACCAACGGGAGGGTTGTTAAGACGGGCCTTTTTCTTGTGGTCGTATTGTTCAATTGGTACCTGGGCCGCGCCACGCACTCCACGTCCGGGCTTCCTTTTGTGCTGAGAACCAGATCCTGCCTTCCTTACACCCATATTTCCTCCATGAAACAACGGTGTGATGCGCTCGACAGGCCGCATTCTAAACTGAATTTTTCTTATCAATTATGTGGTCAATCTTTTTAAAAGGTAAGTGGCATGCAGTTCACTCCAAAAAAATATTCAGACCGCAGTCAATCATTTGACTCATTGGCCCAGCTTATGCTCAATAGCTCGCGTGGAATTAGACGAAGTTAGGCTTAAAAATAGATTACGGGAGACGTTGCTCCACCTTGCGGAACAAGTACCACTCTCGCGGTCCGAATTTTGGACTCTCGTAGGCGAGACCTTAGACGATCTCGAGTCCGAAGAAAGTGCTTCTCAAGAACCAAAAAGGCCGGTTCTAATCCTCGTTAAATAGAAGTAGCTCCACTACTTGGAAGCAGCAGCTGGTAGAATTTCAGGTCGCCCCTCTTTTGTTAAGTTGCCGCTCATTCATGAACGAACTAGCGTCATAGAGGATCCAAGACTTCCTCTATTCCAAGCTCTTCCTTCAATTTTTTCGCACCTCACGGAAGCAAGATTGGTTCAGGATGAGCAACTTAACGACAGACCACCTACTGATTGATTAGGAAAACGATAACCACGATTTTTAACAGTGATTATTCAGAGCGAGATCGTGTGTAGGTCCATACTACGCTCTTCGCTAAACTGTCGAGCCCAGGATAGATGGTAAACTGTGTTACGCCTGCTAGATATAGTTCGTGCAGAATTGCGTCCTTTTTGGCTTTATCCGTAATACCCATAATTTTCGCACGTCTTAAGCGCTTCAGCTTTGCCGCTTCCGCGAATTCGCTTAAGCAACGTGAATACTCTCCGTGAAGAGTGAATGCGCCACGTTGGGCGGCCAATCGTTCATGCGTATGGCTCATATATATGGCAATGGGCTTTTGCGGGTCAGCTTCCGAAGTAGTATCTGGCTTCTGCATTGGAATACGGAGAGATTCGTTTAGCCAAGGATAACATGCATCTGTAGTAGGAATAAATGTGCATGCTTTAATATCCATGGCCTGGTTTAATTCTTCCGGATCCAAAATCCAGACGCACGGGGTAGTAGGTTTTGCTGGATCCCAGTCAGATATCGCAAAATAGAGTGCAATTAGGCAACTTTGCGACCAGTCTAGCAATCTTGTCGGGACTCCGTGGTGCTGCATTAAGGAGAGCCACTCGTATCCATCCTTAGGAACCGTTTTTATAAATGGGCGTGAGAACAAGAAGAATTCATTAATAATTTGCTCTTCAGAATCCCAAAGTTCTCTATCTCTATGAATGCTTGGGATGAGTCCAAAATCGCAACTCTTTACACCGCGAAACCAAATATCTGTCGCACGATATTCACTGCTTTGAAACTTTGAGCACAAAGCTAGTAATTCTGAAGCGGAGTGAACTTCATACTCTTTTATGCTGCTGAGATTCATCCTCACACCTCAATTTCTTTGTAACCATTTTGATCACAAACCAGAGTTAGTATAGAGATGATCTGATTTGCTCTCAAATAGCAAAACGCTTACGGACAAAAAGCGAAACCCCCTGGAAAGATTAAACTTTCAACAGAGGGTTTCTATAATGGCTCAGGAGGTAGGATTCGAACCTACGACCAGCCGGTTAACAGCCGGCTGCTCTACCACTGAGCTACTCCTGAACATACTCACTTTTTAATAAACAAACCTCGGGCCATCACCCAGTGGATCAAATCACCCCAAAGCTGTAGGCTGGCGCAATGAACCCGATTGGCGTCGTTAAAAGCTGCTTTTCTGAAAAATTTGGCGTTCCTCGCCAGTCGATGATGATCCAGGAAGCGCTCGGCATTGTTAAGCTGGATCCAATTCCCGAGTATCGCGCGGCTTTGAATCACTTGGAAAGCTTCAGCCATGTTTGGGTGATTTTTCTCTTTGATCGAATCGGAGATAAGAAATGGACTCCGACGATTCATCCTCCGAGAGTGGATGCGCCGAGAAAAGTCGGGGTTTTTGCGTCGCGCTCGCCTCACCGCCCCAACCCGATTGGGATGTCGGCGGTGAAGTTGGAAAAGATCGACTACGATGCTCCGGGTGGAATCGAAATCCATCTCAGCGGGGTGGATATCCTGGATGGCACTCCGGTGCTCGACATCAAACCTTATCTTCCTTTTGCGGATAGTATTCCGGCGGCGTCCTCAGGATGGGCTGCGAGTGAGATCCCGCGCTACGCGGTTTCGTTTTCTCCCGAGAGCCTGCAGTCGATCGAGGAGTATTCCAAAACCCGGCATCCTCGCCTCAAGGAGTTCATCACGGAAATGCTTGAGTGGGACCCAAGACCGACGTCGCAACGGCGGACGATGGTGATTGATGATCCCAAGTGCGAGGGAATGCGCTTTGGCTTTCGGATCTTTGATTTTGATGTTCAGTGGGAAATCCGTGAGCGCGGGATTTTTGTGCGGGAGCTTGTTCTTTTGAAATGATGGAAAAGAAAAAGCCCCCGAACCCAGAAGGCGCGGAGGCTTTTTCAAAATGGCTCAGGAGGTAGGGGTCGAACCTACGACCAGCCGGTTAACAGCCGGCTGCTCTACCACTGAGCTACTCCTGAACGAACAGACGTATAGTCAGTGTCTTCTTAGTTTATTATTCGAAACCCATATCTTTGTCTAGTCCTAGCAATCGTGTCAGAGGTAACTTTTTTGAGTTAACGCATCGCATCATAAGATACACCTCCTTTATATGTCGAAAGAACCCCGTAAGCTCAAAGCCCACGTCTTTGTCTGCACCAACGAACGCCCCCCGGGCCACCCGCGCGGGTGCTGTAAAGAAAAGGGCTCCGAGGCGCTGGTCAAAACTTTCAAAGAAGAAGTGGCCAAGGCCGGGCTTGGAGGCGAGGTTCGCGCGCAAAAAGCGGGATGCCTGGACACTTGTGAGTACGGACCTGCAGTGGTCGTGTACCCGGACAACGTCTGGTACGGAAACATCAAGCCCGAGGACGTTGCCGAGATTGTTCAATCGCACTTAGTGAATGGAATTCCAGTAGATCGGTTGAAGATCCCCGGCAAGTAATTCCTACTGGCACTTTCGCCGGCTGCCGTTACACTTGAATGTATGGCAACTTATCGGCGCAGAACCATTCTCATTAATCGTCCGTTTCAGCTGCGTTTTTGTTTTTATGTCAGCGCCTGGGTTCTGGCCCTCTGTTTTATCTATCCGCTGATCGTCGCAAATCTCTTTGATTACTTTGCGCGCTACATCGCGATGGATCCAACGCACTCGGATGTCGGAACGATCTACGCGACTCGCAAAAGCGTCGTGGGATTGCTCGTGGTCACCGAAGCCGTGTTCATTCTGCTCACTTTCCTGCTGGGCTTGTTCATGTCTCACCGGATTGCGGGCCCTCTCTTCAAGTTGCGCAAATTTTTTGTTGAGCTCGGCAAGGGCGGCTTTGATGGAAAGCTTTACTTCCGTAAGAAGGATTACTTCCCGGAGCTCGCGAACGACTTTAATCAGATGGTTCGGAATATCCGTGAGCGCGAGATTCGCGAGAACGAGATCCTGGCCACGGCAGCTAGCCGCATCGAATCAGCGATGAAGTCCGCGTCAGAATCCGCCAAGTCGGAGCTTGAAACGGCCCTGATCTCGATCCGTAAGCTCCAGGAACAAAGAACGCCGGCCGCTGCCGCGGAAACCCAAACTCCCGCCACAGAATCTGCTACTTAAGATTGGCACCGTCCCCGAGATATGCCATTTTATTAGGCCATGTCTCTGAAGTTCCGCCCCCATCATTTTCTTTGCACCCTAGGCTTTGAAGGCAAGGGTTACTCAGAAGAATTTGTCCGCGGTTACCAGTTGATCGCTGACCAACTCAGAAAGCGTGGAATCGAAGGTGACAACACGGAGATCGAAGTCGTTGAAAGCACGGACTCGATTTGCCAGCCCTGCCCCAACCGCCAAGGCACAAGCTGCGCCACGGAAGAAAAAATCCGCGCGCTCGATGAGGCTCATATGAAAGTCCTGGGCATTCGCGGTGGCGACGTCCTGAGCTGGGGCAAGGCCAAGAAAAAGATTGCTAAGAACATGACGCTCGAAGCTCATCACAAAGCATGCGCGCCTTGCGCGTGGCGCTCGCTCGGACTTTGTGAGGCGGCACTTTTAAAACTACAACGCGAACATCAAAAACATCTGGAGACCGTGTGAAAAGGAATTTGCTCATCCGTCTCGCAAGCCCTGCGCTCTTAAGTGTTGTCCTGACGTCATCTTTTTATTCTGTGGATGCAAACGCCTGGCACGCTTCTGCAAATAAGAAACATGCCAAGAAAACACTGGCAGCCGCACATGACGGCGCTCAGAGAAAGATCGCAAGCAAGGCCGGAAAAAAAGCTGCTATTGAAAAAGCAGCCGCAAAAAAAGAAGGCCGCATCCCGGAAGGCGAGACCGCCCCGATTGATGAGCTCGAAGAGCAACTCTACAGCGTCTACAAAAACAAAAAGGCCAAGTCCTTGAAGACTGCCTACGACGCGCTTGAGGCCAAGAAATACGAAGCCGCAAAGAAAGCTGCGCAAGGTGTCGTCTCTGACTCGCGCTTTGGCGATTACGCGCGCTGGATCGCAGCGCAAGCAAGCATTCAGCAGGCTCGTGCCGCCCTTGAGAAAGATGAGTTTGCGGCCGCAGGAAAAGACGCCCAGGCTGCAATCACCCTTTTGACTCCGCTTTCAGCAAAATTTCCTTACTCCCCTCTTTTGAGATCCTTGCCTCATCAGATGGCAGCAGCGGAAGGACTCCTGGGACGCTCTCAATGTGGATCTGAAAAATGGAGCGCTTGCCAATCGAGTTTTGAAAACGAATTGGTTCGCGTTTATGGAACGCCTGACATGGCTTATGTTGAGCCTGAAGAGCTCTCAGCGTACGCCAAGGCGTGCTCACATCAAAAGTCAGAGATGTGTCTGTCCTGGGTTCAACGCCTGGCGGGTTACTACTCGCGCTCCACAGAAGAATTCAAAGCGATCGTAAAAGTTTTCCCTGAATATAAAGAGAAGCTTCCTCGCGCTCCAAGCTTTCAAAAGCTCTCGCAATCCTATCGTGCGCCCGACCTCGATCAGGCTGCGATCGATCAAGCCATGGCGCTTTATCTGGATGGCAAGAACAAGGACGCGATTGATGCCTTTAGAAAGTTTACGGATGAATTTCCTCGCTCAAGCGCACGCTTTCGCGCGATCTACTGGCTTGCGCAGGCTTTAAAGAAGCAAGGAAAAGACGATGAGTCTCGCAGACTCCTCGGAGAGCTTCAAAAGAGCTCGCCTCTGACTTACTACGGACTCCTTGCAGCTCTTGATACAGGAGTGGATCCTCACAGCACGCTCGATGCAAAGCCTCCGATGGGAACGGACTTTGATCAGTTTCTTCATCCTCATGAGATCTTCCGACTTCGCCGCGCTCAGGGCCTGATTGCATCCAAAGCTTATGGCCTGGCCGCCATTGAGCTCAAAGATTTCAAAGCACGCGATGGATTATCGAATGGCTTTTTGGTTTATCTTGCCATGCTTCACTCTGAGGCAAAGAGCTGGGTGACGGCGTTTCCGATCTTGAACGAGCTCATTGCTCGCGGATACACGGGCGCTTATTCTCAATATTTCAGCACGGTCATCTTTCCGCTCGATCCATTGAAAGAAGTCAAAAAGTTCTCTGAAGATCAAAAGCTCGATCCCGTGCTTGTCATGAGTCTGATCAAGCAAGAATCCTCGTTTGATCAAACGGCATCGTCTGTCTCAGGCGCCCTGGGCCTGATGCAGCTCATGCCTACGACCGCAGTCGATACGGTCTCAGGTCTTGCTCGAAGTGAGCTTCTGACTCCTGAAACCAATCTTAAGACGGGTACGCTATACCTCAGCAAGCTTTTGAACCGCTTCCAGGGAAACATCGTTTACGCGACGGCAAGCTACAACGCAGGTCCTGGAGCCGTGAACCGCTGGATCAAGGCCACGCCTTCGGGGCGTCCGATGCTTGAGTTCATCGAGGCGATTCCTTACAAGGAAACTCGCGAGTACGTGATGGCGATCATCAGAAACTACTTCTGGTACACGCACAGGCTCAACCCTGAGCAAGCCCAGCGCCTGAAACTCGACTTCTTCTGGCATAACTACGGGCCGCATCTCTCGGAACTGACCGCAGAAACCGTGACACAAGCAGACGAGCCCGCGCCAGCCGCTTCGGCAGCGCCAATGCCTTCTGGATCACCGGCTCCATCGGCAACACCCTGATCTTATTGCATTCTTGACATAGCCCTTCTTGCAGGCGGGCTAGGGATATGGGATGAATCTAACCATGGATTTGTCCCACTCGCGACGCGTCTTCTGCAACCGTACCCTGAACTTGAGATCCATCAAGGCCATTGGCTATGACATGGATTACACGCTCATTCATTATCACTATGAGGAATGGGAGCGTCGCGCGTACGAGTATCTGAAACTCAGCCTCGCCGAACTGGGCTGGCCAACGGCTGACCTGGTCTTTGATCCCAAGATCATTGTTCGAGGTCTCATCATTGATACTCAAAAAGGAAACCTCGTTAAGGCCAATCGCTTTGGCTTTATCAAGCGCGGCATGCACGGAACCAAAGTGCTTGAACATGAGGCACTCCGCGATGAGTACGCTCGCACGATCATTGATCTCAATGAGCGCCGCTGGGTTTTCCTCAACACTCTTTTCTCGCTCTCAGAAGGCTGCATGTACGCGCAGCTGGTTGAGCTTCTGGATCAAAGAAAACTTCCTGAAGGAATTGGATACACGGATCTCTATTGGAAAATCCGAAACACTTTGAACGCTCTCCACATGGATGGAAGGCTGAAGGCCGAAGTCATCAATGATCCGACCCGTTACGTGATCCTGGAGCCTGAAGTGCCGCTTGCGCTTTTGGATCAGAAAAAAGCGGGCAAAAAGCTCATGCTGATCACGAACTCGGAGTGGACCTATACCGTTCCAATGATGGAGTACACGTTTGATCCGTTCTTGCCGGATGGAATGACCTGGCGCGAGCTCTTTGATGTGATCATTGTGTCGGCTCGCAAGCCTGAGTTCTTCACGATGGAGAACCCGCTTTTTGAAGTCATGACCGAAGAAGGCTACCTTGCCCCATCGGTTGCGGGTTTAAGACCGGGCGCCGCGTTTTTTGGCGGAAGCGCTCGCCACGTGGAGAAGCACCTGGGCCTCAGTGGCGATGAGATCCTGTATGTCGGCGATCACATGTTTGGTGACGTGAAAGTGACCAAGGCAGTTCTTCGTTGGAGAACGGCTTTGATCCTTCGCGAGCTTGAAGATGAAATCGAAGCGCAGCTTGCCTTTGCCCCCCAGGAACTTGAGCTTGTCCGGCTGATGGAAGAAAAAGAGCAGATTGAAGACGAGCTTTGCACTGTTCGCATTGAGCTACAAAGAAAAGAGCAAGGCTACGGCGAACAAGTGGGCGAATCCTTGGAGTCGCTTCAAAAGAAGCTCGCTGAGGTTCGTGGAAAGCTTGAAGCTCTGGATCTTGAGATCAGCCCGCTTGCGGAAGCCGCAGCCCAGCTCAGCAATGAAATCTGGGGCCCGCTCATGCGCACTGGAAACGACAAGAGCCATCTTGCGTTTCAACTGGAGCGTTACGCGGACATTTACACCTCACGCGTGGCAAACTTCAGCTTGGCCACACCGTTTGCGTACCTGAGATCGCCACGCGGAAACATGCCGCATGATCTGGTGCGAGTCTAAGCAGTCTTGCGACGATCCGGCGTTTGTCCCATCTGGCGATAAAGGCCTTCAGCGTCCCAGTCCTGCCATTCTTCGGCGATCTGTCCGTCTTGAATGCGCGTGATGGTGATGCCGGTGACATCAAAGTTGCTTCCACCCTCGGTGCCCTTGGCGCACCAGCGAGTGACGACTTTATTGCTATCGGCAATCTGATCTTGAATGGTCAATTGATGATTGGGAATCATCTGGAAATAACTTCCCTGTAGCCTCTTCCAGGCATCAATTCCACTGAGCTGCCCGCTCTCAAGCGTTGGGTCATGAAGCATGTAATCAGGAGCCATGAGCGAGCCAGCGCGCTCAAGATCATGCTCGACAAAGGCTAAGGTGTAAAAGCGGCGAACCAACTCAAGATTTTGGTCACGAATATCATCGGTGCTCTGCGTGATCATGCGGAAGTATCCTCCGCAGAGAGTTTTGCAAGCACCATGCGCCCTCTTAAAAATGAAATAAGCCGCTCCCTAAGGAGTCTCCCCAGAAGTAACTTTTGAGTTCGCCCGTATAAGAACCGTCCCTGAACGCGACTTTCACGTATCCAAAAATTGGAACGTTTCCGTACCAGATGATGGATTTTGAGTTCACAACCTTACAAGTCTGAAAGGTGCCGGCAGGGACGGTGACCGTCTCAAGCGTTCCAGCATGACCTGCGCAGTTGTTGAGATACTCATTGGCCTGAGCCGTAGACCAAAGAGTACGGTAGTAATCATAGCCCATGCTCGTGCCTGGCTCGATTTTGTAAAAAACGGTCCACGTCTTATACGATGAATCATATCCCTGGTTGGTATAGGTCTCGTTTTGCGTTCCGTACAAACTCTTCCCTACAAAGTGAATCTCATCTCCGTAAGTCGCCGCGTGCGATTTCCCATCCGGAACTTGAGTCGGGGTTGGAGCTGGAGTTGGAGCAGGAGTTGGACTTGGGTTATTGCCGCCACCATCGCGTAAAAGTGGAACGTCTGCTGCACCCTCGCCGCCAATCTCATTGCTAATGTAAAGCGTCTGGCCCTTGAGATTGAAAGTCTCGTACTGAGTGTACGTGCCGTTCTGCATCTTGAAGGCATACTCGACTTCAAAATCGCCTCGCGTATTGTTTCTCAGATAGCGAAAGCGTCCGATCTCATTTTTTTCACCCGCACTTTGAGTGCAGTTCTCATCGTTAAACCAGCGATTCAGACGGGTCACGCTTTGACCAGAGACCGTAAGCGTGATGAGATCCCACCTTTTGTTCTGCCGCTTATCTTCAACGCATTTTGATTTCCACGTTCCATCGATCGATGGTCCGCTGATGAGGTGTTCAAAGTCACTTGTGTGACCGCCTCCGCCCCCACCCCAATCAATCGATGGGATCGTACCATCCGGCCCTGTCACTTCAGCGTTACAGGCAGACAAGGCCAATGAGGCGAACAGAGACATCAAAAAAGCCGCAGCTTTCATGTCGCGAAATGGTTTCATAATTTCTCTCCCTGAAACTATGAAACCACTCGCGCTTGAAACTGGAAAATCGAAAGCTGCTTTACTCGAAAATAAAACTCACAACCTTGTGAGCAAGCTTACGGATTAAACCGCAAAACGGAAGTGCATCACGTCGCCATCACGAACGACGTACTCTTTGCCTTCGAGGCGAAGTGCGCCCGCATCGCGGATCGCGGACTCGCTCTTGTACTTCATGAGATCGTCATAGTGATAGACTTCAGCTTTGATGAAGCCCTTTTCAAAGTCCGTGTGAATGACGCCTGCGGCTTGTGGGGCCTTGAAGCCTTTTTGGATCGTCCAGGCGCGAACTTCCATCTCACCTGCTGTGAAGTAAGTTTGAAGTCCAAGGAGATCATAACCTGCGCGAATCACGCGGTTCAGACCTGGCTCATCCATTCCCATGTCTTTCAGAAATCCGACTTTCTCTTCTTCAGAAAGTTCGGCGATTTCAGACTCGATCTTTCCGCAGATCTGAACGACTGGGCTACCTTCTTTTTCAGCGTGCGCAAGAAGGCGCTTCACGTACTCGTTTGGCTCTGGGTTTCCGATATCGCTATCGTCCACGTTGGCAACGTACATGACCTTCTTGGCCGTGATCAGGTGGAAGTCGTGAATGAGCTCAAGCTCATCTTCACTCAGACGCAAGGAGCGCACTGCCTTACCGGACTCCAGGGCGGCTCTGACCGGCGTGAGAACGCCCATGACAGCGGCAGCTCTCTTATCGGTTCCAGCGCGCGCTGCTTTCTCCATCTGGTTGTAGCGCTTATTGATCGTATCGAGGTCAGCGAAAATGAGTTCGGTATCAATGACCGAGATATCGCGAAGCGGATCCACCGATCCATCGACGTGAATGACGTTTGGATCAGAGAAGCAGCGAACGACGTGCGCGATCGCGTTGGTCTCACGAATGTGACCTAAGAATTGATTCCCCAGGCCTTCGCCTTTGGATGCGCCTTTCACAAGGCCCGCGATATCGACAAAGGTCATGTTCGCTGGAACCAGCTTTTGAGGCGGGATGTACTTTGCGATGTCTGAGAGGCGTTTATCAGGAACCTTAACGATCCCGGTGTTTGGATCGATGGTGCAGAAAGGATAGTTCGCAGCTTCGGCCTTGGCCGACGTGAGCGCGTTGAAAATGGTCGACTTACCCACGTTAGGAAGTCCGACGATACCGCATGCAAAACCCATTGTTATTTCCTCTCCTGATTATAAGTATTCATCGCGCGCGTGGCCTGACCTGCAAGGATCAGCTCGACCGCTTTTTTCACATCATCGAGCAGCGGATCTAATTCCTGAAGCTCCTGGTCTGTAAAGTTCTGAAGCACGTAATCTACCACAGTTCTTGCGTAATTGCTTTGCGCAGAAACGTGAACGCCCTTGTTTGGGTGCCCAATTCCCAGGCGCACGCGGTAGTACTCAAGCGCCTTAGGGCCTAAAAACCCCAAATGCTGGTCGATGGACTTGATGCCGTTATGGCCGCCAGCGCCTCCGCCGCATTTCATCCGCATTTGCATGGGCTTAAGATCCAGCTCATCGTAAATGACGATGAGGTCTTGCGGCTGGCATTTATAGAACTTCATCAGGGGGCCGATGCACTCGCCTGAGGAGTTCATGTAAGTTTCAGGCTTAACGAGAATGACTTTCTCGCCCCCCACGCTCGCCTGCCAGACCTGGCCCTGGTAGCTGTAAGCAGGACCCGTGGCTCTCCAATCATCGACAAGACGATCAATCGCAAGAAAGCCTGCGTTGTGCCGGGTGGTTTCGTATTTCGGTCCCGGATTGCCCAGGCCGGCAATGATCTTCATTATATTCTCAGCGCGCCTCCGGCTTGCTTGGTCATTAGATGAAAAGGCTGCTCACGCTGTCGTAGTTGTGAATGCGGTAAATGGCTTCGGCCAGGATGTCAGCCACGGAGAGCTGAACGATCTTTCCGCAAGCTTCGGCCTCTGGCGACAGTGGAATCGTATCGGTTACGATCACGCGCTGAATCGGCGAATCCATGATGCGGCTGATGGCTGGACCCGAGAGAACGCCGTGAGTTGCGCAGGCGTAAACTTTCGTTGCGCCATGAGCGAGAACCGCGCCCGCAGCTTCAGTCAGAGTTCCTGCCGTATCAATCATGTCGTCGACAATGATTGCGGTCTTGCCACTCACATCACCGATCACGTTCATGGCCTTGGCAACGTTTGGACCGGTCCGGCGCTTATCGATCATGGCAACAGAAGCATTCAAGCGCTTAGCGTAAGCGCGAACGCGCTCAACGCCCCCTGCGTCCGGGCTGACGAGAACGACTTCGCCGTCATGCATGAGTTCCTTCTTGAGGTAATCAATGAGGACGGGCGAGGAGAAGAGGTTATCAAATGGGATATCAAAGAAGCCTTGGATCTGGCCTGCGTGAAGGTCCATCGAGACCACGCGGGTTGCACCAGCGGAAGTGAGAAGGTCCGCAACCAGTTTTGCGCTGATCGGGGTACGAGGCGCCACTTTACGATCCTGGCGGGCATATCCGTAGTAAGGCATGACTGCCGTGATTTCCTTGGCCGATGCTCTCTTTAAGGCATCGATCATAATGAGCAATTCCATCAAGGTGTCGTTAGCAGGCCGGCAGGTCGACTGGATCACATAGACATCGCGGCCGCGGACGTTTTCGCCGATTTCGACAAAAACTTCGCCGTCGCTGAAGCGTCTGGCTTCCGCATGTCCCAATGTTTTCCCTAACTTATCGCAGATCTTTTGAGCCAGGGGCCGGTTGGCGTTACCGCTGAGGACAACCCATTCTCTCATGCGCATGGACGGAGCCTTTCTAGAAAACTTTGGCAAAAATTGGCTTATGTGTACGGTTGCTTTGGGATACCCCACCTTGTAACAGGATTCAAGGCGCAACGCAACGTGTCAAATTTAACGTTTTGGGCAAGTTAGCCGATACGAGCTAGGTATGAGACGGAACCCTTACGGTCGGAAAAAGCCTAAAAGATCACTTAAACGGCAGCTGCCTGAAATCCAGCTGGAAAATAACCCGTTCGCGCACCTGAAAAAGACTCCGGCCGAGTTGGTTTTGGACGAGGGCGTGGGTCGTCCCAAGACGATTTTCCAGGCCATGGTCGTTCTCAATGAGCTTACCCCGGATGGAATCCACCTTTTCGCGGACTCCCCTTTCGGAGGCCATCAGGAATTGACCCTCAATATTCCAAGTCTCAGAAATTTCTTCATCAAAGGCAAAGTCGTTGCCTGCACCGAAATCCCTGTGAATCCAGGGATTATGTCGGTTCGCAGTTTCAACTACCGCGTTCATCTCACCTTTATTTTCAATTCCGAGTCCGAGCGTGAGGCTGTGCGTGAGTACTGCAACTATTTGAAGGCCGCATTCTTAGCAACAGCTGCCTAATGGCAGCGGCCACAGCTGCATAATAACTATTGAAGAATACATTGGCTGAATAGCTGCATCTGTCGTAATACGTCCGGCACGTATGACGAAGCAGTATCGGAGTTTAATCGCACTCCTGGGGATTCTCGGGACGATGGCGAGCATATCGCCTTTAGCATTGGGCGTGACGATTGGAGTGGAGAACACTCCGCCTCCTCCTCAATCCGCCCCGGCGATTCGATACGATACGGTGAGGCTTCCGCCCGGCGTGCAGGCTCTGATCACATCGGATCTGAACACTCTGAGCGCGCTTCAGTTTGGTCCAAAAGTGGACAACCACTTCAAATTGCTTTTTCATGGCACGACCGCGCAAGACATCATCCGCTATCTGCTCGAGCGCGTGCACTACGTCGGCGTTGTTTCGGTCATGCCCGATCAATCGCAGATGGATCCAACGACCTATGCCGAAAACTTTTCACCTTACTCGCTGCCCTTCTACTTTCAGGCAACTGTTTTAGGAAATCGCAAAGCGATCCCGCAAGTCGTCGACTTTGATCATACGCAAGTCGTGATCACAAGCCCTCGCGTGGGCTTTATCGGAATGGGTGGGGCGTACGTTGATCCAAAGACGACTCAGATGGATCGCCTCGATACGTGGGTTCATGAAGCGCGGCACTCGGATTGCGCGCGCATCCCTTCCTTTGGCGATCTTGAGATGATTGATCGCGGCGATTACGGACACGTCTCGATCGGTGGACTCTCCTGCACCTATATGCACTACCCTTGTCCAAAGGGTCATCCGCTGGCAGGAGAGCTTGCCTGCGACGTCGTGCCTTGGGGCGCTTATTCGGTCGGATTTGTTTTCTCAAGAAACGTGCTCAGAGCTTGCACCAACTGCACGGAGAAGCAAAAGCAGGAGGCGCTCGCAAGCGCTACGGAAGATTACTCACGCCTGGCTCCTAATGTCCGTGCCTATCTGAATACGCAATCGCCTCCGCCACCTGAGATGGGCAGCGTCGATGCAAAGAAAGTGCACTTTTAATCAGAGATGATGAGAATGCGAAAGAATCAAGCCGCTCTCATCTTCTTCCTAGCTGGAGCCATCCTCTGGGTTGGGCTCACAAGCTGGCAATCGCATCGAAAGACACGTACGCTTGAAAAAACTTCTGCAGAATCCGTTGCGCCAAGCGCTCCTTCTGCACCAGCATCTGCGTCTAGCACTCCAATAAACGCTACTTCCGCAAATTCTAATCCGACAGACATGAGCGCTGGAATCAGTGGCGCCGAGCTTGAGTTTAAGATGCCTGATCGCGAAACCTATCGCATTCAGGTGCTGGAGCGCGAAAAGCAAGAAGGCGCAGGTCTTCCTCCGGTGCTTCGTGAGTTCTCAGTTCGTATGGCAGAGCTGATGGAGAAGGCTTCTCAATCTCCTGTTTTTGCTGCGGCTCTTTTTGATCGCCTGAAGGAATGCTCAGTCGCAAAGCGCGGAGAGACGATCCATCAGGCTCGAACGATTTGCGCGGTGAATGCGATCCGCTTGGGTGAGATCCATCCGCAAACACTTGGCTCTAAAGCGACATCATTCCGAGAAGCACTTCCCGCGCGTCTCAAAACAAGCGTCGCCGCTTTAGGCTTTTAAACCCGGAAGACTTCGTATGGATGACCAGAACTTCAACGACCCAAACGTGGCGCTGGACTGGATCCAAATGATTGAGAGCGAAAAGGCTCGCGTTCGTGAGAGCGATATCTATCCCAGACTCAACGAGTGGTTAAGTCGAGTCGCGCCGAAAGACGTTCTTGATATCGGATCAGGCCAGGGAATCTGCTCGGCCCACATCGATCTTTCTCAAAGAAACTATACGGGCCTTGAGCCTTCTTCTCTTCTCGTTGATCGCGCAAAAGAACTCTACCCTCAGGCCGATAGAGGATTTGTCCTGGGCAGCGTCTATCAGATGCCGTTTTCAGACGGCTCCTTTGATGCGGCTTTCTCGGTCTCAGTATGGCATTTGCTCAGCGATATTAGAAAAGCGTCCTCTGAGCTTGCTCGCGTTTTAAAGAAGGGCGGCTCATTTCTCATCATTACGGCAAACCCTGCGGCCTACTCGCTCTGGACTGCGCCTTATACAGAGACTCGTCAGGAAGGCTCTCGCCTTGATGGAGTGACCAAGCGCAGTGACGGAACGACTTTGAGTGATACGCTTTATCTTCATACGCTGGCCGAGATCCTCAGCGCGCTTCACTCGGCTCACCTGGTGGAAAGCAAAGTGGAGACCTTCCGCTCTAAACCCGGTGGGCTTGATCAATACCTCTGTATTGAGGGAAGCTTCCGTTACGAATCCACGTAACTTACTGTTTTTACATTTATTTATTTACTTAAGCTTCTCAAGTTTAGTCCGGGGTTTGCCGAAAAGCTAGGCGATGGAGAGGGGCTGTTTTTCACTAATTCGGGCAGTGAGCTGGGTGCGTTCTCCCCTAATGCTTGCGCTCGCTCTTTTGACAGCGTCGAATTTCACGCTATCCAGTGCCGTTCTTGCGGCAGATGCACAATTAGTGAGCGCCCCAGTCACTCTCAGTACAAAGGATCTCAGTACCGAGATCGGCTCGCGCTTGATGCGTGTCCGTGAGTTTGGGTTCATTCGTGAAGAAGCGGCGCGATTGGGCGTAAAGGCCTATCTCTTTGGCGGGACTGCAGCCGGTTATGCCCATTATGTGAAATGGGACATGCAACGCGAGAAAGGCGACCCAAGGTTTCAGCCCAATCGTTTTGATTACGATTACACGAACATTTATCGCTCAACTCAGGACTTGGACATCGTCATTGACGGAAACGAAGAGCAAGCAAAGAAACTTCAAGCTGCACTCCAAGAGAAGTTTCCACATCTTCAAGGCAGTAAGACTGCTTGGGAAGTTCGTCTCCTAACGCAAGACATGGGCGATAAGCAAGCGATCTTGAACAACCCTGATTTCATGAATCAGCACACGGACTCAAACTCCACAGGGCTGATTGAAATTACAAAGCCTACCCATGGAGACTCAGTCGTTCGTGACGTGAGAGACTGGAAATCCCATGAGCCTTATTTCCTCAAGGATATTCAAGACGGAACGCTCCATTACTACTTCTCTCCGTCTCATGAGTCGACCAAATTTGCTAAAGAAGGCCGTAATCCTCCTATTCTTTCGGCGATCCGTTTTCTTACCAAGGCATTTCAGTATGAGCTGAAGATCAAGCCTGAGGATCTCACTCGAATCCAAAAGATCATTCGAGAGTTCGATCCGAAGGAAATTGCTAAGAATGATTACGTCGCTAAATGGATCGAAAAGAATAGCAAAAAACTCATCCAAAACGCGGTAAATATTGAGTACGCACACACTACGCTCGATAGGCTCGGGCTCAGAGAAAAGCTCTCTTCCATTAAGGCTAACCCGAACGAGCAAGACTCGCTCGCCTGGTGGCTGAACAAAGAGCCACTCCGAACAAAGCCCGTTGGCCAAGGAACTGGTAAAACCGCTCATGAGCTTGGGCTAGACATTGTGGCGCATGAAACAAATAACTACCTTGCTTACGAGAGCATCACGCGCGCTCATACGGGCGATCCTAATGTTCTCACCTCTCGGCAAGGCGCGACAGGTGAACTGGCCGTACATGGAGACGGATTCTATACACGGATTGGAACAAAGGGCGCTGTCGGATCAGGTCTCACAATTCGTTTTCATCTCGACCCTAACGCACGCGAGGGTGTGGACTTCGAAAAAGCGGCAGAGGATTTCGTCGTTATAAAAAATAAAGCTGCGATCCGAGTGATTCCGGAAAGCCTGAGTATCGGGCCAGTGGAATACCTGGAAATGGTCGCTGCGGAAAAAATGGGTGACGAATCAGACCTTGGGATCCGTGAGCGACTCGAGCGCAAGATGATCAATAGGCAAAACAGTCTGAGCGCCAAGGAACGTGAGACACTTCTTAAGATGCTAGAAAACGAGTCTGAGAAGTCAAAACCTTCGATGACGTTTTTCGCCTCATTCAAAAAGATCTTCCCAAATCTCTTTGACCAGATGAGCGAAAGAACCGCTGAGAATCTAAAATCCCTAACCCTGAAGATCCTCAAAAACGTCCAATCCCCGACTGGAAAAGTACCGCCTGGCCTGCCATTAGCCATGAGCTTTCTTCCAAAAGACTCTGCAGCAGATGTGATTCAGGCGTTTCTTCGACTCGATCAAATCCCACTGGCATCGTTCAATTCAAATTTCGATACTTTATTCGACAAGTATCTTTCTAAGATTCCTCCTAAGGACTTTGAATCCCTTTATAAAAAACTTTTGCCTAAAATTCTTTCAATGCACGGTCCGGCGACATTTGGGCAATCGAGTCATGCACCTATCATTCACAACATTTTAATGAAACACGCCGCAGGAATCAGCCCTGATCTGATCAGGCCTTTGTTGCGACACCTTGGCAACCCGGAAATACGTTACTCAGCCAACAGGCGATTGCTGGATTGGGAGATCGATCACAAAAGCCGAATCCCCTGGCTGGGAGAGGAAAGGCTTCACGCTCTAAAAACAGGAGATGAAAGGGAAAAAAGAGGGGCAATGGACTACTTTAGCCGCCAACCCCTTACCGATGAAGTCGACCAACTGGTTTACCAGGAGCTTCGCTCGGGCGATAAAATGTCGGCGATCAAGTTCTTTGCCCAAACTGGCTCTATACGTCCGGACTCGGAACGACTTGTTTTTGATTACTTAATCAAGAACCTACGTGAGATCGATACCGCATCGACCGTGGCTCTTTACTTTAAGAAGCATCCTCCAAAAGACATTGCCATTGTAAGAGACATCATCGACCGAGCAGAGGCCGACCTGAGCTTCAGATACAACTTCACTGAAATTGTAGTTGCTGCCGCACGGTCCAACCCAGAATTAACCGACCGAATCACCGATGTCAGGACTCTTGGACAACTGAATTGCCAGACAGAAAGGTGTCTTCAGCTTTACCTCAAAGCACTGAGTTTGGATCACTTCTCGAAAGAGCAATTACTAAGTGGCCGACTTTCGATTGACACCGAGGTTGTGCGCTATCTGAATCCACCGGTGGATCAACGTATCATCGATGCCATAGGAAAATTGGTTATCCATCCGTCCGTCGGCGAAGCGCCCAAGCAGGATGCAGCCTTTTACTATGCGAAACTTGGCGGAAAAGCCCCTGAAATCCGCACGGAAGCGCTTCGTGTGATGGACAAATATCTTGAAAAACCCCTCGCATTTGACAAGCAGCTCTCTGAAAAACAACAGCTCCGCCAAAAGCTCGCAGAAGGCTGCATAGTTCAAAGCTTGAAAGCAACGTTGGAGAACTGAGTTGACGAAAGCCGGCCCAACTCGAGCAAAACGAAAAAAGCGACTCCCCACTGAGTCAGTGAAGAGTCGCCTTCGATCATTGTCCCGTCCGATTAGCCTGCCCAAATTAGCGCAGCTAATTAGCCAGCAACAAAGTTCAGGATCTTATCCTTCACAAAGATCACCTTACGGATCTGCTTCCCTTCAAGCTGGTTTGCAACAGTTGGGATCTTCTTTGCGGCTTCTTCAACCAAGGCTTGATCTGAACCTGGTGCGATCTCAATCGTGCCACGGGTCTTGCCCATGACTTGGATTGCGATCGTGATCACATCGTCTTTGGTAAGAGCTGGATCAAACGCAGGCCATGGCTCGTAAGTGAGCGAGGATTTCTCGCCAATCATTTCCCAAAGCTCTTCAGCCAGGTGAGGAGAAAATGGGTTCAAGAGTTGGACGAAAGGCTTGAGGCACGCCTTGGGGCGCTTCTCAAGCTTTGTGAAGTGATTCACAAAGATCATCATCTGGCTGATGGCCGTATTGAAGCGCAGGTTCTCAATATCTTCGGTGACCTTTTGAATCGTCTTGTGCGTGATCTTGAGATCTTCAGCCGTTGGCGCATCGTCGCTGAAAAGATGCTTACGCGTTCCGGCCTCGTTGTCGTCATCGACAAACACACGCCAGGCGCGTTGAGCAAAGCGATAGACGCCTTCGATTGCGGTCGTCGACCATGGCTTGTCGCGATCGAGTGGTCCCATGAACATCTCGTACATGCGCAAGGTGTCGGCACCGTATTTTTCAACGACGTGGTCTGGGTTGATGACGTTTCCGCGAGACTTGGACATCTTCTCGCCGTCTTCGCCCAAGATCATTCCCTGGTGAACGAGCTTTTTGAATGGCTCGTGATGGGTCGTGAGACCTGCATCGAAAAGAACCTTGGTCCAGAAACGAGCATAGAGCAAATGACCGACCGCGTGCTCTGGTCCGCCCAAGTAAAGGTCGACTGGCATAAAGTACTTTTCAGCTTCGCTGCTGAAAGGTTCTTGATCGTTATGCGGATCGCAGTAACGAAGGAAGTACCAGGACGAGCCTGCGCTTCCAGGCATCGTGTCGGTTTCGCGACGAGCTGGTTTTCCGGTCTTTGGATCATGAGTCATGAGCCACTCTTGGATCGCAGCAAGCGGGCTCTCGCCCGTGCCCGATGGCTCATAGCTTTGCACGTTGGGAAGAACGACTGGAAGCTCGTTCAGTGGCAATGCTTCGCGCGCGCCATCTTCCAGGTGAATGATTGGGAATGGCTCTCCCCAATAACGTTGGCGCGAGAAGAGCCAATCACGAAGCTTGTACTGAATCGTGCGCTTGCCCTTGCCTTCTTTTTCAGCCCATTGAATGAGAGCTTCTTTTGCTTCTTTCGTAGGCTTGCCGTTGATGAAGCCAGAGTTGATAGCAACGCCTTCGCCAGCAAAACAGCCCTCGGGTTTTGAGCCATCGGCAGGAGCGACAACTTCAATGATCGGAAGGTTGAATTGCTTCGCAAATTCATGGTCGCGCTCATCGTGACCAGGAACGGCCATCACGGCGCCCGTGCCGTAGCCCATCATGACGTAATCAGCGATCCAGATCTGGATCTTCTGACCGTTGAGCGGGTTGACGGCAAATGCGCCGGTGAAAACGCCGGTTTTTTCTTTGGTTTCTTCCTGGCGCGCAATCTCGGACTTCTTGCCTGCAGCTTCGCGATAGGCTTGAACCGCAGCTTTTTGCGCAGGAGTCGTGAACTTCTCAACGAGCGGATGCTCGGGCGCCATGACCATAAAGGTCACGCCAAAAATCGTGTCAGGACGCGTGGTGAAAACTTCGAGAGTGTCTTGATAGCCATCGATTCCAAAATGGATTTGCAGGCCTTCGCTCTTACCAATCCAATTGCGTTGAAGCTCTTTGGTGCTCTCTGGCCAATCGAGATCATCGAGATCTTTCAAGAGGCGCTCGGCGTAGGCCGTGATCTTGAGCATCCATTGCTTCATCGGAACGCGGTACACAGGATGGCCACCGCGCTCGGACTTTCCATCGACGACTTCTTCGTTCGCAAGAACGGTCTTGAGCTCCGGGCACCAGTTGACTGGCACTTCCTTTTGGTACGCAAGGCCGCGCTCATGGAGTTTCAAAAAGATGAATTGCGTCCACTTGTAATAGCTTGGATCGCAAGTGGCGACTTCGCGCGTCCAGTCGTAGCTGAAGCCCAGCATCTTGAGCTGGCGGCGGAAGTTCTCAATGGCTTCATTGGTCGTGATGGCAGGATGAATTCCCGTCTTGAGTGCGTATTGCTCGGCAGGAAGACCAAAGGCGTCCCAACCCATCGGGTGTAAAACGTTAAATCCACGAGCCCGCTTGTAGCGCGCCAGAATATCGGTTGCCGTGTAGCCTTCAGGGTGACCGACATGGAGGCCCGAGCTGCTTGGATACGGGAACATATCCAGGACATAGTACTTGGGCTTGGTGCTCTTTTGTTCGGTCTTGAAAGTCTGGTTCTTTTCCCAGAAGTTCTGCCACTTTGCTTCGATGGATTTAGGTGAGTAAGCCATGGTAGACACCATATAAATGAACCGGCACGAAGTCCATGTTTTCGAAAACGGCACGGCCTCAATCCGCGATCTTGAGGCGGGCGAGACCATGCATTCTCAAGTGGGACCCGATGCCGAGGCTCAAAAAGTCTATATTGAGCAAAGCGGGCTGGCCGATCGCCTGGGCGACGAGGCTTCGATTCAAACCCCCCTGGTGCTTTATGATGTCGGGATGGGAATTGCCTCAAACGCGATTGCGGCCATTGAGCTTGCCCTCTCCCAAAAAACCGCGCGCCCTTTGCACATCGTCAGTTTTGAGAACACGCTCGATGGGCTTGAGCTTGCGTTAAAGGACCCTGAGAGTTTTCCGACCCAAGCGCGGCACCGGGAAAAGCTTGAAGCTTTGATCAGAGATCGCAGCTGGATCAGCCCAGCTGGCCCAACTGAAAAAATCCACTGGGAGCTTCGGTTTGGCGACTTTCTGGATCAGGAATTGTCGCCTGCCCCGGAAGTGATCTTTTATGACTTTTATTCTCCAAAAGCTGCGCCTCAGCTTTGGACGCTTCGTTGCTTTGAGCGGCTTTTTAGCTCATGCGAAAGCAGGCGCACTTCAGGACGATCGACCGTGCTGACGACTTATAGTGCGGCAACCTTTGTCAGGTCCGCGCTTTTGCTTTCAGGCTTTTCGGTAGGATACGGAGCGCAGACCGAGCTCAAGGCCGAGACAACCCTTGCTTCTACGCAGCTCAAGGATCTTAAGAACCCACTTGGTATGCCCTGGCTCGAGCGTCTTTTGAGATCTTCAAAGCCTCTTCCCATGGATATCGATGCTGCCAACTCGCAGATCGCGCTCGCAAAAATTCAAGCCAGCAGCCAATTTCGCTTACGCTAAGCTTCGGTATAGCTTTCGCAGCATTCTGATGCACGGAGAACAACTATGGTCAATTTCACCCAACTGCGAATTGCTGTGCTGGCCACTCATGGTTTTGAAGAACTCGAGCTTACGGAGCCACTGCGTGCCGTCAGGCAGACCGGTGCGCACGTCGATGTGATTGCGCCCCCAAGCGCTCGCGATGAAGCTCAACAACTTGGAATTGATTCACAACGTATCCAAGGTTTTCATCACATGAACAAGGCCACGTCTGTCCCTGTCGATCTTTATCTCGATCAGGAGATGGCAAATGCTGATAACTACCACGGCCTGATCCTGCCGGGTGGTGCGCTCAATGCCGATCGGATGCGCGCTGACCCTCTGGTGATCAAGTTCGTGCAGGAAATTCAGGCTGCGGAAAAGCCCATGGGCATCATCTGTCATGCGCCCTGGATCCTGATCTCTGCGGGCCTGGTCCGTGGTAGAACGCTTACCAGTTATTACGCAATCAAAGATGACATCAAGAACGCCGGCGGAAACTGGGTGGATCAAGGCGCGGTGTTTGACGCGAACTGGGTGACCAGTCGCCAGCCATCAGACCTTGTCGCGTTCAACAGCGGATTCATCGAACTGATGTCGCGCCCAGCGCCTCTGATGTCCGATGATGTTCGCCGGTCCGCAGCTCAAGCCCGAATTGCTTAGAGATCTTTTTAGAGATCTTTAATGAGGGCTTGAAGCTTCAGCCCAAGTCCCTCAGCGATCGCTTTCAGTGTCTGAAAACGGGGATCACGCTTGCCGCGCTCAATATCGGAAAGATTACCTTTGCTGATTTGCATGCGAAGGGAGAGTTCGTCGAGGGTGATCCCTTTTTTCTTTCTCACTTCAAAAATGCGTTGTCCCAGGGCTACGAGAGTGCCATTGCCAGTCTGGTTTTTGTTCGCCATAGAACGTCTTCTCATTCTTTGAATACCTACAAGGTGCTTAAAGACTCATTTTGCAGGACCTGCGAAAATATCCAATGACTCAATTAAGCTACTTAATTATGCCTTAAAGAATATTGGAGCGAAATTAAAAATTGGCCGAATTAAAAGGCGAGGCAAAAAGAAACGGACGCTCCATTAAAGGAAGCGTCCGTCTTAAGTAGTCAGTACTGGGTATTCGACTTAGTACGTCGCGGTGGAGGACGAAACTCCAGCTTTCTGACCTGCCTTGGATGCCGATTGTCCAGCCTTCTGGCCTGCCTTCTGACCTGCAGCCTGTCCAGCCTTCTGGCCTGCCTTCTGACCAGCTGCCTGGCCTGCCTTCTGTCCTGCAGCTTGACCAGCTTTTTGGCCAGCTTTCTGACCTGCTACGCCTGCCTTCTGGCCGGCTGCTTGTCCTGCTTTTTGGCCAGCTTTCTGACCAGCGACCTGACCAGCTTTTTGACCAGCGGCTTGGCCGGCTTTCTGTCCAGCCTTCTGACCTGCTACGCCTGCCTTCTGGCCTGCTGCCTGTCCAGCTTTCTGACCTGCAGCCTGACCAGCCTTCTGGCCTGCCTTCTGACCGGCCTTCTGACCTGCAGCTTGGCCTGCCTTCTGACCAGCGGACTGACCAGCTTTTTGGCCGGCCTTTTGACCAGCCTTCTGGCCGGCTGCTTGGCCAGCCTTCTGGCCTGCCTTCTGACCAGCACTCGTGCTCACGGTGCCTGGCTGTTGGTTCGTGTTAGCGTTGGTGTTGTCAGTGGTGGTCTGCGCGAAAGACGCGCCAGACAAAGTGAATGCAATTGCGGCCATGCCAGCGAAAACAGCGGAAATCATGCGCTTCATAGTAAGTGTCTCCTTAAGAAATCTCAGTCAGGATCCTTCCCGACCTGTCAGCACTCTTACAAAAAGCCGCGGCCGATGGAGATCGACCCCGACTTTCGGGAAGAGCTATTCAGTTTTCAGTTACTTCGGGCATCTGCAACCGAAGTGCCACGGAGAGTGCGATGAAGACTCAAAGTGAGATTTGCTTAAGGAGTGTTACGAGGAGATTGCGTGCAAAACTGCAGAAATATCGCTTAAATTCTCGAAAAAATGATCAGGTTGCGCCGCAAGAAGCTCAGCGCGATCCACGTTTCTGCCAGTGCCTACCGCAATCGATCGCACTCCGATGGATTTCCCGCAATTTACATCATGGATCGTGTCACCGATCACAACGATCTCTTTTCCCCGATATTCGATTCCATCTCTTTTCATTGCGCGACTCGCCGCAATCCGTGGAAGGCAATACCGATCCCAGTGATCATCGCCAAACGCACCGTACTCACCGAAATCAAAAAAGTGATCCATTTTCGCGGCCCTAAGCTTGATCTTGGCTCCGCGACGCACATTTCCGGTGAGAAGTCCCAATTGCAATCCTGCAATGTTGGAGAGCTCTCTTAATAGATCGTGTGTACCTGGAAGCGCCTCGACTTCGTTTGCACGAGTGGGCAATGCTTTTTCAACACGATCTAAATACTCGTCCAAAATCATTTGCACGGAATTAGACATTGCATAAGTTTGGGCATAAGCTTGGGCAGCAGCAAGCGGCTTTTCTCCCATGAGCTCGTGGCAAATCTGAGGATCCGTTTTGCCGTTAAAGCCTACTTTCTTGACAACGACATCCGGAAAACAGGCTTGAAAAGCCCCCTCAAAACACTCACGCCAGAGCGTCCCCCCGTGCAAAAGCGTTCCGTCGATGTCAAAAAGTACTAACCTTTTCATAGATTTACCTCAGCGAGCTCACTTTCGCAGAGACCGGGCTCCTCTGGCAAGCCCTCTATTAAGATTTTAGGAATAGGGCCGATAAGTAGAGTATGGCACTGACCCTCATGCAACTCCTGCAGACCATGGTCCAGAACAAGGGCTCTGACTTGCACCTTGCCGCGAACTCGGTACCGATGATTCGCGTCCGAGGGGATATGGTGAAACTGAACTCGCCTCCTTTGACGGCAGCAGAAGTCGAAGCAATGGCATCCCAGATCACAAGCCACGAGCAGAAAAGCGAGCTCGTCAAAGAAAAGAACATCGACTTTGCTTTCAAGGCATCCGGCGTCGGGATTTTCCGTGTGAACTTGTTTCAACAAAGACATGGAATGTCAGTCGTCATGCGTGTCTTGGCGGAACAGCCTCCGACCATTGATGATTTGAAACTTCCTGAGATCTGCAGAACCGCGTGCTCTTACAACAACGGCCTTGTGCTCGTGACCGGACCAACGGGTTCCGGTAAATCAACCACGCTGGCCGCGATGATCAATTACATCAATCAGACCACCAAGGGCCACATCCTGACTCTTGAAGATCCGATCGAGTTTCAGCACGAAAGCAAAATGTCCATGGTGAATCAACGCTCCATGGGACAACACTTCAACAGCTTTTCATCGGCAATGAAAGCCGCGCTTCGTGAAGACCCGGACGTCATTCTGGTCGGCGAAATGCGCGATCCTGAGACGGTGGCACTTGCTCTCAAGGCTGCCGAAACGGGACATCTAGTTTTCTCGACGCTGCACACGAACTCGGCTTCCAAAACGATCGACCGTATCATCAATACGTTTCCTGCCGAAGAGCAGACTCAGATTCGCACTGTCTTGTCAGAGACCTTGAAGGTCGTCATTGCGCAAAAGCTCGTTCCATCGGCTGACCGCAGACGCCGCGTTTGCGTTCACGACATTCTGGTCAATACGGCCGCATCAGCTAACCTGATTCGCGAAGGCAAAACCTTCCAGATTCTCTCCGTTCAACAAACGGGCAAGAAAGAAGGCATGCAGGTCGGCGATCAAGTCATGCTGGATCTGATCAAAAGCGGCGACATCGCCGGTGCTGATGCGTGGGAGTACGCGAACGACAAGAATATCTTTCAGCAATGGGCGCCAGCCGGTGGAAGTTCACCCTCGTCCAGTTCTCAGGCACCAACTCCTGCCACCCCACCAACTCCTGTTAAAAAGAGCGCTTAGGCCTCTCGTTCCTTTGCGCCGCGTTGGCTTTGATCCTGCAATCTGTCCTCCTTAACGGGATGAACCGGGCAGGTGGGCCGATATGAAGCTATTTCACTTTTATCGCATCGAAGACCATAGCGGTGTCAGCGGAACAGGTCCTGTGGTCGAAGGAGTCCAGTTTTCCAACGGATGGTGTGCACTGCGCTGGATTTCTCAAAGAAGCAGCGTGGCATTTTACCAATCGCTGGATGACGTGAAAGCCATCCATGGCCATGGGGGCCGGACGGAAATCATCGTTCATGATTTCGAGTCGCTTGAAAGACGGCGAACGCCTGTTCAGGAAGCCAATCTTGAAATCTTCATGCAAGTCATTGAAGAGGCATCACGCGCATTGACCATGGCTCAAGACCCGACATTCACGGTCGATCATGTGCGCGAATCAATCGAAGATATTAAAAAGCAGCTCGATAATTTTGGCGAAAAACTGATTCGAAAGAAAATGGGCCGGGCAGCCTGATCATCAAATCAGGTGATCAGGTGAGCTTAAGCCAATCACCGTCGTGAAAGACCCAGGAGCGTCCCAAGACTGAAAAAAGATGCCCATGGATCACGATTCCGCCACCATCGGCACAAGCGTAAATCGTGGTTCTGCTCTTCTCTGAATAGTTGCGCATGACTCTCAAGCTATGGCGGCTCTCATAAAAATGAGGCATGAACTCAAAGTCCACTAATCCCAGCGCACTCAAGGATTTCAGGCCAATCTCATTCTCATCAGGATCAAGCCCCTTGAGGCCCGCCAGGCCGATGTGAGGCGTCATCATGTGAGCGCCAGCACTGAGACCCGCAAGCACCCCACCATCTTTCACATAATTGCGTAGAGTCCCGAGCAGCTTTCTTTTTTTGATCCAATGAAGAAAGTAGAATGTGTTTCCTCCCGCCAAATAAACGACATCACTGCTGAAGGCTCTTTTGATCTCATCCGGCGTTGGCGCATGAGGAAGATCCAGGGGAAGGCATTGAAAGCGAGAGGCGCCAAATCTTTGAAACCTCTTTGAAATCCGGCGGAAAAAGATTTCAGCATTATCGGCGCAAAAGGGCACGTAAGTCAGGCTGATATTCCGGCGTTTACCGGTCAGATTCATCAGTTCCTGATGCAACTCCTGATTGGAGCGCTGCTGTCCACCTGAGTATAGAACGAGTTTCACCCTGACTCATCGACCGAAGTCATTCAACAAATAAGGGAAAAATTAAACTCTTTCAATGTCTTGTCCGAAGAGAGAGTTGTGAAAACCGCACAACTCACCTCAGACAACTCCTACACGCTCTTTGATCGAATCGATGGAAGCCATCCTTTCAAAGAAGCCGTGCCGAACGGATACGTCGATTATCCTGTTCGCACTCGCCATGGTGGACGCGTTGCCTTCTTTAATTTCCTGCTCGCAAAAGAAATGGGACTTATTCCTTCAGATCATCCCGAGCAATTGACTGCAAAGCTTAGCGCAAAAATTCTGGAAACATTCAGCCTGGTCATCATCAATGAGTATGACCAGATCCATAATATTCAATATCCCAAGAAAGACATCCGGCCGAACAAGTACATGGCCACGCGCTATCTTCAGCTTCAACATCCGGACAAGCGCGGAAAGACCTCAGGCGATGGCCGCGGCATCTGGAATGGTTGTTTTAAATACCGCGGCACGAGCTGGGACGTCTCAAGCTCGGGCACCGGGGCAACTTGCTTGAGCCCAGCGTGTGCGCAGGAAAAGAAATACTTCAAGACCGGCGACCGCAGCGTGGGTTACGGTAACGGCTACAACACTTTGGATGAAGGCATCAGCGCAGCACTCATGAGTGAGATCTTTCATCGCAACGGAGTTCCAACCGAGCGAACGCTTGCCATCGTCGCTTTCCGCGATGGGACCTCCATCAATGTGCGCGCATCCAAATGTCTTCTCAGGCCTTCTCACTTCTTTCATCATCTCAAGCAAGGCGCGCTTGAGGGTCTTCGCGGCTCCATTGATTTTTTCATCGATCGCCAGATCGCCAATGGTACCTGGCAGGCGCCCGATAGCCTGCGCGATAAACGCAAACGCTATGAGTTCATGGCTGAGCAGATGGCGTTGACGTTTGCGAGAACCGCTGCCCTCTTTGAGAGCAACTACATCTTCTGCTGGCTCGATTGGGACGGCGATAACATTCTGGCCAATGGCGGGATCATTGATTATGGCTCCGTTCGCCAGTTCGGTCTTTATCATCGCGGCTACCGTTATGAGGACGTGGATCGTTACTCCACAAACCTTCCTGAGCAAAAAGCCAAGGCGCGCTACATTGTTCAGAATTTCGCGCAGATCCGGGACTTCCTGATCACGGGCCGAAAGCGAAACATCCGCCGCTACAGGAACGATCCCCTTCTCCAGCTTTTTGAGCGTCATTTCCAAAAAACTCTCAATGATTTGATCCTGCAGAAGATGGGGTTTTCGGAAAAGCAGCGCTCCTACCTCCTGCACTCGCATATGGGAGCCATTGAAAGTTTCAGAAAGCATTACGCTTACTTTGAGAGAACCCAGTCCAAGAAAAAAGCCTACCGCGTGCCGGATGGTATTACGCGCGACGCTGTTTTCTGCATGCGCGAAATCATGCGCGAGTTTCCGAAGCTCTGGCTTCAGGAACCCAAGCTCCTGAGCGCCGAGCGATTCATTGAGATTATCCGCGCAAGTTACGCCAAGAGACGCGACGTGGCTCTGAGTCCTTATCGCTTGCGCGAAGTCGAGCTTTTTCAAAAATCCTATCTCGACCTTGTTCAGCACGCTGCCGATCATTTTTACGCAGGAAGCACCAAGCGCATTCTGCTTGAGCTCTGCATGCGCTCCTCCATCATCAATCGCTCCGATCGCATTACAGGCGATGCCACAATCAAGGTCACGCAGTCCCTGATCCGGAACCTCAGGCAGATGTCAGCCGCGCACGTCTATCAGGTAATTGATGTCATGGCTCAAAATCAGCAGTTTGTTCCGGTGAGCCGCAGTCAGAACACGCCGGGCTCTCCTGCTTTGCCTCGTGGCAAGGCGCGAAAGCTTGTTGAGCAGAACCTCGAGCTGATCCAGAATCTTCGCGAAGGGCTATAAACAAAACCGGCCTCGGTTTCCCGAAGCCGGCCTTGCTGTTGTCCTCAATACAACGCTCGTTCAGATTAGCCGAGTGGCATAGAATAACCGACGGTTCCAGTGAACATCGTGTTGCTTCCGCCAAAGGTCCAGTCGGAGCGGACCAAGATTGCTCCGCCGTTCAAGACACCGTATTCAAGCTCAGCACCTGCGTCTGGCAGGATGCCCCACTTGGAGTTTGGAGTGTTAGGCGTGTTCACACCAACCAAGATAGAGTTTGCTGCGGAACGATAGATGACGTTACCACCGCCGTGAGCCGAGAGACGGAATCCATAAGCAGTCCAACCTGCCTTCAAGTTCGCTGGAAGCAGGAACATGTTGGCGCCAGCATTACTGTTTGGAACTCCTGGAGTACCGCCTTGAGCGCCGCTTTCACCGAAGAATCCACCACCCACTGCACCGATGTGTGAGTAGAGGAAGCCGGTCTGTGGACCAATAAAGAGTCCAGTCAGATGTTCCGTGTCCATTTCTTTGTTTACAAAGCCAGCCATATTGAAGTCAATGGTCGCGCCGTATAAAGCGCGATTCGACTTAGCGTTACTAGCGTCGCGATAATTCACGACACCGAGCTGAGGTTTCAGACCGATTTTTTCGTCAACCAAGGTCTTCTTCTTGTTAGCTTCTGGCGCAGGTGCTACTGACACACCCGTGTTATCAGCCGTCGTTCCAGCCTGATTGCTTTGCATATCGCTGCTCTGCAATCCTGCATTCTGCTGATCTGATTGATTCTGATCGTTAGTTACATTTCCCTGATCATTAGCGGAAATCCCCGCCTGATTGTCCGTAGACACGCTGGCATCGTCCTGTGCGAACGCAGAGTACGTCGCCACGAGGGAGAAACTCATAAGTGTGATCACAAGTCTTCGCATGCTGATTTCTCCATTTCAATGAAGTGGATCGTTTTCGCGTATTGTTGAGCAACGGATATGCCGGACTCACATGCTCAGCGCATCATGAGCTGAAACTCACGTACAATCAGTCTGAGCACCAGTGAGAGGCGAAGTGAATACGCACTGAGCACTCAAAATGAAAAGCCGACCGAACTTCATTTCTGAGGTCCGGTCGGCTTTAACTTGCCCTGTTTGCTTTCAAGTCGTTTAAGCTGACTGACCTGCATCAGCAGCTTATGAGCAGCTCATTCAAGCGCTTTTCCGGTAATGGTCGCTTGTATGTGATTCAACAGGATGTTCTGAAGCAACCTGCATTTCCATCGGTTTCAACAAGCCGACCAGCAGATATCCGCATCCAAAAGCAAAGTTCCACCAATTCTGCCAGGTGGCTCCGTTCGTTGCCATTCCGACAATCCAAAGAGCGAACAGCCCGATCGACAGGCTGATGGGACCTCGCGCCCGAGTTTCCGCAAAGGCAATTCCATACCCGATCAGAGCGCAAAGACCATCCAGCCATGTCAGCCAGGACGCGGAAAATGGCGAGCCCAGACCAGCGATCCACAGAATTGTCAGTCCGACAGCGCACAGTAATGCCATCGCTTTAATCATGATCAGTCCCTCCCAAAATCTTCCCCAGACTTTCTCATGACTAAACACAGCAATCCGCATACCGCCCTACTCTGCGCAGGTTAGTCCACGTTTGTGAGAGGCTTAGTGAGAGGCACTCAAAGCTGTCTTTACTTGCTTGATGATCTGATCAAAGACATCGGTGTAAGTTTTCGCCTCGGAGTTGCCTTTCACTTCAGCGGGCAGTACGAGAAGTTTTGCACCAGTCTGCTGGGAGACGTCCTGAGCAACGCCTTTTGGATAGAACGGCTCCATCAGAATCAGTTTGATCTTCTGCTGCTTCATCAGCTGAATCAGCTGGATCACATGCTCGGGAGATGGAGGAATTCCAGGCTTAGGCTCCACGGTTGCGGCCTCCTTGAAGCTCGCCCAGTCCAGAAAGTAAATCCAGCTCTTGTGGTACGTCACGACGGAGGTCCCGGCAAAAGGCTTGAGATCCTTGTCCCATTGCTCAATGTGCTTTTTCAAATCCGCAGCGTAAGCAGCGGCGCGCTTGCGAAAATCCGCTGCCTTGGATGGATCAATCTTGGCAAGTCTTTCCGCGATGGCGTTGGCCAGAATGATTCCGTTTCTTGGATCCAGCATGAAATGCGGATTTCCGCCCGGATGAACATCGCCTTGAGCACGGTCGAGCGGTGTTTTTGGAACATCTTTCAGCGGCATCACGCTGGATGCATCCAGGTTTCCATCCGCTCCATTCTGGATTTTGCCATTTCTTGAGCCCGTAAGAAGCGGCGGAAGCCAGCCATCTTCAAGGCCAAGGCCCGCGCGGATCAGAAGGTCCGCCTTGTTGAGCGAGAGCATGAGATCAGGCTTTGCGTCCACGAAATGCGGATCTTGATTCCCGCGCGTCAGTGAGGTTGCGTTCACTTCATCTCCGCCGACGTTCTTTGCGATATCCGCAAAGCTTGGAAGAGTTGTGACTACCGTCACCTTTGCCAGAGCTGCCGTAGAAAAGCTCAGGGACAAAGCAATCGCCGCGATCGTTTTAAACTGGAACATATTTGAAAGTTTCATTTGAAGTTACCTTAGGGTTTCAGAATTTGTGTGCGCCGTGTGAACCGATCATGAACTCAAGCTCGACATGCCCAACCTGTTGAGCGTGTGCAAAAATCGGTGCGTGGTCGTAGTCATACTGAAAACGAAGCTTGCTGAACTCGGACGGATAAAACGTGACGACTGGAGAAATGCGCCAGCGCTCGCCCTGGTTGGGATTTTGCCCCCCACCGGATACCGGGGCTGAAATCTCAGCGCCGCCCAAAGTTGAATCCTGTACAGGGTTGGTCGTATCGCTGATCCAGTCGTAGCGCAGGCCCACGTGCCAGCGCTCCCACCCTTCAGGAAGGCGGTAGGTCAGCTCAGCATACCAACCCCAGTCATTCGCCTGCTCGGTTGCCGTGTCGTAGGAGCGGCGCAACACTTCGGCTTGCAATCCGATGAAGGCAAGCTCCTCAGGCTTTCTGTACTTCAGATAGATATCCCCGCCGACGATCCGAGTTCTGGAAGTGGTGGTCTGTGGATTCTTGCCTTCGGCGTAGGATGCGCCAAAGTTTGCCAAAAAATCATCCGTCACCGAGACAAAGTTATTGGACCGCAAAAGTACGATTGCGTCCTTAATGGAGCGCATGGTCTGCGCTACTGGCTCGGTTTCTCCTGTCGGCGTATACTGAGCGCCCAAGAAGCTGATGGTCGTTTCTGAGTTGGAATTTTGAGCCGAAACAATCAGCTCCGAAAACCAGGGAAGCGGAGTCAGCCAGGAAAGCTGCGCGCCCAGGGATCTCAAGCCATCGCCACCGAACATTCGCCCTAAGACCAAAGGCTTGTTCACGAAAGCCCAGGCATGGGGATGGATCGGATTGAAGCGGCCAAATGCCGTAAAGAATGTCCCGGCCTTGGCTTGAAGATTATAGGGAAGACTTGTTGTCGTCGCATAGGCCTCTTCGACTTCAATCCCCCCTTCATGATTGAGAATGATATTAGCCATTCCTGCGAAATACGGATCCACGTTTGCAGACATCGTAAGCTCAACCTGCTGCAGGTTGAATCCGTTCTGATAAGGATCGTGGCCACCGAGAAAGTGAAGCGGGGTATTATTGTTAAACTGGCTATAGTCAAAAAGGCCATCGAGTGAGATCGCGGGATTCAAGGCCGTGTTGGCGGCATTGCTCCCGGTAGCGGCACTCGTTGTGGCTGAGCCCGCACCCTCCTGCTCGGCGTGAGCCAGGCTGCAAACCAACAGAAATACGCACAAAAGACGCGAAGAACGCATCAACATATAAACACTCCTCTGAAGTGCTGTTTAATCTGAGTGAAGAACGAAGCTGAGTTGCAATACAGGCGGTTTAAGCCGCAGGAGGAGCGCGAGGCTGAGAGAAAACCCGGAGAGTTCTGACCAGGCGATGAGATGGGATCCAGATCAGTGATGGAGGAAAATAGCTTGTCTTGGACGGCTCAAGCTGAACAAAAGCTGAGTCCAGCTGGGTGTGTTGAGCCGTGCACTGATTACAATCGTCTGAAGGCGCTGAGAGACTCTGAGATGCCTTCTGCTCGCTGGACGCAGCGGAGTGGCGCATTTCATGAAATGAAAGCGCCGTCGACTGAACGCCGAAGAGCAGGGCGAGCAGAAAAGCTATCTTAAGGCGAGACCAAGCCTTGAACATTTCTTACCTTGTGCCACAGACCGCTCGATCTGGCAATTATTCGTGCCCGAACGTTTTCATCACGATCTGGGTCAGTACAAGTCCGAACGCGATCCAAGCCACATGAGAGCGACGTTGCTTGAGCTGAAAGAAGCTTGGAATCAGGAAATCAAAAATCAGGCATCCCAAGAGCGTTCCTACTGCAATTCCACTGATGCCCAGGGCGACGTTATGTCCTTGTGAGGATCCCAAAAGCGTCGCAAGGATCACACCCAATGGGAATGAAAGCGTGTATGCGCCGATGATTCCCAGATCTCCCATGCGAGACTTGCTGTTTCCAACCAGGATGGATGACACGGTCAAAGCCTCGTAAGCCTTATGAATCAAAAGCGCTGCATAGACATTCACGCTCAGACTTTCAGAATAAGAGCGTGAAACGGTCAGGAGCATGCCGCTCGCAAAGCAGTGACCGATAATGGAGAAAAAGAAGAAGGGCGACGGTGTCACGACTGCGCCCTCATAATTCTGCTGATGATGCTGATCGAGATGAAAAACGTGCATGAGCGAGTACACAGCCCAAACGGCTGCGGTAAGTACGATTCCGCCTGATCCCCCCATCTCATAAACATCGGGAAGAAGATCAAAAAGGCAGATTCCCAGCATGGCCCCCGTGCCGGTCAGAACCAGAATTCCCGACTGCGCGCGCACTTTCTTTGAGATCAGCGGCAACACACAAAGCACGCCAATCGCAAGCGTGACGACAGCCGTTTCGGTATAAAGTTCTAGTTGCATGGCTTAGAAGTAGATTCCCAATCTGAGTGTAAAAGCCTGAGGGCGGCCCATGGGGTTATCTTTTAGCATAAGTGCCGCATGAAAGCCTAAGTCGAGATTCACCGAAGCGGTTCTAAAAAACTCAATTCCAGCCCCAACGCCCAAAACAAAGCCTCCGACGGTCTCGCCATCCAGTAATCCGCGGTCAATCTTTGCGGCGCCGCCCCCGAAGTCCACGGCGATGTAGGGTGCTACGTCCTCTACACCGAAGTAGTAATTGCCCCCGACGCCTCCATTGACGAAGAAAGCATCTCCGTTCACATCGCCTTCGCCAAAGAGCTTGAGCCTGACGGAGTTCAGATCAAAAGTGTAAGCGGTGCTCAGGCTGTAACCCAAGCCTGATGTGTTGAGATTCTGAAGACTTGCTCCACCCAATCCCACATAGAACGCTTTGTGAACTGGGCGGCGTTGAGCGCCGTCTCTCGCCTCTTGATCAGTGATTTCGCCCACGCGAGGATTTGCTTTGGCGTTTTTGTCATCGAGTACGGCGCGCGCCAGGCGTTTTGCGACTTTATCGAGCTCATCCATTCTCTCAGCCTTCAGCTGAGTCGAATAAACGGTCTCCCCGTTTCTGACCTTGGAGAGCGTCATCAAATAAGCCCAGCCCAGTCGAACCAGGCGAGGTTGCAAGACATAGTCTGCCTGGCTGGCTTGATGGACGATCGAATGCTTTCCTACTTCTGGTACCGAGGACTGAACAAGTTCAGTAGCAGTCGCCAGATCATCAGCAGTGACTCCAGTTCCGCTTGCCGGAGCAACGTAGATTTGATCCGCCCAAGCCGTTGCCGAGACTCCAAGCAAGGAGACAGTCAGAGTAAGAAGAAATCGATTGGGAGTCATAGTTCTATTGTAAGCCGATCGCGATGAGTATGGGACTATTTTTCTTTGAACTAACGCATGAAGTCGAAACAAGATTGAGCTACATTACCTTTATGAAAAATTTCAAAGAACGGATGCTGGATAGTGGCTGGACCATTATCATTGGGATCGCTGTTTTTGGCCCATTCGCCCTTCCTCTGCTTTGGCGAAATCCCAGGTACGGAAGAGGCACCAAAGTTTTCTGGACTCTTGTTACGGCCGTGATCACCGTGTTCTGTCTTTGGGCGATGAAATACTCGGCGCTCAATTTTTCAAACGCCATGGCGGCCGAGCCATGCCGACTCGAGCGCTATCGCCCGGCGTATCCTCCCGGAGAGCGTGCGGTGAAAGTTTTTTCGGGTGACTCAAAAAAGCCCGTCGCAAAGTTTTCAAACTCCAAGGAACTTTTTGATTATCTGAAACAAGCGAACGGCAAAGCTTGCGATGTTCGCTGGGCTGAAGTCAAAGACACGATCGAAAACTGGATGAATACTGTCCAAAGCGCCGAAGACACTGTCGGTGGCGAAATCAAGACTCTTGTTGCTGAGCAAGCAACGCCCTCCAAGGCTCCACCCAGCACGCAACCCGTAACGCAGACACAGCCTGCCACTCAAAGCACAAACTCATGCGATACTCGGCTCTCTCAGTTTCGTGATCGCCTGTCCGCGCTTAAGTCCAAGACCTACGATTCGCAAAAGCTCCGGAACGAAGAGATCGAAAGCATCTTGAGATCTCTTTGAGCGAGAGCTTTATAAGATCTTCCCTGCAAGCACTGCCTGGAATGAAGTTGCGCTCAGCGTGGGTTTGCCCGGATAGATGTTGAGGAATGGATTGAAGCTTAAGAACGGGGTGATATCCCAGTTCACTCCGGGCTCAATATCCATCTCAGGATTATTCATGCCTGAGAAGAATCCCGAGTGCTTGAATCGGCGGACCTGAACGGCATCAATCCACAGCGTGGCTGCAAACGATTTACTGATCTGGTAATTCGCGTTTGGAGCCATAATGAGCTTGAGAGTACGGTAATTCTCAATCGCATTTGATCCGGGGATATAAGCCGTAAAGTAGGTGTAAAGACCCAGGGTCAGTTTGGTTTTCGGAATATCATAGAGAATGTTCGCCGTCGGCGTAATGCCAGTCAGTGTGCCGTTCTTTTTCAGCGTATCGTATTGACTGACAGGAATCGTGGCAGAGAGCTGGCCTTTGATCTTCAATCCCCCGATACTCACCATATTTGCCTTGGAGAGTACCAGCGCCGGATCAAGCCATTGCATGTTGGCATTATCCGCCGAAGTTGGATTTCCAAGCGGCGAATAAAAGAAATGGGTGTAAGCGCCGAACATCCAGTCTTTTGAGAACTTCCATCCTGCGGTGACCGTGCCCTCGACGTTCTGAGTGCTTGTGGTATCCAGCGTCCCGTCCGGAGCAGGTTGATAGCGATTAGTCACGTCGTTCAAGGGTCCGCCACGAACCACGTTGAAATAGGTCAACGCGACGTGTTTGGAGATTTTATCGTATGTGGAGGGTTCGGCAGGCTTTGATGGTTGGCCCGACTGAGTTGGATTTGAAGCGGAGTCAGGATTTACGGTTGAGGAGGTTTCATCTGCGTATGCCTGACCCTGGAAAGAACTCAGAACAAGGCTTAGAACTGCGCTTCCGATTAAAAATCGATAAACCCGTTTCGACTTTTTCATATCTCAGCTCACCTCATCAAAGTACCCCCGGATTCAACTGATTCATCACGTCTCGGATTGATGCTTCAATCTCATCAAAGTTGAAACGTCCGTTCCGGAGGTATTGCATTGAGTTATAATTTTGTTCAAATTCGCGTTTTTGTTTGCTGATGCTTGTGGTGGCCGCCAAAGCCTCCAACTTTTTTACATCAAAGCTGTAATGCGCCATCAGCGTATCGCCGTCGAAGCGGAAGGATAGCAAAAGCTGCTCCACTGAAGCGAAGTTCCGGGCAGAAGGTGGCGATAATTTGCATTCAAGCCACCCTTTTGTTGTCCTGAAAGACTTCAAAACAAAGCGAAACTGGGTCTGAATACTATTTAAATACTCTTGAATGATAAAATAAGGATGAATCACGAGCTGAATTTGACCCAGTGAATCTAATGACTCACCTCTTCCATAGAGGATGAAAAGGCTTGATCCCTTTTCAGTGACTGTACAATTGCGATCCGTCTCAAACTTCCATTGAAAGCTTGCCTGACTTCCTGGAACTATTTTGGGAGCACCTGGCTCAGATGACATGGCTTGCTCGGAAACGACGGTAAATGCACCTGCATCCTTTTTCCGAACTTTCGTAATGGCTCCATGGGCCAGAACGACACGGATTTCCGAAGCATCGAGTGCTTCGGTTCCATGATTCCTTATTAAAAGCGATCCCGACACGGGGTCGCCCTGACGCCAGGACTCGCCCTCGATGTTGAGATTAAATTCATTCGGTTTTTGAAAAAATGTGGCCTTCACAAAGACCGGTCGTATCACCTTCTTTGTGAAAAGCCCACGGATGCCACTTCAGAGGGGATAAAAAAATGGGATGGAAATCCGCGATAACGAAGCGCCATTCCAAAGACCTGGGTCAAGTGAGCTCGACGCACTCCGCGTGCAAGCGCGCTCCAGGTGAGCGACAACACAAAGCTGATTCCAAAATTGAAAAGCCCGATCAATCCAATCCCTACCACGCTTGAAATGAGCCCATGCGCCATCGCCTTTGAGAATCCAAGCGTACAGACCGCCAAAGTGAGAGAGCCTGTCGATAAAGTAAAGTGTCTCACGTCGATCGGATAGCCCAGCGCAGCTCCCATCGTGGGGGCAACCGCAAGCAGGATCCCGAGAAACACGCAGGAGCTGACTCCAAACAAACTTTTGGAGGCACGATCCGCGTATCCTGCCTGGATCGCCCAGTTTTCCACAAGGCTCGCAAGAACCGTGGAGATCCAAAGCAGCGCTCCGGTGAAGATCGCAAAAGGAACCGTCAGAGTGTGGAACGGATTGAGCGACTCAAGGGCGTGAAGCGCAGTCGTGTCGGTCAAGAAACGGGCTCCTTGAGTCCAGCGATACACAAAGTGAAAGAGTATCGTCGCTGGAATCACGACGCCAAAGTTTCCCATCGCGGCCGCCACCTGTGAGCGGGCGATACATGCGACATCATCCGCAATTTCAGACAAAACTTTTTGAGCCTTATGGGGTTTGTGCAAATGAAACTGAACGCTCTTGAGTCGGTTCACAAGAGTTGAGGCCGTAAGGGAAGGCTGCTTGGTTGCAAGCCGGAATCCGAAGAGCTGCATGAGAAGAAAGCTCACGACGTAGTTTGCCGTCGCCAGCGCTCCTCCCAAGAAGAGATTCGAGCTCATTGAAACCATCGCAAACTTCATGACAATCGTACCTGCCGTAAGGAGTCCCGCGCCGCCCGCGCGATAAAGCATGGCCAGGTATTCCTTAGGGCTCTTTGCCAGGTATTTCTCGCCTACAACCCCCATACGCTCCGCAAGGTCATGGGAGGCGCGTGACGTTTCCTTTTTCATCAATGCACCGAAGCTTCGATCAGAGACTGCGCCTTCAACCAGGGATACGATCAGAGTGCGGATCATTTCCGGGAGCTTGTCTTGCTCGGTCACGGTAAGAATCGAGATCAGCAACTCGATTCGATCGATCGTCAGGTGCGCTTTTTCAATTTCATACCCGGAAAGATGCTCTTCACATTGCTCGAGCTTTTCACGACATTTGCCTAAAGCGTAGTGGCAGTTTCTTCCCGTGGCCTGGAGCCTCTCGTCTTGAGGACTCATGCGACGGCATGCGATCTGGAAATCCAGGGCGCTCATGACGATATCTCCCTCAGACACGCCAGAGGTCAGCGATGAAATCTCAAGCGCCAGCGAAAACGCGGCGTCTGCCATGGATCGCCTGAGCCATCCAAGCTCATCCGAGCTCAGTCGTCCGCTGGACTGCGTGAGATCCATAAGCTGGGCATAGATCTCTGAGGAAACCTCGTTCAACCATCTTGAATCATCGGAGCGTGCAACAGCCAGAAGCCATTCCCGAATATCCCTGGGCTCGACTCCAGGTGCTTCCAGATAGTTCTTAAAGCGTCGCCAACTCTCATGCGATGCAGACTTCCCAACGGGAACACCAATCTCAAAAAGCTTAGTACTGACTCCTTCAAGCAAAGCGGACCGGAGAACGGATGCCGCAAACTCCTTTTGCCAGGAGGCCTCCTGCATGCGAGCCAGCGCCATCTGGAACTTGCGCGGACTTCTGATCCGCGAATACATCGTTTCCATCCAGGTAAATTTTTGCGAAAGAGATAAAAATCCTGCTCCAGCTCTCACCATTCTTGCGTGCACTCCTTTTGTTTGATCGGGTTGGGACGCCCGATCAGAGCAAGGCGCATGCCAGCCAAAATCAGATCAAATCGTGGGGAAAATGTATGCTTTCCAGTACACAACAAAGCGCTACGCAGATGCAGTTTTGGTTCAGGTGTCAAAATAATGGTACAGTCCTGCATGGCGCAGTCCTACAGGGGCTTGCCTGCAGACCTTCCACACTGTTTAATCATAGAAACCCGTGAGCTCACCTACTTCCTCAAGTACACTTCTGATCGGTCTCTATTTTCTGGCAATCATCGTCTTCACTCTTTTGAAGAGAAAGACATTGCCGGGAAAAACGACTTACCTGTTCCGGGCTCTTCTGCCATCGTGGAGATTTTTCGAGGATTTTGATGAAGCCCCGACGCTCCACTTCCGGCACGGCAATGAGAAAGATGAACTGAGCGGCTGGTGGAAATGCCTGGCTCGACCCGAGCGGCGCTTTTACCAGGTCTTGTATAATCCCAAAGCAAACTATGTTTTGGCGGCAGGATCTCTGGTGCAACATCTACTGAGTGAGATCAACGATCTTCCAGACACGGACAGTAACGCGGTTGAAAGCCTTGTGTCTTATCAGCTCGCAAGAAACCTGGTCCGGTTTCACCTGCCCTCAGATGCCCGGTACTTTCAGTTCAAAGTGAGCGGAGTCAGCGACGACCTTCTCCTCTCACCTGTCTACAGGGTCACCCCATGAATCTCGAGCAAGCCATCCATTGGACATCTGCCGTCATCGGGATTGCGGTCTTTTTCCAGACCCTGGAATTGATCTCCATCCGTGAAACGGCTCAGGACTCCGGAGTCTGGAAGTGGAAGCTGATCCGAAGAGATTTTGAGTCTCTTCCTGGCTGGTTTCGCTCACTTTTGGACCTGCTTCTCTCTTATCCAAACTTTCTTGGAATCCTGGCTCTTCGTCTGGTGTGTGCAGCGTGGATCACGTTTGACCCGCACGCAATTCCCGTGATCCTGCTTTTCGTGACGACGCTTTTGATTTCGCTCCGCTGGCGCGGGTCTTTTAATGGCGGCAGTGACTTCATGAATCTGATTGTCCTCTCAGCCCTCAGCGTTGCTTTACTCTTCAGGGAAAACTCTTCCCTTGGGACTGCCTGTCTCTGGTACATCGCAATTCAGACCTGCACCTCGTACTTCATTGCGGGAACCATCAAGCTCAGAAAAGAGAACTGGCGAAGCGGAAAGGCGCTCTCGGGATTCCTCAGCTCAACCATCTACTCGCCTGATCCTTTGAGCCTTGCGATCTCAAATCATTTGAAGCTTTCGAAGCTTGCTTCCTGGGGCGTCATGGTTTTTGAGTGCCTTTTTCCTTTGGCGCTCCTGAATATGCAGACATGCGTCGCACTGATGAGCCTGGCGATTTTTTTTCATTTATCCAACTTCTATTTCTTTGGACTGAACCGCTTTCTTCTTTCCTGGGCCGCGGCGTATCCAGCGCTCTTCTACTGCAGCCAGCTTAAGCTTTGACGCATTCACTCTAAAGCAGGCATCTTCAGCCGCACGAGGCTTGCAAGCGTTCAGACATTTGTAAATCGGACGCTAACGAATGCCTTATAGCTATACACTTCTTGAGCAGAAAGATTTCAGCCGCAAGCTGAGACGCATTGTCGCGTTGCCAATAGTCTTGTTACTGCTGCTTGCTTGCGCACTCACCGCACAGATCTTCCATCAAAGATCAGTAGCACTCGAAGTGGATCGAATTGATCGCGTCATTTCGGACATCAATCATATTCAAACGTTGATGATCGACATGGAGACGGGCTTTCGTGGGTTTCTCCTGAGTGGGGATTCCAAATTTCTGGAGCCTTATGATCGTGCCTTGGGCTCCATCCAAAACGAGATCACTTTGCTGGATCGATCCTTGGAGAAGAGTCCCGATCAACAAGCCAAAGCTCGTCAGATCGAATCTTTGCTTAACTCATGGATACAATATACCAACCAAAGGATCGCCGCAGCTCAGGCCTCACATCCCGCTGGGCATGCTCCCCCTGACGTTGAGGGAAAGCGGCGCATGGATGAGTTGCGAGGTCAGGTCCAGTCTCTGATCCGCACGGAAGAAAACTTAAGAAGTGAGGGTGCTCGGCAGTGGGATCAAGAGCTCATCCGCACCCTGATTCTTACATTTGTTCTGGCGATTCTTTTTGGCGTCCTGATCGGACTTCATTCTCGAAATCAGATCGAGAGCGTTGCCACTTCTTATGAAAAGAGCATCGATAGAACTCGTCAAAGCGAGGAGCAATACCGGGCGCTTTTTGACGGAATCAAGGATTACGGCATTTATCTTCTTTCAGTCGATGGCGTAGTCCAGAAATGGAATTCTGGCGCCGAGCGAATCACGGGTTACTCTTCAAGTGAAATGATCGGCAAGAACATCTCGATATTCTACAACGAGCAAAGTGACAGCACCGAGACTCTGTCTATCATCTTACGACACGCAAAGGATGAGGGGCATTTTGAGTACGAAGGATGGCGCCCCAGGAAAGACGGCGGCAGGTTCTGGACGTACGTTCTGGTTACCGCGCTTTATGGCACCAACGGAGAGCTTCGGGGCTACTCCGTCATCATGCGGGATAATTCCAAGCGCCGTCAGATTGAGCAAGAACGGGAGAACTTGCTCAAAAAACTTCAGGAAGCCGTTCAGGCTCGTGATGAGTTTCTCACCTTGGCCAGCCATGAGCTCAAGACGCCCCTGACAACTCTGATACTTCGACTTCAGATGATCCAGAAGTCAGCACGTACTGTGGAAGAATCAGATCTGACTTCTGTTCCCCTCTCGGTGATTCAAAAGCTTGAAAGGCAGACGCAGCGGCTCAGAAACCTCATCGACAACATGCTGGATCTGTCCCGGATCACAACACATCATTTTGTTTTGAATCTCGGCCCAACGTCCTTGGCGCAGATTTTGCGGACCGTAGTTGAGGACATGAGAGATCAGTTTCGTGAAGTAGGTTCATCGATTGTCCTGGAAGCTCAAGAGGACTTAACTGGCAACTGGGATGCGTTCAGGATTGAGCAAGTTCTGCTCAATCTTTTGACAAATGCCCTCCGATTCTGCAACTCGCTCCCTGTTCACGTTCGTGCGGAAAAGATGCAGAATAATCACATCCGTATTTCCGTTTCAGACCAGGGACCAGGGGTCCCCCCTCAAGACAAAGAGAGAATCTTTGAAAGATTCGGACGCATCAAATCTCCAAACGATGCCGGCGGGCTGGGCCTTGGGCTTTATCTGTCGAAGGAAATCATTGAAGCGCATGATGGCTCAATCCGGGTGGAAAGCGAGCCTGGCAAAGGCGCGACTTTCATTGTCGAGCTGCCTGCGTGAGTTACTTCCAAATGCCGGTGATCGGTTGTGCCGTGGCGTCTGCCTGCCCTAAAGATCCCAGGCCCAGATACTGCTCGATCGTGGCCAGTAATCCGTAGTGACCGGTGGCCTGCGAGGACGTTGAGCCAGGAATTACCGCATCTCCATAAAGGACCGTGTAGACCTGGTTTGCCTGGCTTCCTTCATCAAAAGTCACGATGAAGAGATTGTCCTTCATGAACTTAGGATCATTGATGAGCGACGAGAAAGTGTTCGATAACCAATTATCAGCGTAAGCAACGCCGGTATCGTGTCCGTCATTGTTCATGTCGGGGACGTAAAATGAGTAATTGGGAACCGTGCCTGCAGCGATGTCCGTTGCAAGCTGGGAGGAGTTGACGACTTTTGCGCAGCGAGTGGCATCCGTCTGAACATTTTTGTAACTGAGAAAAGGCTCGTGTTTGCGAACATAGGTACCGATGGATGCGCTCAGATTACATCCGCCTGGATAGCTCTCAGCATAGGATTTCCAAGTCAGGCCTTTTTCTTCGACCAGGTTTCCAATGTGGCGGACGTCCACCGTATGATTGCTGTCATCCGCAATTCCCCAGGTTCCTGCCGAAGTCAGCCCAATGTAATTGGGCTGCGATGGATTGGTGATCGCGGAGTAATTGGATAAGAGCGCACCTTTGGCGGCAAGCTGCCCAAGGAAGGGCTGTTTGATTGCGCTCGATGCATCTGTGTTCTCAAGCACGATGACAAAAACTTTCTTCTGAGCAGGATCGGCAGTTTGGGAGTCCTGATTCGGATTTGTGCTTGGAGTTGCGCTTAAAGTAACAGCTGCTTGTGCAGAATCCCCTGCCGAGCCGTTACAGCTTTGCGAGGCCACTGCAAGCATACTTAGGCCAAGGCTCAAACCAACCGCCGACGAGAACTTTCTGTTTTTGAGGTGCATACCTTCAGACTACGTAAGTCTGAAGGCTCGAGTTCCGGCGGCTATAAATTTATTTTGAAGCTGTTTGTTGATCAGCAGCATTTCCCCTGGCCGCTACCCTCATATCGCTTTTTCTGAGCCTCGCGAAAGAACTCTTTGTAACTGAGAACGGGCGCTGTTGGATGCCGCTCTTTCTGATGACGAACATAGGTTTCGTAATCAGGCACTCCAACCATCAGGCGAAAAGTCTGCTGAGCTCTCTGAAAGCAGCGGTAGATCCAACTGACTTTAGTGCGCATCTTTAATCTCAAGTGTGATCTCAACTGTCGATCTCAATAGCCGTTGGCCTGCTTGATTGGATCGCTTTTCGTGCCGAGAAGATGCCAGCTATCAACATTGCGATTACAACTAATGTGAACGCAGCCGAAAGACTTGCATCCACGTAGTCATTAAAAAGAATCTGCTTCATTTGATCAGGCCCAGTTGCCGGGCTTAAAACCTCTCCTCGGGCGATTGCATCCTTATACTTGGAAGCATGAGCCAGAAATCCAAGAGCAGGCGAGCTGCTGAAAACTTTCTCCAGGCCAGCCGTGATCGTACAGATCAAAAGCCAGACCGCAGGCACGGCAGTCACCCAGGCATAGCGTCCACGCTTCATTTTGAGAAGAATGACCGTTCCAAGAACCAGCGCGATACCTGCTAGCATCTGATTGGAGATTCCAAAAAGTGGCCAAAGCGTATTCACGCCTCCGAGAGGATCCGTAACACCCACGTAAAGTATGTATCCCCACATTGCCACGGCCAGAAACGATCCGAGCACGTTATTGATCCAACTTCTAGTCTCGCGAAAGCGTGGGATAAATCCTCCGAGAAGATCCTGAATCATAAAACGGGCAACACGGGTACCCGCGTCGACTGCCGTCAGAATAAAGAGCGCTTCAAAGAGAATTGCAAAGTGATACCAAAATCCCATCAGCGCGCGGTTTTTAAAAAGATTGGAGAAGATCTCCGCCATTCCAACAGCAAGTGTCGGAGCCCCACCCGCACGTGAAATGATACTCGTCTCCCCGACTTCTTTCGCGGCGTTCGTCAACATTTCCGGGGTTACGGGAAACCCCCAGCTTGAGACAACACTTGCCACCTGAGCGGCTTCTTTTCCAATCACCGCAGCAGGGCTGTTCATGGCGAAGTAAATTCCAGGCTCAATCCCGCTTGCTGCCACCATCGCCATGATGGCGACAAAGGATTCCATGAGCATCCCGCCGTAACCAATAAAGCGAGTCTGTGACTCGCTTTCAATCATCTTGGGCGTCGTACCCGAGGAGATCAGCGCATGGAAACCCGATACAGCGCCACAGGCAATGGTGATGAAGAGAAACGGAAAGAGGCTTCCTGAAAAGACGGGCCCGCTACCGTCCACAAAACGTGTAAGCGCCGGCATTTTAAGGACAGGCATTGCGACAACAATTCCCAAGGCAAGCGCAAGAATGGCTCCGATCTTAAGAAACGTCGATAGATAGTCTCGCGGAGCGAGCACGAGCCACACCGGAAGTACTGAAGCAAAGAATCCATAACCGATGATGATTTTGGCAAGTGATGTTCCGGTGAAAGTAAAGAACGGGGCAAGCGTTGCGCTTTCAGAAACCTGGCGTCCGAAGATCAGAGCGGCCATCAAAAGGATAAAGCCGATAATAGACATCTCCGCGATTTTTCCCGGACGAATGAACCGCTCATAAATCCCCATGAGCATGGCGATGGGAAGCGTGGAAAAAACGGTGAATGTTCCCCAGGGGCTTCCAGCCAAGGCCTTCACGACCACCAAGGCAAGAACTGCCAGGATGATGATCATGATCAAGAGTACGCCGACAAGCGCGATTCGGCCCGCAAGAGTTCCCATCTCAAGGCGCACCATATCGCCCAAAGATTTGCCGTCTCGTCGCATCGAGAAAAACAAGACCACCATGTCCTGCACCGCACCCGCAAAAACAACACCAGCGATGATCCAAAGAGTGCCAGGCAGATACCCCATCTGAGCAGCGAGAACCGGACCTACCAGAGGCCCAGCACCTGCGATTGCCGCAAAGTGGTGCCCAAACAACACGTACTTATGGGTCGGCACGTAATCAAGGCCATCGTTTCGGCGTACTGCAGGAGTCGGTCTTGCGGAATCCACACCCAACACTCGAGCCGCGATAAATTTCGAATAGTAGCGGTAAGCCACAAAATAGCTGCATACCGCAGCCATCACGACCCAGAGCGCATTAATCGGCTCACTGCGTGAAGTAGCGACAACTCCAAGAGCAATCGCTCCTGATGCAGAAATGAGAAACCATCCGATTCTGGATAATCCGTTTGCCAAGGTTCCGCCTTTCATACCGCTTCTGAATGCCCGTGCTTGCCGCTCGCACTCGTTTTGCAAGAAAGCAGCCTGGGAAGGCCGCTCGCTCATGGGAACATCAAACTTTCGGCATCTTTTGTTGATCTTCTTTCTGGCTCTCGTTGCGTTCAGGGGGCGCGCTCATGTCGATGACAAGGTCACCGCTAAGCTTTATGGATTTGTGAAGTTCGACGCAGCTTATGATACTGCGCAAGTCTCTCCCGGCGACTATTACCGAATCGCCGTCTCCGATGCGCAAAACGTAGCAGGATCCAATCAATTTAATGCCACGGCAAACCAGACCAGAATTGGAATTGATCTTGGAGGTCCTGATACAATCGGCGCAAAACTCTCCGGTAAGGTTGAAATCGACTTTTACGACGATAACAACTACCTCAGCTCCACGACGTCTCCAACTAACGCTTGGGATAACAAGCCTCTCCCCCAGTTGCGTCTGGCTTATGCTTCCCTTCATTGGGAAGCGAGCGATTTTGAAATCAGTGCGGGTCAGAACTGGGACGTCATCTCACCTCTTTTGACGACAACCTTGAACTACTACGCCGGATGGAACGCTGGTGACCTGGGTTATCGCAGACCCCAGCTTCGTTTCACGAAAGGTATTCGCTTGCAGCATGATCGCAAGATCATCACTCAACTCGCTTTTGGGAAAACAGTTGGCTCCGACGGAGTTTCGCCCGCGAGTGCAAACCTGAATAACGGAAACGACATGAACTACCCTCAGGTTCAGTCGCGCATCGCAATTCAAAGCAAGCTTTGGCAAGATGCCCCCGCTATCGTCGGAATCTATGGTCACTACGGAATGGAAAAATATTACCTGAGCGGAAATTTGAGCGACACGGCCCGAGTTCCAACCTGGTCAGCCGGCACTGACATCACTCTGCCCATTTTAGATAATCTGGTTTTAACAGGAGAGTTTGTTCGTGGAGCAGATCTCAGAATGTTTGCCGGCGGCATCTCCAACGGCGCAGCAGTCATTAATGGCCATGCCATCGGAGTCCATGCAACGGATTTCTGGACACAGCTTGCGTACAAACCCAACCCGCGGCTTCAACTCACAGCCGGTGGTGGGCAATCCAGGTGCGATGCCGCTGATCTATCCACTGCAACAGCACCCAGGCGCAATAGCTTCGTCTTTGGAAATGCCGTATACGCATTTACCAAGCCCTTGACCGCAGGCATTGAAGTCACTCAGCTGAACACGGATTATATTGCGCAACCTGGCGGGCGCGCGACACGCCTTCAAACGAGTATTCAATATACCTTCTGAGGTATAGATCACGCCGACTGTTTTTCGGCCACTGCCCGGGTAGGCAGCGTGAAGGAAAAACTTGTTGTCTTTCCTGGTGTGCTATTAACCCAGATCCGTCCCCCATGCCCCTCAACCAGTCCTTTGGCGATATAAAGTCCGAGGCCAAGTCCTGGCACTCCGGAGCCGCGTGTGGACTTGGACCTCCAAAAGCGGCTGAAGATTATGGGAATTTCTTCTTTGGAGATCCCGGGTCCCTCGTTCGTCACTGAGATTTGAATTTCTTCTGGAAGGCGCTGGAGACGGACGGATATCTTAGAGTCCTTTTTCCCATACTTCACGGCGTTGGTGATCAGATTACTGACAACCTGCTCGACTCTCATCTGATCGGCATAGACCGGTAAAAGCTCACCGCTCTCGTCCAGAGAGACGGTGAATCCTGAAACTTCATGGGACATCCGGGATAGCGTTTCTCGCACCACCACTCTGGGATCAATCCATTTGCGCTCAAGCACGAGCCGTGAGGCTTCCATTCGAGAGATGTCCATCAGATCATCCACCATGCGTGAGAGGGACATGGCTGCAGTGTGAATTCTCTCCTCGACAACGCGCTCGCCACTATCCATCTCGCCCTTGTGGAGGGTCGGCAATAGTTCGGCGGACATGGAGATCAAGCTGATGGGCTGCCTGAGATCGTGGGCAATCACGGAGGTCCACTCCTCACGCATTCTTTGCAGCTCCTTGAGCTCAGTGATGTCCTGGGCAGTCCCCCGAATTCCGACCACTTCGCCGGACTCCGCGCGTATAGCCTCGCCACACGATGAGATCCAGCGGTGACCTTCATTGCCACCTGCCAGCTCAAGGTCCATCTTGTAGGATGAGCCATTCTCAATCACTCGTGCTACGACCTCGTCCAGCTTGCGGGCGCTCTCCGGTGTGAAGAGCGTAAGCATCTCGTCATAAGCCGGCAGGGGATGATTCGGGTCTTTTCCGAAAATCCGGTAGAGCTCCTCCGACCACTCATGTCGCCCCGTTTTTAAATTCCACGTCCAGTTTCCAACTTGTGCGACCCGCTGCGCTTCTTTCAGCTCGGAGGCGGTTCTTCTCAACGCTTCTTGAGTGCGCTGGATCTCACTGATGTCGCGAGCAACGGTGCCTATACCAAGAACCTCTTTTGAGCCTTGCTGTCGAATAAGAAAGGAACTGCTTGAAACAGCGACTTCTGATCCGGTCTTCTGGTTCATGAGATAAGTATTTCCGTGCCAGTAATCCTGCTTTAGAACGGATGGAACAATTTCCCGTGAAACCAGTTCTCGTTGTCCGGCAGAGCAGAGATCCAACAATTCCATGCCCGTGATCGAGCGATTCTCAGGCAAAGCGGTCATTTGCCGACCCGCAGGATTGAGATAGATGATTTTAGCGTTCTTATCCGAGATGGCAATCAGGTCAGAGGAATTTTCAATCAGCGCGAAGAAAATCTGGCGCTCTTGCAGCGCAAGCCGTGCCGCGCGCTCACTTGACTCAGCTCGCTCCCTGGCGGTTGCGAACCGATCCGCCAAATAACAAATCACAGCAATCTCGATCGCAAATACCGTGATCTGCGCCATTGCTTGCAAAGGACTGTAATGCGCCTGATAGACAAAAAGAAAAGCAGCAAGTGGCGTTGAGACTGCCGCGGCAAGAACTCCCGGTCCGACGCCCCAGTAAAAGCTGCTGATCAGGACAGCGGCCGAAAACAGGATAAAAGGCGCCCCGGGCCCTGTGAGTGGCAACAACAATAGCCGGGTCCCCAGCGCTACAGTGACAACGAGCAAAGCATAGAAGTAATATTCGATTTGGCGATTCGACTTTTTCACTTTGATTCATTAGGACTGAGCAAAATGCATACTTAGCCTGACTACTCACAGTTTCCATGGCCTTAGATATACTTCTCGTTCAGGCACACCAGGGAAAGCAAACAGCGATTATTTTATTCAACAGCTTGTTTCACAGCTTGTTTCACAGCTTGTTTCACAGCTTGTTTCACAGCTTGTTTCACAGCTTGTTTCAATGAAGCTTGTTGCCGCCCGGGCATCTGATAATTTGACACAAGCCGACAAAGGCGACACGGTCGTTATCTCTGTCCACAATATCCGCGGCATGATCCTTGATCGATACGGGTATCCAAGTTACATTCACACGGGCAGTGCGTCGAAGTGGACCCTTCATCAAAGGCCAGAACATGACCATGTCTTCTGAAAATACTGAGATCCGATCTGCGCATCGGAACAAATTCTCCGCCTCATCGCATCAACGAAGCCCGTTAGTTGAGCGTGATTATCATGAGATTGTGATCGAATTGCTCCTCGCACTTAAAGGCACGCGCTCCTCGATGGAGCTCAGCAAAGCCTTGGGTTACAAGTATAACCAGTTCAAGCGGTGGGAGACTGGCGAGAAGCAGCTCAGATGGGATGAGTTCTGCATGCTTTGCGAATCCCTCGAAATCTCAATTCAAAATGTTCTCCTTAACGTATTTCAATACAGTGAATCCGACCCAAAACTGTTCTTGAGTCATCTTTACTCCAATAAATATCCACTGATCTCGGTGGATGAGCTTTCCAAGCAGCTTCATCGTCATCCATCAGCGATCCGTCGCTATGTTGATGGGGAGATTTTTCCAGACCTCGAGTTCGTCCTGGCGTTCATGAATCTTGACTCCAATCGATTAGGAACTTTCATTCGGGCTATACTTCCACCGAATACCGGCGAATCGCTTCGATCCCGGTTTGAAAAAGAGAAAAACCAACTGATCACCGAAGCTTCCAATCCGTTGGCGGCTGCAATTGAGGGCTGGTTGATCACGCAAGGTTATCTGGAACTGGAAAAGCATGATCCTGCTTACATCGCGCAGCGAGTGGGATGCTCAAGCGAAGAGGTCACCCAGATCCTGGCCAGCCTTCAGCAGGCCAGAACGGTGAAACAGAACGAAAACGGCAAGTTTTTACCGACCTATGAGAAAATGGACATGAGCGGAATGGATATCGAGCTCATGATGCAGTTCTTTAAGTATTGGTACGATCGCGCCACCCAGCACTATGCGAAAGTACCTTTCGCGCATCGCGGACCTGTTCGCGGCGCCGGCGGCTGCCGTGTAGTTGCGGTGTCTCAAAGAGTCAGCAACGAAATCAACCAGGTCATTCTTCGCGCCGATGCCGAAATCCGAGCACTGGTCGATTCGATCCCTGACAGTGAGCCTCGAGATGACGTGCGCGTCATCCTTCTGAAAGCCTTCAGCTCGCAAGATTTTTAGAAATCTGCTTTCCGATCAGAAACTTCAGCTTTTGAAGCGGGTTGCGATTCCCGAACGGCGTATAATGCTTGAACAGGCGATTATGATAGGCATCGAATACGAACGCATGGGGAGCTGCGTGAATTTTTCCGCGATTGAGGAGAATCTTGAAGATCTCCGTTCCGAGAACTCCGGCGCATAACTGGATGCCCATAGGCGTGGATGGCCCCTTCTTCTGCTTGAAGTTGACCCGATGTGGTTCAACGACGTAGGAGCGATGCGGAGCCCTTGGCGTCAAACCGATAATGAACTTGATCGCACGTTCAAGATCCGTATCCGTCTTTTTCCACTGGAAGTACTCATCAAAGCTCATCTTGCCTGGCATGAAATTCATCAACGCCGCCCCCAGCCCGATCGGACCCGCTGTAACAGCAGGAATCCCGGTCTCGTAGCAGTATCTGAAAACCATTTCGCGCGCGTTGAACGCAAAGAAGTCCAGGCCGTCGACATAGGCATCCACGCCTGTGAAGAATTCCTTGATGTTCTTTTCACTGACTCCATCGGGGAACTTCTTGATCCTGACCTCAGGATTAATGGCGCGAGCCATTTCCTCCAGCACGTCGATCTTAGGCCGATTCAACGTGTCCATCGTTGCGCCGATCTGGCGATTGAAGTTTTCTACCGAAAACGTGTCCATGTCGGAGATATGAAAGCCGCCAATTCCCAGCCGAACCAGAGTCAGCAGATGGCTTCCACCTACTCCGCCCAATCCAGCAATAGCAACAGTTTTACCTTTCAAGGCATCGAGCTCTGTCTGAGTGATGATTCCCAAAGTCCTTGAAAACGCCAGGTTTCGATCGAATTTGGTTTCCATTGTGACCTTATTTTATCCAACGCAATTTAAACCTCGCTTAGATATTAAGTGGCGCACAAAGAAGAAACGCGGTTCTCAGTTTTATCAAATGATTGAGTTCGACTCCGGCAATTCCGATTCGTATTCATGAAGCGGTTTTGATTCAACTGCCATATATCTGACGGAAAGACATCTGAGACGGGGTCCAATCATGAAAGAACGTCGCAAGCTTAGTCGAAAACTTCTTGGTTATCTGCCCGGAGCCGTTCGCTTCTCTATCATGAGAAGGAACGTCCGCATCAATCCGAACTGGCCCTCAGAATCGCTTGAGATCAAGATCGCTACTGACGAGCGCGAGCTTGAGAGCGCATATCGTCTTCTTCATAACAGTTATGTGAATGCTGGCTTCATGAATCCTGACCCTACAGGAATGCGTGTGCTCGCTCAGCATCTCTTACCTCAAACCACAACCATCGTCGCAAAATGGGACGGGACCGTAATCGGCACCCTATCATTGATCCGCGACAACCCATTCGGGCTGCCGTTAGAGAAGATTTTTGATGTCAACGAGCGCCGCACGAACGGCCGTAGGCTTGCAGAAGTGTCATCGCTCGCCGTTGATCCTGCCTACCGCGGTCAGATCAGTACCGCGCTCTTTCCACTGTTCCGATTCGTGTATCAATACGCAAAGGAATGCTTTGGGATCCATGAATTCGTCATTGCGGTCAATCCATCAATGGTGGATCTCTACCTGGGATTTATCTGTTTTGAGAGACTCAAATCCAAGCCAAAGCCGTACGATTTTGTCAAAGGCGCTCCCGCAGTCGGACTCTATCTCAATTTCGAGACTTGCGTCGAACGTTGGAAGAAAGTTTTTGGTCAACGCAAGGACTCTCAAAATTTCCATAAATACTGGACGGAGATTCCCAATGACTCACGAAACAGAATGCCGGTACGTAAGTATCACTCGGCTTCGGATCCAATCCTTACGCCAAAGCTGTTGACTGAGTTCTTTCTCAAACGCGCCCAGCTTGCACGAAAATTGACTTATCGGGAGGTTCAGACTCTGCTGGATGTCTATCCGTTCCCGGAGTTCCAGAAAGCACTCCTTCCAATTCAAAATGATCTTTCGCGAAAAAGCGTGCGACTTGAAACCCAGATGCGCGCTGAAGTCGGTAAACAACGAGCTCCTGGCGAAGTTCTTAATGTCTCGCGCGAAGGTCTTCTATTGAGAATGTCAAACGATCAACTCACGATCGGTCAAAAGACGAACTTGTCAGTCTGGCTCAATGACTCATCGGCTACCGAATTGACCGTTGAAGTTCGCTGGCGTCCGCATGACGGCTTGATTGGCCTGAAAATTCATGAGCCAACTCGCGAGTGGGTTCAAATGATTGAGACCCTGGAGCACGAGTACCAGAGATCAATTCATGATCTATCGCTTGTTGCATAATCCAGGCATACTTTCCTTTATGAGACCGTCGGAAAGCTTACTCAGACAAATCCTTGAAAAAGCCAACTGGTCTCCCAGCGGCGACAATTGTCAGCCTTGGACTTACGAGTGGAATGGAGAGAGACTGGTCATTTTTCATGATGCTGATCGAGCAGAGCATCCTGTCAATCCAGGTGGCACGGCATCGAAGATCGCACTGGGCTGCCTTCTCGAAGCGATGGATATTTCCGCCTCAGAATTTGGCTTTAAAACCCTACCTACACTTTTAGAACTCAAATCCGAAGGCATCGCGCCTTGGGCTGAAGTACAGTTTCAGCCAAGCGAAGCAGGACGCAATCCCTTGTCCGACTCGCTTCTCAAGCGCACCACCGATCGGAGGCCCTTCCAAGGGGGCGATCTTCGGGAGGATCTCTTTCAGAAGCTTGAGCATGGCCCAGCCAAACTTCATTTGCTTGCGCATCCTGAGGCAGAATTCGTTCAATATGTTGTCGAGTCCGAGCAACTCCTGACCGACCATCCTCATATTCTGCCAGCCACAATGAAGTGGGCCCGGCTCTCAGCAAAGCATGCTCAAAGCACGCAAGATGGCCTCAGCTGGAGAAACTTGGGAGCAAAGTTCTGGGAAGTTCCGATGATGCCGCTCATCCGGGACTTTCGCCCTTTCTTCCTGTTCGCACGACATACGATTGCACCCCAGCACCGTGTACGCGTAACAAAGCAGCTCACGTCCGCAGCTGGAGTCGTTTGCGTTTCTGTCACAAACAAGACAGATGAGAGCATTGTAGCCGCGGGCCGATTGATGATGAATGCCTGGCTCTCTTTGACTCATCAAGGGCACGGAGTCCAGCCTCTCACGCTGGCCTCAATGGTCAACATGTGCTCAATTGATGGAATCATGCCACTCTCTAATAAGTGGCAGAAGTTTCATCGTGAAGGCCAGAACACTCTTCGCAAACATCTGTCCATTTCAACCGACTCCACTCCGGTGTGGATGATCAGGACTGGCATCTCGACGCCTCTTCCAGAGAATTGCAAAACACTGAGAAAGCCACCGCAAGTCAAGATGACGGGTGGCTCCTCAGTGAAGTAACAAGTGCGCTGCCTTAAAGCGCTGTAACGGATTCAGGCAAGTAAGCTTCAAGCTTATCCAAGGACCCAGTCCAGCCCTGAGTCATACCGCTCTTTGCGTTGATGAATGTCTCAAGCTCCTCGCGCGTAACTGCACCGTGAGGTTCCCAGGTGATTGTCACTCGAGTCTGCTCTGGCCCCTCTTCGGTCAAGGTGACGGTCGTGAGCATCGTTTCAGGCCAGGTGGGAGCAAACGGATGACGAGTGATATTTTCTTTCTCATCGCAAAACTGTTGCGTGTATCGAATTTGATGAGGGCGCTGAAAGTCGAGATAGTTCACGCGTCCGTACATCTTAGCCGCGCCATTGCTCATGAAATAGACACTGCTTCCGCCAGGACGAACATCCGCCCTGATATAAGTCATATCAAACCCCGTAGGCGGCATCCATTGGGCTAAGTGTTTGGGATTGGTCCACATCTCGTACATGACATCAATCGGAGCATCAAAAGTCCGGTTGATGACAAATCGCTCTTTTCCGGATGATTCCTTCTCCAGGTATTCGGCCAGGCGATCCCACGTCGAATCCCCGCCCGCTTTCTTGATGAACTTGCGAGTCTCCTCTGCGGCCTCTGGCGTAGGCAATGCCATGGTCATTTCCATCTTGGTTTTGCCCTTGGACTCAGAGAAAAGAACCGTCACGCGGAATAGGGGCTTGCGCTCGTCGTATCCACCGTGGTCATAAACAAGCCGAGAGTGTTTCTCCACTTCCAGATAGAGCGTCTTGTTTGGATAATCGACGCCATCAGGACCATGCATAGTGTAATGCCAGATCCCGCCTGCCCGCAGGTCCTTGCTATGAGTTGTCAGAGTAAAACCGCGCGGACCCCACCATTGCGCCACTTGCTTGGGGTCAGTCCAGGCTTCCCACACCGCCTTGACAGGGGCGTCGTACACGCGAGTGAGTTTAAGCTCATTGGTCTTATTTTTTGCGGCCATCTTTCTTACTCCTTGTTTTCTTTTCAGCAGTGACGGTTTTCAAATAGGCATCCAGACGATCAAAGCTCTCTTCCCAAAACACACGATATTGCTCCATCCAGTCAGTTGCGTCCCTCAAAGGTGCCGCGTTGATTTTGCAGGGGCGATACTGAGCTTCTCGGGTTTTGGTAATGAGGCCTGCTCTCTCAAGAACTTTGAGATGTTTTGTGACCGCAGGAAGACTCATGTCTTTCAGGAACGGCTTTGCGAGATCGGAGACACTTGCCTCACCCTTCGAGAGCTGCGCGAGCATTGCCCTTCGTGTCGGATCAGCTAATGCAGCAAAAGTCTGGCTCAGATGATCTTGCATAAACCTTGGTTCACCGTTTTAATTAACCTTATAGTTAATTAACCTATAGGTTAAATATAGGGCGTTTTAAATCGGGTGTCAAGGCGTACCACTTCAGATCGATTAATCCTGATTGACCTCTGCGAGCCCGAGATCCAAAGGCCGTAAGATTTCAAGCATTAAGCCAAGACGCTCAGCTTCACGCCTTGCCTCTTCCTCGGCTCTTTTGAAGATATGTGCGTTGGATGCATTAACAAGATACTCTACGGGATTTCCGCCCGTAGGGTTCAGCTCGAGTGAATCGACCCCAGCTTGCGCGGCCATCTGAACCATGCCCTTCACTTCGTGCACGTTGAGCAAATTAATATTGTTCTGAATGCGAAAGAGAGCCTTAGGGTAAGTTTTGCGTAGCTCGCCGTAATGAAGAATATTCTTTACAAGCGTATCCCAGATATTGAGTCTTCGAATCTTTCTGTATGTATCGCTTGTTGCGGCATCAACTGAAATATTCACGACCGTTGGGCCACATCGCTCGAGAAATCTCTTTTGCCGCTCGGGCGTAAACACAGTCCCATTGGTCACGGTAGTGACAGTGATCTGCTCTTTGTAAGGATCAAAGTCGAGTTTATCGAGCACATCAAAGATGGCATCCTTCCAGAACGGTTCGGCCACACCTTGAACATGAAGCGCATGGAGTTGAGGCATCAGAGTTGAGAGACGCTTTAGTACAAGATCGAAATCCTTAGCGTCTTGGAAGCGATATCCAGGAGTGTTTCTCTCACACATGATGCAGGCTGGATTTTTCTCGGACGGGCGGGGCCCTCCGATATTGCACGCGAAGTTAGGAAGATTGATATCAATGAATCCTGGGCCCTTTTTTGGATCAAACTGAAAGTAGCTGGGCTGGTTTTTTGTGTAATGATAAGGACAGCCATTAGCCTCTTCGCAGACAGCAGGCATTCGCCCTGCGAGAATGTCGGATCGTGCGATCTGATAGGTTTTAGAATTCCAGACTTCCTCTGGCGTCGCACGTGCAACGTTTCCTGGCGACATGTGTGGCTTGTTCTGCCAGCAGCACATGAACACATCACCTTCGCACGTCACGGAGATCTGATTGAACGGTCTCCGACAGAACGGCTCTGCGGAAAGCTCCTTGTTGGATTCAGACAGAGCAAGAGGACTATTCATCTGTCGAGCTTGCATCACCTCTTCAACATCTTCATCCATCCACTGGGGCATGGTATGGCCGGTGAGCCGACACTCTCCAACTCGAAGAATATACTCCGCGGTCACATTGGATTCCCAAAGCGGTATGAGCTTTTCTGCTCTCGGAACACCAGGCCCCGTGAAATCGTAAA
>JBJMMA010000105.1:0-25745 GCA_045805065.1 Bdellovibrionia bacterium | reverse complement strand
TTTCAACACCACCAACAGTTTGGTGGCCAAGGCTCGTGTCATTCACGAACCAGAATTGGGAAAGCGCGTTCATCTTCGCTTTTCCGTTAGCGATCGAAATTCCTTCTTCGGCTTGGGCGGATACTGCAACGCCGAGCGCGAGGACAACTGCTGATCCTTTAAGAATGCTCTTGAGCATAATAGCTGTACTCTCCTCGTAATGTGTAAAGCGGCTAAATTCGCTTCACACTGTTTTTTCAATACTGCACTTCAATGTAAGAACATTAGGCCGCTCGCATCACGAAAAGACAAGCTTTTTTTGACTGACCAAAATGGTTCAGTTAAGTAAGTATGAAATTGACTTTAGATTCGCACCAAGGAGATGTTGCATCCGTGACTTTTGAATCGTGGTTTAAATCATTACATTCCGACATTCCAACCTCATCTGCACTCGCAGTTCTCAAGCTCGCCGAAGAAGGCGCGACGGTTCCATTTATCGCGCGCTATCGCAAAGAGCAGACAGGAAACTTGGACGAAGTAAAAATCCAAGCTGTCCTCGACGGTAAAGAGAAATGGGACCTGATTCTGCATCGCCAGAAATTCATCGTCGAGCAGATTGATCAGCAGAAAAAGCTGACGCCCGAGTTGAAGGAGAAGGTTCTCTCCACTTATCAGCTCGACTTGCTCGATGACATTTATCTTCCTTACAAGCAGAAGCGCAAAACCAAAGCTGCTGCCGCAAAGGAAGCCGGCCTTGAACCACTTGCAAACTGGATCTGGGACTGCGCGCACGGAACAGAGAAGCCGCAAGAAGGTCAGACTCTCGACATCTGGGCGTTTACCTTCCGTAACGACGCCGTTGGAATCAATGATGCCGCTGCCGCAATCGAAGGCGCGCAACATATCTTGATTGAGCGTTTGGCCGAAACGCCTGAGCTCAGACAACAAGTCCGCAGCACCATCATGGAAAAGGGCGTGATTCGCACCGGTAAGGGCGAGAAGGCCAAGCCAAACAGCAAGTTTGAGCTTTATTTCACGCACGAAGAACCGATCCATTCGCTTCTTCAACCTCAGAACTCGCATCGCTATCTGGCGATTCGCCGCGGTTGGATGGAAGAAGAGCTCACGCTTGCCGTGGGTGGCCCAACCTCTGATCCAGAGTTTGATCAAAGACTTCTTAAGCTTTTTGAGAATGCCGCAATCAGTGTTCCAGGCTCTCCTGGCCATGACATCTTGATGAAGGCCGCGCGCCTGGCACTCAAGGCGCACGTCATTCCAAGCATTGAAAACGAAGCGCACAAGTCCTTGAAGGACATTGCTGACGAAGCCGCAATCCGCGTCTTTGCAGAAAACGTGAGAAAGCTTCTTTTGGCGTCTCCTCTGGGAGCAAAAGGCGTTCTTGGCGTTGACCCAGGCATTCGCACGGGCTGTAAGCTTGCGGTCGTTGATGCTTCAGGCAAGTACATCGCAAGCACCGTGATGCATCTTCAGTCTGCGGCAGATAAAGCCAAGGCAAAGACTCTTCTCACTGAGCTCTTCAAGCAAACCAAGCTTGATGCGATTGCCGTAGGTAACGGAACTGCTGGCCGCGAAACGGAAACGTTTGTTCGCTCGATCGTGAAAGAGGCGGGCGAGCAGATCCCTGTCGTCATGGTCAGTGAAGCCGGCGCCAGCGTTTACAGCGCAAGCGAAGTGGCTCGCGAAGAATTCCCAGATCTTGACCTCACGGTTCGTGGCGCAATCTCGATTGCACGCCGTCTTCAAGACCCTCTGGCTGAGCTTGTTAAGGTGGATCCAAAGAGCATTGGCGTTGGCCAATATCAGCATGACGTCTCGCAACCTGCTCTCAAGCGCAGCCTTGATCTTGTTGTGGACTCCTGCGTGAACTCCGTTGGCATTAACCTCAACACCGCTTCTTACAATCTGCTGGCGCACGTCTCGGGTATCGGTCCGTCACTTGCCAAGGCTGTTGTTGAGCATCGCGAGCAGAAGGGTCTCTTCCGCTCCCGCCAGGAGCTTTTGGAAGTTCCACGCTTCAGCAAAAAGTCGTTTGAACAAGCTGCGGGCTTTTTGAGAATCTCTGAAGGTGAGAACCCGCTCGATAACACGGGCGTTCACCCTGAGCGTTACAACGTTCTTGAAGGCCTTGCACAGCGCCTTGGAAAGAGCGTTCGTGATTTGATGGGCGCAGGCGTATCGCTTGTGAAGAAAGATACGGCGCTGAAAGATCAAATCGGCGCTTACACCTTTGATGACATCGTTCGTGAGCTTGAAAAGCCGGGTCGCGACCCGCGCGATCAGTTCGTTCCATTCTCCTATCGCGACGATATCTTTGAAGTGAAGGATCTCAAGCCTGGAATGATCTGCCCTGGCATCGTGACCAACGTCACAAACTTTGGCGCGTTCGTTGATATCGGCGTTCACCAGGACGGCCTGGTTCATATCTCGCAATTGAGCGATCGCTTTATCAAGGATCCTCGCGAGGCAGTGAGCCCAGGCGATCAAGTCAAAGTCCGCGTTCTGGATGTGAACTTTGAAAAGAATCAAATCTCGCTCTCCATGAAGGCCGCATCCGATGCTCCTCGTGCTGAGCGTAAGCCTGAACAACGTGGCGAACGCAGACCTGAGCGCAACGAAGGTCGCGCGGCTCATGGACATGGCGGCGGACCAAGACCAGGAGGCCACGGTGGTGGCGGCCAGGGTCCTCGTCCGAGCAAGGCGCCTCCAAAGCCACAGTTTACGAACAATCCTTTCGCGGGCCTTGCTTCGCTGAAAAAGGATCTTAAGTCTCGTTAATGACTCAGGTGCCGGTGGATCGAAACCCTTCCCAGGTTGCTTCTTGGATGGAGGTTCGAAAAACCGGCACTTTGATTCGCGTTTTCGTTCAGCCGAAAGCTTCAAAGACTGAAGTCGTAGGCGTGCATGAAGGCGCAACAGGCGAGCCTGCTCGTCTCAAGATCCGCGTGGCTGCGCCCCCCGTTGAAGGTGAAGCCAATGAGGAGCTTCTTCGCTTTTTAAAAAAGAGCCTTCGCGTGACCGGTGCACGCTTTGCTTTGGAGCGTGGCGACTCGTCTCGCCAAAAAGACATCTTTTGTGAAAATGTCTTCCCTGAGGACTTAAGCAGTCTTCTTTGAAGGCGCCTCGACTTCCACGAGATCCTTCGGCTCTTCAACCGGTGGAAAGTGCATTTCCTGACGAAGTCCAGGTCGCGACCTCTTGCGCACAGGTTCGACGCGAACAACCGAGCCTAAATCCACGGATTGCTGGATTGCTTCAATCACGCGAATGTCTGCGAGACCTTCAAGTCCATTCGGCTCAGGCTCGGTGCCTTTGAGAATGCAGTTGGAGAAGTAGGCGAGCTCGGGCGCAAATTGATCGCGCTTCTTGAATGTCTTCCTCTTTTCTTTTCCGTTGATGGTGATCGTCTGCTCGATGTCTTTGGCGTAAGAGTAGGCGTTATCCATAAAGACCTCGCCCTTCTTGCCAAGAACCCGGTACTGACTCTCGGCAACCGTTCCAAAGCTGCAGGTAAACGTCGCGATTCTTTCGCCTGAGAACTTCATGACAACGCTGATGCTTTCTTCTGCGTTCTTGAACTTTCGCTCGTTCCCGTTGGCAGCCATTGCCATCACACATTCTGGCTCCGCCTGAAACAGATACCGAGCAGCGTTGATGCAATAAATCCCGACATCATAGGTTGGGCCTCCACCTTTTTCGCGGGAACTGAGACGAATATTCTCGTCTGGCACGGCTTGAGTGAAAACGGATTCAAAGATTCTTGCGTCACCGATCTTTTTCTTTTCCACCCAATCGATGGCGCTGAGGTTTGCTTCCTCAAAATGCAGCCGATAAGCGATCATCAGTTTAACGCGATTCTCGCGTGTGGCCTCAATCATGGCCTCACAGTCCTCGCTTGTTACAGCCATCGGCTTTTCACAAAGAATGTGAACGCCACAGTTGGCTGCTCTCACCGTATATTCACGATGCAGATGATTGGGCAGCGCAATGTAAACTGCATCCACCTCTCCGCGATTCAGGACTTCCTCGTATTGGTCGTAAGAGTAAAGCCCTTTGACGCCGTACTTTCTTCCAAGCGCTTTCAATTTCTTTTGATCATCCGAAAAGAAAGCGACCAGCTCTGAGTTTTTTGCGTGGGCAAAGGCAGGCAGAACCGCAACTTGTGTGATGTGCCCAAGGCCAACTACTGCATACCGGATTTTTCTCATGGCGCTCCGAAGTGCAATCCATGTTCCTGCCCGGTGAGTAAAAATAAGAATCACGAAAGCCAGCGGCAGGATCAGTCACCCAATTTGCATCTTGGCCAAAGATGTAAGGATTAAATATGGATCAGTCGTCTGAGAGCTGGGATGTGGTCATTATTGGCGCGGGAGCAGCGGGCCTTGCCGCCGCAGAAGAAGTCTCAAAAGCAGGTTGCAAGACGCTGGTGCTCGAAGCCAGAGGGAGAACGGGTGGACGCATCTATACCGTTCATGATTCAAACTCCCCGACGCCGTTAGAGCTTGGCGCGGAGTTCATTCACGGAATGCCGGAGTCTCTTCTTAAGATCGCGCACAGGGGCTTGCTGACGTATTATGATCTCGCGGATGAGCACGCTTATGCGGTTCCTAGATCGGAATCCTCAGAGCTTGTGCCGATGCCCCATTTCTGGGAAGACCTTGCGCTTGTGATGAAAAAGGCGCGCCTTCTCGCCGAGCGTGATCGCTCATTTGCAGAGTTTCTGATGGGCGCCGAGCGCGATCCGGAGCTCAGACGGTTTCTTCCTTTTGTTCGCGGTTATGTCGAGGGCTTTCACGCCGCCGATCCGCGTGCTTTGAGTCTAAAGGCTCTCTCGGGTACGGAAAGCGAGATGGACGAGGCGAATGGTCGACGCATCTCCCGCTTCCTGGGCGGCTATGACCAAGTCATTCAATGGCTTGAGAAGGGCGCAAAAAGAAACGGCGCTGAAATCAGGCTCAATACTGTGGTTTACGAGATCAACTGGAGCCACAACTCCGTTGAGCTTCAAGTCCGCTCGCGGGCGGGGATGCAGCTTAAGAAAATTCATGCGAGAAAGGTCATCGTCACCATTCCGCTCAGCCTGCTTCATGCCTCTGTTCATGAGTCACGAATGGAGGGCGCAATCCGCTTCAACCCTCCTCTTCGCGAAAAGAGAGACGCTGTCGATCATCTGAAGATGGGTCCTGTGATGAAAGTGCTACTCCGTTTTCGCTCTCGCTTTTGGGAGAAAGCACACTCGAACGCGCATATCGTTCATCAAAATCTGGCAGAGCTCGCCTTCATTCATCACGCACCGGATCCGGATGTGGCCTTTCCGACTTGGTGGACGCAAAAGCCCATTCGCGCGCCTCTCTTAACGGCATGGGCAGGCGGCCCGCAGGCTCTGGAGCTTGGGGATCACACCGAAGAAGGCTTGGTTGAAGAAGCGATTCGCGCCTTGGCGCTGATTTCAGGTTTCCCAAGGTCCATGATTGAAGAAGAGCTCGATGGCTGGGCATTTCATGATTGGCAGAGCGACCCCTATGCACGCGGGGCTTACAGCTTTGTTGCTGTCAATGGAGTCACCGCGCAACGCGAGCTCGCTGAGCCAATGCAGGACACTTTGTTCATTGCGGGCGAGGCTACGCACTTCAATGGTCAGAGCGGCACCGTGGATGGCGCAATCGATACGGGTGTCCTGGCCGGACAAAGAGTCGTTCAGGCCTTGCTCTCGTCTGGACCGACGGAATCGCTCTCAGCTTGAGGAGCAGCAAGAGTTGTCAGCGCATAAGCGATGATGCCGAACATGATGAAAACGTCCGCAACATTGAACACGCCGGTTCGAAGACTGCCGATTCCCATGTTCATGAAGTCGACAACCTGACCGTTGTGACGAAAAAAGCGATCAATCAGATTGCTGATTCCGCCGCCCAGGACGAGCGATAGGCAGAGCGTATTAAAGAAGGTCATCGTTTTGCTTGTGATGACTGAGTAGAGCAGGACCAAAAGAAAAACTGAGACCGCGATGTTCAGCACCCAGAAGCGAACGGAGGGAGAAAGCGTTCCTCCCAAGCTTAAGAATGCGCCTGGGTTTTCAACGTAGTCGAATCTGAAAAAGTTGTTCCAATAAGGGATCGGAGGATGGCCCATGAGCATTTGGGTGGCCAATTTCTTGGTTCCTTGATCCAGAAAAACGGTGATCAACAAGATGAATGAAACGAAGCCGATTCGCTTTTTTGGGCTCATAGGAACCCCCATCTAACATCAAAACCGGGTACAAAATCCAACTGTTACGCTTGCGGGTGTCAATTCTTAATACACCTTAACATTGTGTTTGATTTCCTGACTCTTTCTGTATACTATTAAGGCTTAGGGGGATATTCAGGTCATGAGCATCTATTGGCGATACAAACAAAGTCCCGAGGGTTTTAGAAAACTGGTTGAGCTTCTTGAAACCACTCCCATGTCGCGTCGTCAGAAAATGATCGACGCAGGACTCGCAGAGGATTCGCGTTATACGCATCAGGCACTTCAATATGTCATGGAGTTTAAGGACATTGTGGGTCTACCTGACTCCGAGCTTGCAGAAGTGCTGGCGCGCTCTCCAGGCCGAATCGTCGCTTACGCTCTCTCCGGATTAGAAGAGTCGCAAAGAGATCGTTTCTTAAAATGCGTTCCTCCCAAACTCTTGGGCGAAGTAAAAGATTTTCTCGACGTAACCGTTTCGCCATTTGATATCTCTGGTGCGCGCGTGAAGCTTATCTCCATTGCGCGCGAGTGCGAGCGCCGCGGTCTCGTCAAGACGAAGGCGATTCCAAACGCCGCATAAGTGCTCAATACGAAGGGCAACTTCCGGGGGGCGCTTCGACGTGTGGCGGTCCAACGCAGGCCGTGACACAGAAATCTTTATATGTTCCGCCATTGCAAGGCAGCTCGTAACCGGGAGAACAGCAGTCCGTGCTCATGCAGTCCCATTCGCACGATGGCTGCGCGAGAACCGAGCTCTCAATGAGGCCTGCACTTAAAGTGAGTGCAAGAACACTGAGCAGGCCCAGCGTTGTTTTGACGCTCCATCGCAGTCTCATGATCACTATTTTATATTAAGTGTCTGAGACTGAAAAGGTGGAAAGATTGACCTGGGTCACGCGCAAATAAACGGCCCTAATTTAATAAAATTAAAAGCTCGGTCTGAGTGGGGCGATTACCGCGACTATCTCAAGGCATACTTACTTCTTCGTTCTAAAGTAAGACCATTTTTTCTACCGTCTCTCGGCCCTTTTAAATTCACGATCTAAAAATCACTTACTTTAAAAAACATAGTACCTGAGGGCTTCAAGTCGCCATGGAAGGCACACGCGTAAGCGTGTGACGATGGCTTCGACTCGCAAAGCGAGGCGGACTTGAAGGGCAGGATGCCCGTGCCCGACACGGTACTATGTTTTTTAAAGTAAGTGATTTTTAGATCGTGAATTTAGGAAATGGCGGAGAGGGTGGGATTCGAACCCACGGTCGAGTCACCCCGACGCCGGTTTTCAAAACCGGTGCTTTAGACCACTCAGCCACCTCTCCACGCCAGAAAATCAGCGGTCTACTGATTTCAGTCTTAGCATGAGACCCAGGCCGCGGACAAACCCAGATCTCTCAAAAAAAGCTTATTTGCCCGCAGGCTTGCGGATCCAAAGCTGGCCTGATGCATCCTGCTCAAAACCAGGGGCACCTTCCAGATAGCGGTTCAGGGCTTTTGGAATGCGTACGCTGCCATCGGCTTCCTGATAGTTCTCAAGAATCGCAACAAAGGTGCGACCTACGGCAAGGCCAGAGCCATTGAGTGTATGCGCAAATTGCGGCTTGCCTTCGGCCTGGGCGCGGAAACGAATTCCTGCGCGGCGGGCCTGGAAGTCGCCGCAGTTCGAGCAAGACGAGATCTCACGATACGTGTTCTGCGCAGGCAGCCAGACTTCAAGATCGTAGGTCTTGGTTGCAGAAAATCCCATATCGCCCGAGCAAAGGAGCATCGTGCGGTAAGGAAGCTCAAGCATCTGAAGAACCTTCTCCGCATTGGCGACCATCTTCTCAAGCTCATCAAATGAGGTCTGAGGCTCAACAATTTTCACAAGCTCAACTTTTTGGAACTGATGCTGACGGATCAAGCCGCGCGTATCTTTTCCGTAAGAGCCTGCCTCGCTTCTGAAGCAAGGCGAGTAGGCCGTAAAGTACTGAGGAAGAGTGCCTGGAGGCAAAATCTCATCGCGGTAAATATTGGTGAGTGGCACTTCAGACGTGGGGATCAAAAAGAGCTCACGATCGGCCATTCCGGTCTTGAAAGCATCTTCTTCGAATTTAGGAAGCTGGCCTGTGCCGGTCATCGCCGTGCGGCTAACCAGAAACGGAGGAATCGCTTCACGATATCCATGTTGGCGCGTATGGAGATCCAGCATCAACTGAATCAGAGCGCGCTCCAAGGCCGCGGCTGCGCCCAGTGAGAGCGAAAAGCGCGCGCCTGAGATCTTACCAGCGCGTTCAAAATCCAGGATCCCCAGGCCTTCGCCAAGATCCACATGGTCTTTTGGTTGGAAATCAAACTTGCGGGGATTTCCCCAGCGACGAACTTCAACGTTTTGCTCAGCCGATGAGCCATCAGGAACGCTTGCATCGGGAATGTTTGGAAGACCAAGCGCGATTGATTGAAACTTCTCTTCGATCTGACGAAGCTCATCATCAAGCGCCTTGATGCGATCGCCCACGGCGCGCATGGCTTTTACTTTTTCATCAGCCTGAGCAGCTGCTGCAGGATCCGTCTTGGACTTTGCCTTGAGCTGAGCGATCTCTTGGGACGCAGAGTTTCGCTGAGCCTTGAGCCCTTCTGTTTCTTGAATCAGCTCACGACGACGCTTGGAAAGGGATGTGATCTGCTCAATCAATCCGGTATCGGCATTGCGGCGCTTGAGGCCCTTTTCTAATTCAGCGACATTCTCGGCAAAGTAACGTGCGTCTAACATGCAGACACCCTAGCACAGGAAAATGCGGCATGAAAGTCATCGGAGGAAAGACTGAAGCTCGGCTCTATCCGGTGCGTCAGGATAAAGCTCCAGGTAGCGGCGATAGGCTTGTGTGGCGTTGATTCGGTCGCCACTGTCCCGGTAGGTATTGCCAAGGCGACGGTAAAGCATGGCGTTTCCTGGGTCCAGCCGGATTGCCGCATTAAACAAGGCGATCGAGCCTGGGAAGTTCTTTAAGAGATACGTGGTATAGGCGCCCTCGGCCTTGGCTTCGGAGTTTTTTGGGGCAAGCTCCATGGCCTTGTTGAAATAAGTGATGGCTGCGACCGGGTTTCCACCTTTCACCAGTTCTTTGCCGAGCGAAATCAGCGTTGCCACGCTGTTAGGGTTGTTTTTGAGCTCAGCGGTGTATTCCTCGACCGCTTTTTGCTGGTTGCCCATGATCGAGTACAAAGCACCCTTATAGAAGTGAAGATTTGGGTACTTCGGATAAATCGTATAGATCTTCATCAGCTCGTCATCGGCTTTTTCAAATTCGCCTTTTTTGATGAAGATGCGGTAACGCTCGAGGTAGCCCGAAGGGTCAGACGTATTCCGGTCTGAGAAGGACTTATAGGCCTCCAATGCCTTATCGAGCCTTCCTTTTTCGTTTTCTTGCGCCATGTAGATCCTGGCTTTGATCTTATACGGATAAGCGTAGTTCTGATCGGCGGCCATGGCCTGAGTTAAAAACTCCTCGGCCTGTGGGAAAGATCCCTTCTGAACATACAACTCGGCAATTGCCGTTAAAAGCTCCGCGCGGGCCACGCTTCCTTTTTTAAGCTCATCTTGAAGAAAGGAGATCGCCCGATCGAGCGAGTCCGTATTAGCGATACACTTTGCTGTTCCAATTATTGCTTCAGCGTTCAGCGGATCAAAGCGAAGCGCCAAGGCAAAAAAGAACGGCGCCTCCTTGTAGTTTTTGATGTCCATCAGGACTTTCGCATAAGCGTTATAGACACTTGATTCGACTGTGTCGCGGGCCATGGCGCGCTGATAGTATTGAAGCGCTTGGGAATAGTCCCCTTGCTTGGCGTACATGTCTGCCGCGGCTTTATCGATCGCGCTTTGTGGAACATCGAGTTTCCTGAACTTCTCCATCGCCTCGATTGCCTTTTGCCATTCAAAGCTTTGAATCAAAGTATCAATGTATTTGGACCAGACCTGAATATTGGCCGGCGCACGATGAGCAGCCTTTTGGTAATTTTCCATGGCACGACTCAGATCGTTCATATGCCGATACATGTCGCCGATTTTTACAAAAGGAAGCGGTGAGAGGTTGTTCGCCTGAAGGGCTTGCAGAAAGTAAGTGAGCGCTTTGTGATGATCGCCTTCCTTGAGGGACTTCTCGCCCTCGCCTAGAAAAAAGTACATTCTTGCCAGACCGCGCGACTGCTTGACGTCCTCGCCAAGCTTTGACTCGAGCGTGTAAAGCTCAAGCAGATACTCATGGTTTCCGGCCTCAAGCTTTGCGGCTTTGATCATGTCCGCAAGAGCGATCTCATCTTTGTTGTAGATCTGGCTGAGCTTCGCATGAAGATAGTAAGCCTGCGCCATATCTCTTGGGCCAAGAAGCCTTGGGTTTTTGACAATGTATTCGAGATGCGCGCCGCCGCTTTGCAGCTGCCCTGTTTTGTGAAGAAGCGCTGCAATCGCAAGCCGTGACCTGGCGTGCGTTGGGGTCATCTTGATTGCCTTTTCATATTCCAGGAGAGCGGTGTTGGTGTCGCCTAGCTTTTCGGCAATCTGGCCGCGCAGATAAAAGAGCTTGGGGCTGAAGGCCTTGTTCTCGGGATACTCGGCAACGTATCGCGCGGCGCTTTGCGCGTCTCCACGCTGAAAGAAAGCAAGCGCCAGGTAGTAGAACATGACCGTATCAAAGTGGACTTGCGATTTAGTGTACTCGACAATGCGGTTTTGAGCGGCCTCAGCCTTGTTCACAGTGATGTAGAACTCGACGTCTGCAATCACAGTCTCTGGCAACTCGATCTGATTGGCGCGTGAGAGCTCAATGAGCTTTGAGATAACGGAGAAATAATTCTCGTCCTTATTCGATGAATCAATCAGGTTCAAATAAGACGATGCGAGCATGGCAAGTGCCTTGACGTTGGAATCGTCGTATTGAACGGCAAGAGTCAGAAGCTGAGCAGCCTGTTTGTATCCTGGAACGGTGTCCAGGACATAGGACTTCATCGCCTCAGTGTAGTACTTGGTGCTTTTGCTTGGGTCTTTCTTGGACTTATCGAAATTCGGAACACTTGCGCGGATCGGCTGCCAGGGGCCTTCTGCCTTGCTTGAAGACTCGCCCCCCATGTCAATGAGCATGTAAACAAGCGCTGCCACGGACAAGGTTGCAAGGATGTTTACAACTTTGCTTCCGCCGGATTTGACCGTGTTCTTCAGGGCGCCCTTGGCTTTGCGTGGATCTTTGAGCGCGTCTCGAAGGCCCCAGTTTTCTTTGCCCAAAGGGTTTTCAAGAAGAATGGTCTCTTGGGTGCTGAGCAGACTCTCGTATGGCCGCTCCTCATCTTCCAATGGAGCGCCATCCAGCGTTTGAAGCGTCGGAAGCTTTGGCTTGGGCTTTTCGAAAAATTCGGTTTTCTCGTCATCGCCAACGGAGCCTTGAGTGCCGACTTTTTTAGAAGTCGTATTTGGGTTGAGCGCGACCTGCGTCTTTTCGTCTTCTTGGTCGACGGGTGGTGGGGACGGTGGCTTTTTCTTTGGCGGCGAGGCAGGTGATTGTTTTTCCGCTGGCGCGCTTTGCGTTTTTCCAAGGGATGGAAGCGGGATTGTCGCGCCTGGATCAACAATGACTGTTGCTCCTAAGAGTGGCGACTTAGTCTGTGCGTTGGCCTTGGTGGTGGCATCTGGAGTGAGCGTGCCGAGCGCTTTTTTAACCAGAAGATCTGCGATGGGAGTGAAGGAATTGATATCGGCCCATTCGCCGACAGGATGCTCGCGCGCGACTTCAATGCCACTGACCTGACCTTTGATGATCAGGATGCGAATGCGATCAAGCCCAATGGGGCCGAGAACACGCCCCGAGCTGAGTTTGATTTTGTACTGCTGTTGCGAAGAAGGCGCCATCCGTAGCTATCCAACCCGTTTCATAATACGCGAGGCGGGTATGCCCGCCTCGACAAATCACTCGGGTCAGAGTTTCGCGCTAACGGAGTGGCGCCTTTCCTTAGAGCTTAGAGGCTGGTGACGGCTTTCTTAGCCACCGCAACCATTCGAGCTGGAAGAACACCAATCTGAAGCGTCAAAGCCACCATGACAGCAACTGCCAAGGTAGACCATGCGGATGCACGGGACGCAGCAGGGCTTCCTGCTGGTTCGCGCATGTACATGTAAACCAAGACCCTTAGGTAATAGTATACAGAAACTGCGCTACAGAGCACGCTAATCACAACAAGTGGGATTTCGTGAGCTTGAATAGCTGAGTAAAACAGCATGTATTTGGCGGCAAATCCTGCCGTCGGAGGAATACCTGCCATCGAGAACATGAAAACAGCCATGGAGAATGCAAGCCATGGGTGGCGCTGAGACAGGCCAGACATGTCATGAAGGTTCAAGCCGCTGTCATCGCGTCCTGACATCAAGGTCAGAACAACGAAAGCTCCCAGGTTCATGGTCGCGTAGGCGACCAGATACATCACAACCGGGGCATAGCCCTGGTCACTGTGAGAGCCCGCCAAAATTCCGACGAGCAGATAACCCGTATGGGCGATCGAGGAGAACGCCAACATACGCTTGAGGTTGGTCTGAGTCAGAGCAACCACGTTTCCAACGATCATCGTCAGGACTGCGCAGAGCCAGATAATGTCATGCAGATGACCTTGGATCAGATCCGAAAGACCCTTGCCATAGCCCATGGCGATGAAAACGCGGAGGAAGGAAGCAAACGCTGCTGCCTTAAGGCCGGTCGTCATGAAGCCGGTGACTGGGGTTGGAGCGCCCTCGTAAACGTCAGGCATCCACATGTGAAATGGAACTGCGGCAACCTTAAAGAGGAAGCCAACTGTGACCATCCAGACTCCCAGCGTGAAAACCGGGGTCACACCCTGAGGATGAGACTGGAGGTAGGTCAGAATCGGGCGAATGCCCGTGGATCCAACCGTTCCGTAAAGAAGTGCTGCACCATAAAGGAGGATCGCAGAGGCTGCGGAACCCAGGATGAAGTACTTCATTGCAGCTTCGTTGGATCTACGATCCGTACGACGGAAGCCAACCAGAACGTAGACCGCAAGCGACATCACTTCGAGAGAGATGAAGATTACGATCGTATCGATGGCCGAGGCCATGAGCATCATTCCAAGTGCCGAGAAGAGCATCAGAACGTAGTACTCAGGGTGCTGAAGCTTTTCGCGGTCGAGGTATCTGAAAGATGCCATCGCGGTAAAACCAGCCGAGGCCAGGAACAAGATGTTGAAGAAATTCGAATAGGTGTCAGAAACCAGCATCTGGTTAAAGAGCACCATATTGTCGCCTGCGTGCAGAAGATCGAAGGAGAAGTAAATCCCCGCGATCGCCGTCAGAAGAGTGATGATGTAAACCGGCCATTTGTTGGCCTTCATCACGCTTGCAATGATGGCAAGCACGCCACCGCCGAACACGACGAGCAGAGGAAGGATCATTCTCATCTGCTCGGACGTGAACGTCAGAAGTTCAGGTTTAATCGTTTGAAGTGTGGAATTCATTGGGACGATCCTTGGTTTGCAGCAGGTGCAACGGGTGCAGCCTGAGTAGTAGGAATGATTTGTGAGATCGCGGCATCCATAGGTGACGTCGATGGAGCCTGCTTTTGAGCAAAGCCCGTCTCAGTCACATGCGCCTTGCCCATGCTGCGGGCAATGAAGCGCTCAATGGATGGGGTCGTCTTCTGGAAGAAGAAGTTCGGGAAAACGCCCATCGCAAAGATTGCGACAATCAGAGGCGCCATGACGGCGATTTCACGGAAATTGAGGTCTTCAAGCTCCTCGTTTTCCTTATGGGTCACTGGTCCGAACATCACGCGCTGGAACATCCAGAGCATGTAGACGGCACCAAAGATCACGCCGGTTGTGGCAAGAGCCGTGAGGCCTGGATTGGTTTTCCAGGATCCGAGAAGGATCAGGAACTCACCGATAAAGCCATTGGTTCCAGGAAGAGCAACCGAGGAGAGCGTCACAATCATGAAGATCACTGCAAAGATCGGCATGATCTTGGTGATCCCGCCGAACGCGGAGATTTCACGCGTGTGGCGACGCTCATAGATCATTCCAACGAGCAAGAAGAGCGCGCCGGTGGAGATCCCGTGGTTGAGCATCTGGTAGTAAGAGCCGCTCACTGAAACTGCGTTCAGGGAGAAAAGACCCAAAACCACATAGCCCATGTGGCTGACAGAAGAGTAAGCCACAAGCTTCTTGATGTCGGGTTGAACCATCGCAACCCATGCGCCGTAGACGATTGCGATCGAGCCCAGAATCATGAAGGTGAGCTGATAGTGCACAACCGCGTCTGGAAAGAGCGGGAACGCATAGCGCATGAAACCATAGCCACCCATTTTCAGAAGGATTGCCGCCAGGATGACCGATCCAGCCGTTGGGGCTTGGACGTGGGCATCAGGCAACCAGGTGTGAAGCGGGAACAGAGGAACCTTGATCGAGAATGCCAAAGCAAACGCGAGGAAAAGGATTCCTTGAGTTGAGAAGTAAGCGCCGCCTGGAAGCTGGAGCTTATAAAGATCCAGAAGGGCGGTCGAGTACGTTCCGAACTGAGCGTGGTGCTGAGAAGCGAGGTAGAAAATCGCAACGAGCATCAGGAGCGATCCGACCATCGTATAAAGGAAGAACTTCATCGTGGCATAGATACGGTCCTTGCCGCCCCAGATGCCGATGAGGAAGTACATCGGAATGAGCATGGCTTCCCAGAACACGTAGAACAGGAAGATGTCCATCGCGACGAATGCGCCAAGCATTGCGGTCTCAAGAGCGAGAAGAAGGAAGTAGTATTCCTTCACGCGCTTCTCGATCGCCGAATACGATCCCAGGATCGCAATCGGCATGAGGAACGTGGTCAGCATGATGAGCCAGAGGCTGATTCCATCCATGCCCACGCGGTAGCTGATACCAAGCCCTGGAATCCAGTCTGCAGCTTCGTTCAGCTGGAAGTCAGAGCCAGCGCTATCAAAGTGCTGATAGATCAGAATGGAGAGCGCGAACGTGACGATCGAACCCAGAAGGTTCCAGTTTTTGAACGTTGCCTTGCCGCCTTCGCTAGAGGTTGGGATCAAAAGACCCACAAGTGCCCAAGCGAGTGGCAGGAATACGGTCGCTGTCAAAAGATGAGAATCAAGCCAACCCATAAATGAGATACCCCACGGTAACTACGATGCCGACCAGCAGCATGAACGCGTACAATTGAATCGATCCGGTTTGAATGACCCGAACCGCCTGACCAGTGAAAGTAGATGCGCGACCAAAGCCGAGCACGATCCGGTCAATTACAGCGACGTCAAAGCCCTTCCAAAGTGCCTTAGAAAGGCCTTGGATTGGGCGAACGAAAATCGCTTCAAACAACTCATCGACATACCACTTGTTCTCAAGCGTTTTGTGGATGCCTGCGAAACGCTTCGCAAGCTCGCCCGCGCGATTGAGATTCTTGTAGAGATTCCAAGCGATGGAAATGCCGGCGACGGCACCCAGAACGCTTGCGCCCATGAGGACCCATTCCATCGAAGGGCTGATGCCTTCGGCAATGGCTTCGTGAGCAGGAATCACTGGTTCAAGCCAGCGTGCAAGCCAGCTTGCATGTGGAAGTCCCAAGAGTCCGCCGACTGCGCTCAGAATCGCAAGAACGATCAGAGGAATCGTCATCACACTTGGAGACTCATGAACTCCAGCTGGAGCATGATGCTCTTCTTCTGGCTCATGGCTTTGCTCGTCTTCGGCATGTGCGCCGTGAGCATGACCATGTCCATGATGCTGGACCATGTCTGCTTCGTTGTAACGAGGTGCCCCCAGGAAGGTGAGCGAGAAGAGACGGGTCATATAGAACGCCGTCATCACTGCCGTCACAAGGCCCAGACCCCAGAGAGCAACCGAGCCATGCTCGGAGCTGAAAGCGCTCCAAAGGATTTCGTCCTTCGAGAAGAAGCCTGAGAAAGGAGGAATTCCAGAGATTGCCAACCAGCCGATGAGGAACGTTGCGAACGTGACCGGCATCTTCTTGCGAAGGCCGCCCATGTTCAGAATGTTTTGCTCTTCGTGCATTCCATGAATCACGCTGCCTGCGCCCAAGAAGAGAAGGGCTTTAAAGAACGCGTGCGTGATGACGTGGAAAACACCAGCCGTATAAGCTCCGACACCGCAACCCAGGAACATGTATCCGAGCTGGGAGACGGTGGAGTAAGCCAGGACTTTTTTGATGTCCGTTTGAACGATCGCAATCGTTGCTGCAAAGAAAGCAGTGAAGCAACCGATCGCTGCCACGACATGAAGAGCGGTCGGCGACAGGCTATAGAGGTAGTTCAAACGCGCGATCATATAAATGCCCGAGGTCACCATGGTTGCGGCGTGAATGAGTGCCGAAACTGGCGTTGGGCCGGCCATTGCGTCTGGCAACCAGATGTAGAGCGGGATCTGTGCGGACTTACCGCAGCATCCAACAAAGAGAAACAAGCAGATTGCCGTAATGACTGCTGGAGCTTGAGGAGCAGCGGCGACTGCGGCTTTCAGGGCCGTGAAGTCGAGCGTTCCAAAGACCGCAAAGATCGTGAAGATTCCGAGGAGGAATCCAAAGTCACCCACGCGGTTGACGATGAATGCCTTCTTACCGGCCGATGCCTTGAGCATGTCGGTGTACCAGTAACCGATCAAGAGGTAGGAGCAGAGGCCCACGCCTTCCCAACCCAGGAACATCACTGGAAGGCTTGCGCCCGTCACCAGGATCAACATGGCAAAGCAGAACAAGTTCAAATACGAGAAGAACTTGGTTGGCGACTCATCATGGCTCATGTAGCCGATCGAGTAGAGATGAATCAGCGTTCCAACGCCCGTGATCACCAACGTGAAGAGCGTCGAAAGTGAGTCGAGTCTCAATGCAAAGTCGATGTTGAGCGATTGACCAATCGTCATCCAGTGGAAGAGGAATTGATCGATCACGCGATGCTCGGCTTCCATTCCGCGAAGCTGAAGGAACATCATGACGGAGACAACGAACGAGGCGAAGATCGCAAGCGTTGCGATCACGCCAGGAACGGTTGAGCCGGCCTTATGCGCGCCTTTCTTGGTTTGTACAAAAGCGTACCAAGAGCCGTTGATCAGAAAGCCGACGAGAGGAAATAGTGGAATCAGCGCTAGCATCGTCTTACTCCTTCAAGAGCCGGATATCGTCGGTGTCCACCGTACGAAGCGTACGGAAGAGCGAAATCACGAGACCCAGTCCCACCGCGCCTTCAGCTGCGGCAACTGTAATGATGAAAAAGACCGACATCTGACCGCCCATATGCTCAAGCTGCTTGGAGAACGTCACAAAGGTGAGGTTCACGGCATTGAGCATGAGTTCGATGCACATCAGGATGATCAGGATGTTTCGGCGAACAAGAAGCCCCGCGAAGCCGATAAAAAAGATCGCGGAGCAAAAAGATAGAACAATCCAGGGTTCGACTTGGTTCATCGGGCACCTTCTGAGGATGTTTCAGATGGGAAATTGACTTTGAGGCCGCCAGGTTGTGGCGTTGCTCTGAGCTTGTATTGCTCTGAGGTTGGCAGAGCGGCGCCAAGCTTACGCTTAGCAATCGCAACGGCTCCAACCATTGCCGAAAGAAGCAGAACCGAAGTCAGCTCAAACGGCAGAATGTAGTCAGAGAACAAGAGCTCAGAAAGAACGCGGGTGTTGCCACCGGCCGCTTCGATCTTATCCGTAGAGAAACCACCGATTGGCGTCGCGGCTGGCGTGTGCTGGAAGCTCCAGACAAACGCGCCAAACAGTGCCAAAGCGCCGATCGCTGCACCGATCTTAAGAGCGATGTGCGAGCGAGGCAGGTCAAACGATGGTACGTCCTGGTTGAGAAGCATGATCACGAAGATGAACAAAACCATGATCGCGCCGGCGTAAACCAGGATCTGGAGTGCCGCAACCAGGTGAGCGTCCATCAAAGCGTAAATGCCTGCAAAGCAGAAGAAGACCAGAATCAGGCTGAATGCGCTTGCGACGGGGTTTCTCTTTAAAATCACGAGCAGAGAGCAAGCGATCGCCAACGCCGCGAAGACGTAAAAGAAGACAGGGTTGATTGCCATTTTACTTGTTTCCTCTTTGCTCGAGCAAGAATGCCTTGTCGTAGACTTCGCGATGCGAGGTGCTCATTTCGTAAATCTGGCTGAGCTTGATCGCGTCCTTCGGACAAGCTTCTTCGCACATGCCGCAGAAGCAGCAGCGAAGGAGGTCGATCTCAAACTTCACAGGATACTTTTCTTTGTCCGGACGCTCGCCTGCTTCAATGTGAATACATTCGGCAGGGCAGACCGTTGGGCAAAGCATGCAAGCGGTGCAGTTTTCGACGCCGTTGGTTGCCTTGATGTAGTGCTGGCCGCGGTAGCGGTCCGAGTACTTTCTGCGCTCTTCGGGATACTGAATGGTGACATTCTTTCCGAAAAGCATGTTCTTCATGGTGATGTAGAGACCTTTGACGATCTCCACCCAATAGAACTTTGAAATAAAACTTTTTTGGCCTTTAACCAGCATAAATCACATCCATCCTAAGTAAATCATCACGCCCGTCGCGAGAACGTTCAGGAGTGACAATGGAAGCATGATTCTCCAGCCCAGATCCATGAGCTGGTCGTAGCGGAAGCGTGGAAGCGTCCAACGAACCCATACGAAGAACCACATAAAGAAGACGACCTTCGCTGCAAAGGAGCCGGTCTCAAACGCAACACGGAGAACTTCCGAACCCATGGTCGAAAGATCAAGCGCGTGGACGAGAATCCCATGGAGCCATGGCATGCCTGGAAGCATTTGCCAGCCGCCGAAGTAAAGGGTCGCCAGGAGGCCGGATGCCGTGAACATGTTCACGTACTCAGCCATCATGAAGACTGCAAACTTCATCGAACCGTATTCCAGGTGGTAGCCTGCAACGATTTCGGATTCGCCTTCTGGAAGGTCGAATGGCAAGCGGTTGGTTTCAGCAAACGCTGCCGTGAGGAAGATCAGGAAGCCGACTGGCTGAACCAGGATACCCCACTTTGGAATCTCAAGTGATCCGATGTGCCAGAGTGCCTGGCCTTGAGCGGCTGCGATGTCACCCAGCGAAACACTGGAGTAAACCATCAAAACGCCGACAAGCGCGAGGCCCATGGAGAGCTCGTAGCTGATCATTTGAGAGGAGCTACGAAGACTTCCCAAGAGGGCGTACTTATTGTTCGACGCCCAACCTGCCATGATGATGCCGTAAACACCGAGCGATGCGATCGACAAGATGTAGAGGACACCGACGTTCAGGTCAGCAACCTGAAACTTGATCACCTGATCGCCAATCTGGAGCTGGCTTGCGAACGGAATCACCGCAAACGTCATGAATGACGGAATGAGGGAGACGATCGGAGCGAGCAGATAGTAGAAGCGATCCACGTGACCTGGAACCAAGTCTTCTTTAAAGAGGAACTTGATCGCATCACAAAGAGACTGAAGGAGGCCGAATGGACCAATACGGTTTGGGCCCGTACGGTTTTGCATCCAAGCCGAGCCGCGACGCTCAACCCATGCCATCACCGGAGCGATGTGCATCAGGATTGCGAGCATCAATACGAGCTTAACTGCTGTTGCTACAATTTGAATATCCATGAGCTCGTTTCTCCGTTACGCGGTCCCGCGGTTTGCCCACATCATCAGGATCTCAGACAAGAGCTTGCTCTTGCCTGCAGGGATGATGGCGCGCTTCAAGCGTTGCTCGCGGCCTTCATAGTTTACGATCGTGCCGTCCTTCTCAGCGAACGCAGCGCCTGGAAGAATTGCACAGAAGTTTTCGACTTGTGGCTTGTTGAACACGCCAATGCCCACCAGGGTCTTCACGCGCTCGATTCCTTCTGGAAGAACCGCGCGGCCTCCGCGGAACACGATGACTGCATCGGTGCCGGTAGGAAGCTTATCGAAGCCTTCAAAGCCGAGCTTCTCAAGCCCGTGAAGGTTTGAGGTCTTGCTCTTGCGCTTGAGGATATTGTCCTCGTCCGCATCGTCTGCCGAAGTGCGGATGCCTGGGGTTCCGTAGTGGAACACAGACGCGCCTTTGAAGTGGGTTGGAATGAACTGTTGAAGAAGCTTTCCTTCTTCTTGAGTCAAATCAGAGCCAACGAGAATGGTAACTTTCTTGCCAGCCACAGCTGCCTTAGCGGCATCAATGGCAGAGCCCCACTCGGTCATGTTCAATGCACCGCTCGCGTTCGCAGCAGGCTGCGTGATGCGGGCTTGATCATGAAGGTAATGGTAGTTGAAGCGACCATCGTCACAGAGCCAGTACTTATTGATCTCCATGTTCTCGCGAGGGAGGCAACGGTAGATCACATTGTTGTCCTGGTGCATCTCCATGTTGCAGCCCTTGGAGCAGCCTTCGCAAACGGTTGGGGTCTTCTTTAGATACCAAACGCGCTTACGGAAGCGGAAATCCTTGAGGGTCAAAGAACCCGTTGGGCAAACGTCGGCGTAGTTGCCGGCGTAATCGGTCTCCAGTGGACGACCGTCAATCGTGGTGATTTCCGTGTTGTTACCGCGTTGAACGGCAACCATTTCACGGATGCCCGCGATCTCAGCACCGAAACGAATACAGCGCGTGCAGTGAATGCAGCGGTTCATGTTCTTTTTGATCACCGGACCCATGTCGAGGTCGACATAAGTGCGGCGCTCTTCGGTGTAACGAGAGTACGCGTCGCCGTAGCCGTAGGATTGATCTTGAAGATCGCACTCACCGGCCTTGTCGCAGATCGGACAATCGAGCGGGTGGTTGATGAGCAAGAACTCCATCACTGACTTCTGGTTATTGACCGCGCGCTGAGAGCGGGTCTTTACAATCATTCCGTCAGTAGCTGCGGTCGAGCATGCCGTTTGAAGTTTCGGCATCTTCTCGATTTCAACAGCGCACATACGGCACTGAGCAACCACGGACAGGCCTGGGTGGTAGCAGAAGAACGGGATCTCAACGCCGGCCTTCTTGGCGACTTCGATCAGGTTCTGACCCGGGCTAAATTCTACTTCTCTTCCGTCAATTGTGCACTTAGGCATGCTTCTTACCTCGGATGTAATCTTCAAAATCACCGCGGAACTTCTTCACGAAGCTCATCACGGGTCCGGCAGCCGCATCGCCAAGGGCGCAAAGCGTCTTGCCGTTGATGTTGTCCGCAATGTCTAACAAAAGACCGATGTCCTGCTCACGGCCCTTGCCATGGAGGATGCGCTCGATGACGTCTTCCATCCACTTGCATCCTTCGCGGCATGGCGTGCATTGACCGCAGGATTCATGGGCGTAGAATTTCGTGATGCGCAAGATGAGCTTCACGATATCGTAGTCTTCGCTGACGACCATAATCGCAGCGGAGCCCATCATGGAGCCAACCTTCATGATTGGATCGATGTCATAAACAACGTCAATCTCATCAGCCGTGAGAACTGGGGCAGAGGATCCGCCAGGAATGACGGCCTTGAGCTTCTTATCGCCCAGGATACCGTGGCCATAATCATAGATGATCTGGCGAAGCGTGACTGCGCCCGATGGGAGCTCGTACACGCCTGGCTTTTTCACGTGACCCGACAAGCTGATCAAGCGAGTGCCGCCGGACTTCTCGAGCTTGCCAAGCTTTGCGAACCATTCACCGCCCTTTTCGACAATGAAAGGGACTGCGCAAAGCGTTTCAACGTTATTGACGATCGTTGGGCCGCCGAACGCGCCAGCAATAGCTGGGAACGGTGGCTTCACGCGAGGCTCGCCGCGTTTTCCTTCAAGCGAGTTCAAGAGCGCGGTTTCTTCGCCGCAGATATAGGCGCCAGCACCGCGATGAACGGTGATGTCGAACTTGAATCCGGTGCCCATGACGTTGTTGCCGAGGTAACCTTTTTCATAGGCTTCATCGATTGCAGCGTTCAGGAGCTTGGCTTCGCGCGTGTACTCACCACGAATATAGATGTATCCGACGTTTGAGCCGATCGCATGACCTGCGATGATCATTCCTTCCAAAAGAAGGTGCGGCGTGTAGCGCATGAGATCGCGGTCTTTAAAGGTGCCTGGCTCAGATTCGTCGGCATTGCAGACCACGTACTTTGGCTTCTGCGATTGCTTTGGAATAAAGCCCCACTTCATGCCGGTAGGAAAGCCTGCGCCCCCACGGCCACGAAGGTTGGATGCCTTGACCTCGTTGATGATGGCGTCTGGCTGCATGGCAAGAGCCTTCTTGGCAGCTTGATAGCCGTTCATCTTAGAGAGGTAATACGACAGAGGACGGGCCTCGTCGTTGAAATGCTGGATGTACATCGTTGTTTCGGTTTCGCTCATCTTAATGAACTCCCGGCTTACTCAAGTGCGTCCAGCAGCTGGTCAAGGCGCTGAATCGTAAGGTTTTCGTGATAATCGTTATTGAGCATCATCGCAGGTGCGGTGCCGCACGCACCTAAGCACTCTTCTTCCATCAACGTGAACTTGCGATCCTTGGTGGTCTCGCCGCACTTGATGTTGAATTTCTTCTCGCAATGCTCAACAAGCTCATCGGCGCCACGCAGGCAGCAAGCCACGTTCGTGCAAACCTTGAGGTGGTACTTGCCGACTGGCTTGAGGTTGTACATCGTGTAGAAGCTTGCGACTTCCTTTACCTGTGCTGGGTGAATTCCGATGTAGGCGCCAATTTCTTCGAGAACTTCTGGCGGAAGCCAGCCGGTCTCATCCTGAGCCGCATGCAACGCGGGAAGAAGAAGAGCGACGCGCGTAGGATAGCGCGGCTCAAGCTTCTTCATTTCATCGTAAAACTTCTGTGAAAGAATCTTCTTTGCCATAATTATCTATCCAATTCTCCGGCGATAATGTTGATGCTTCCAAGCGCAGCGACCATGTCGGCGATCTTTTCACCGACAACCATCGGCGAGAGGCCTTGATAGTGCCAAACGGATGGCCCGCGAATGCGCAAACGGTGAGCGCGTGGAGCGCCCTTGCTGATGATGTAGAAACCCATTTCGCCGTTGGATGCTTCAACCTGCGTGTAGGCTTCACCTTCTGGCACTGCAAATCCGGTCATGAAGAATTTGAAGTGGTGGATCAGGCCTTCCATCGTGTTGTGGACGACGTCTTTGTCTGGAATGCGAACGCGCTTGTCTTCTGCCCAGATCGGACCTTTTTTGATCTTGTCTGCGCATTGAGCAAGGATGTTCAAGGATTGGCGGATTTCAGCCAAACGGATCATATAGCGATCAAAAACGTCGCCGGTTTGAGCCACAGGAACATCAAACTCGACGTCCTTGTAATAGAGGTAAGGCTGGTCGCGACGAAGGTCGACATCAATGCCTGCTGCACGAGCATTTGGACCCGTGTAGCTGTATTGCATGCATTGCTCTTTCGTGAAGATCGAGACGCCTTCGGTACGCTGGCGCCAGATCTTGTTGTTCGTGAGCAGTTCGTCCATTTCGTCGATGACTTTGCGGGTCTTTTGAACCCAGGCTTTGAGCTCCTTTTCCCAGCCATCGGGAGCATCCGCCATCAAGCCGCCGATGCGGGTATAGGACGTCGTCAGACGTGCGCCGCAAAGCTTTTCGATGAGCGTGTAGGCTTCTTCGCGTTGATGGAATCCGTAAAGGAAGAATGAGAACGCGCCCAAGTCGACGGCGTTAATGCCGACGCAAATCAGGTGGTCGATCACGCGAGCAAGCTCGCATGCCATCATGCGGATCCACACGCAGCGCTCTGGAACTTCAATGCCCATGAGCTTCTCAACGGACATCGCGTAAGCGACGTTGTTCATGAGAGCCGAGCAGTAGTTCAAGCGGTCGGTATAGACCGTGAAATTGTGGTACGTGCGGTTTTCCGCGAGCTTTTCCTTGGCGCGATGGGTGTAGCCAAACTCGCAGTAAGACTTTTCAATGGTCTCACCGTTCAGCTTTGCAGCCATACGAAGCGCACCGTGCATCGCAGGGTGGGTCGGGCCGATGTTGACGATCACGCGGGAATCGCCCCACAGATCATCCGGATCGTGGTCGACCGTGATGCCGCTAGGCAAGCTCATGTGGGTCGGTTTTGGAGTTTCAAATTGTGCCATAATCTTGTTTCGTCCTGATAAATTTGGGTACTGCTTTTAATCGATTTAATCCAGGAGGCTTGGGTCAATTGGCTCAGGCTCAGTAAACACCTGATAGCCGCGCAGAGGGTAATCCTTGCGAAGCGGGTGACCTTCCCAGCGCACATCCATCAGGATGCGGCGAAGATCCGGGTGACCGGCGAATACGATGCCGAACATGTCGAACACTTCGCGCTCAGCCCAGTTGGCCCCTGCCCAAACGTCGACTGCCGTATCGATTTTCTCACCCTCGGCCACGCGTGCCTTGACGCGAATACGAGCCTTCGTCTTCAAGGAGCGAAGGTTGTAGACCACCTCAAAACGTGGATCGACTTCTTCGTCGGTGGCCGTGATGTCAGCCAAAAAGTCGTAAGCAAAGGCTGCGTCCGTCTTCAAAAACTTAAGAAGAGGAATCACTGATTCTTTCTTCACGTAAATGATCGGCACGTCCGTTGGATAATCCGTCGGCATGCGGATCTCTTCGATCGCATCACCAAACTTCTCTTGAACGGCTGCGGTTTGGGTCTTCCAAAGATCGCCCCATTTCTGAAGCCAATCTCCGCCATTGGTTGGAATTGGATTACGAATATCAAAGCTTTGCATAACTCTTACGCTCCACTCATTACTTTCTCGGACCGGCTTCGCCGGTCCTGGTCATGCTCTCAACATCATGCTTGATCTGCGCACTTGCATTCCTTTGAGCGGCAATGCGGCGCTGAGAATGAGTTTCGCCCTTTTGAACCATTTCCTGGAGGCGCATGAGGCCGTGGATCAAACCTTCTGGAGAAGGAGGGCAGCCTGGAATGTAGACGTCGACCGGGATCATCGTGTCGATGCCCTGAAGAACGCTGTAGACATTGAAGATGCCGCCCGAAGAAGCGCAAGCGCCCATGGAGAGGACGAACTTCGGTTCGGCCATCTGGTCATAGACGGTCTTCAGCACTGGAGCCATCTTGAGATTGATGATGCCTGCAACGATGAGCAAGTCCGCCTGGCGAGGAGAGAAGCGAATGGCTTCTGCGCCGAAGCGGGACATATCGTAGTCCGAAGCAAGCGTTGCCATCATCTCAATGCCGCAGCAGCTGGTGCCGAACGGAAGTGGCCAGGTCGAATTCTTTCGACCCCAGTTAATGAAATCTTCCAATCGAGTGGTAAGGAAACTGACTGAGCCGTCTTTGCCCATGGTAATACTCCTGATGAATTTTAAAGCTGAAAAAACCGAGAGCTTATTCCCACTCCAACGCGCCTTTTTTCAGCACGTAGTAGTAGCCCACCAGGAGAATGGCGACGAAGAACACCATTTCCATGATGATGAACGAATTTACGCTCAGATAGTGTTTGTAAACGACCGCGAAGGGAAAGAAGAAAATCGCTTCCACGTCAAAGAGCAGGAAGAGAATTGCGACAAGATAAAAGCGGACCGAGAATCGCTGTCTCGCATCGCCAA
>JBJMMA010000104.1:0-5390 GCA_045805065.1 Bdellovibrionia bacterium | reverse complement strand
TCCATCATAACCTTGGTCAGAGACCAGGATGTTCGAGCCCGCACCTAAGACAAAGTAAGGAATTCCTGTCGCTTCAATGCCGCGAGCAAGCCACTTCAAATCGTCTTCGGTTTTCGGGAACGCGAAAAGGCGCGCGGGACCGCCAATGCGGTAATAGGTATACTTAGAGAGCGGCTCATTTTCTGAGAGCTGCCCCGAGAAGGTTGCGGCATTTTCAAGAAACCATTTCATGCGGAAATTGAAGGTATCACACTTTCCGCCAAGTGAGTATCGCCCCAGAGTCCGGGATCCTTCAAAATCGCCCTGCCGACGGCAGCCAGAGCAAACCTGCCTTGCGATAGACTCTGGTCAATGTAGGCACCCGTTTCAATTCCCCCCACGCCAATCACTGGCGTATCTACTGATGCCTGGATCGCGCTTGCCTCATCCACGAGATATCCCTCATCCGTACGATTTCGCGGCCTTCTCCAACCTCCGATTCCCGAAGAGACGTCAATCACGTCGATTCCCGTCCGCTCAAGAGACTGAGCAAGCCAGATCGCTTCACTACTTCTTAAGCCTCCTTCCATGAAGTCCTGCCCAGGCATTCGAACGGCAAGCAAGAGATCCGAGTGTTCCGCACGAACTTCCCGTACGATCTCAAGTAAAAGCCTCGCCCTCCGATCCAGAGTTCCACCGTAGGAGTCCGATCGATGATTGGTAAGTGGCGAGAGCCATTGGTTCAGCCCATAACCGTGAGCAGCGTGAAGCTCCACGAGATCAAATCCGGCTTTTTTCGCACGCACCACAGCGGACTTGAACCAACCTTTCCAAAGCTCGATATCGGTCTCTGACATTGGATCCATGGTTTCAAGGACCCGATCCTTCACCGGAACAGCGACAGGACTTGGTCCCATCAGCGCTCCGCCCGTCAGATCACGCGTGGTCTTTCCACCAGCATGGGTCAATTGAATGCCTACCAGAGCTCCCGACTGATGAATGACCTGGGCCAGTGCCGATAGTCCATGAATATGCTCCTCACTGTGAGCCCCCAGCTGTTTCTCTTCGCTGCGACCTGAGACGTCCACATAGGTGTATTCCACCATCACAAGGCCCGCGCGAGACTGCGAGAGTCTTTGGTAATGCGAGAGGGTTTTGTCCGTGACAAAGCCCTGTGCGTCCGCAGTCTCAGACGCCATGGGAGGCACAACCACCCGGTTTGCAAGACGTTTCCCATTTTGAAAGGACAAGCCCGTAAAGCGGCTCAAAGACTGATGTTTCATGAGCAGCAACATACCGGCGGGATCTCTGTTGCAAAAGAAACATATTTTACATAATTGTTTCGATTATGGAAATATTCGAACTCCGCTATTTTCTGGGTGTCGCAAAGAGCGAAAACATTCATAAGGCTTCTGAAAAGCTCAGAGTCTCTCCAGCATCGCTCAGCAAGGCCATTTCCAGGCTGGAAGATGAGCTTGCCATAAAATTGTTTCACCGTGAGGGCCGGAACATCCGGCTCACCGATCAGGGAAAACTCCTGCAGAGAAAAGCGTCAGAGATTGTCCAGCTTGAGGAAGCTGCTCGCGTGGAAGTATCGGGTCATCACACGAGGCTTCAGGTCATTATCGCAGGACCGGAAGTGCTTCTTTCAAAAATGGGCCTCAGTTTCAGCCAATCCCTCAAAAAGAAATACCCTACCGCGCAATTTGAGTTTCATGCCTGCTCAGATGAAGACGCTTTGGAGCAGGTTGCTCGCGGCGAGGCTCATCTTGCTATCGTCACTGAAGACGTAAGCTCAAAGACAGGTCTGACCACTCAGGTGATCGAGGACGCCAAATTTCAAACTTATGTCGGGGAGGGGCATCCGTTGTACACGGCCGCAAAATCAAAGCGAGTTATCCCCGTCGAGGAAGTGCTCAAATATCCATTCGTAAGCCCGAACAATCCCCTTCTCGGGAAAGTAGGACTCAAACAATCCCTGGACGGCTGGAGAGACGATCAGTTTCCACGAAAGGTCGAGTATCTCACATCAAGCCTCAAGCTTCTTGAGGAGATCGTATCGAGCGGAAAAGCAGTTGCCTATTTGCCGGATTATTACTGCTCAAACACAAAGCTTCATGCTCTGAAGATCTCAGGTTGCCCTTACTCGTGCGTTCAGAAAGTGAAGCTTGTTGCACGTAACCCCAAGGACATTGGCTGGTTGAATCAGCTTTTTTAAGCGCGTTACCCGTATCGTTTCTTTTTTAGAAACAAACGGTGAAGACACAATTCTTTTTTGACCCTTTCGACTCAGTTAACTTGCGAACTCATCAGTTCAACTGAACGAAAGGAAACAAAATGAAGAATACGTTACAAGCTGTCGTGGTCGGTGGTGCAAACCTTCTTGCCTTAGGTGTCATGCCAAGTGACCCAACACTTTTGCAGCCGGTTTTCTCGGACCCCAATTCGACGAGCCGCACTCAGGTCATGAGCGACGCTCAGATGAGAAACATCGAGGCGTCTCATCTCGAAGTCTATGCTGGCTGCAAGTGGGGCAAGGCAGCGTTTGATCCTGTGCAGGTTGCATCGGAAATCATGCCCGAATCCGTCAAGTCACTCTACAAGGACATGATTCAAGCATGAGCTATAAAAGCCTGCGGATTTCTCCGGAGGACAAAGAAGTCCTCCGGAAGGAGTTCTTAAAAACACCTGAAGTCATTCCTTTGTCTTCCAACCCCAAGTTCTTCTCCAAAATCATCTCCTTGGGAATTCATCAAGAAGTTGGAACGATTCACGATGAGTTCTCAACGTTTCTCTTTGACGGACGTACTGGAAAAAAGATCCCAAAAGAAGCGCTCCGCTCCGAGATGATTGAGTACCGGGGCTACACCGGAGTAAGAATCTGGGCGGATGGCTACGACAGTCTCGACCCAAGAGTTCAAGGCATGAGAACTCTCATGCACCCGGAATTTTCTTGCAACACCCGTGGCGAGATATATCAGTGCGTATTCTTTCCTGAGATCATCACGCGAATTGCCGCATTAGAAGGAGCTGAGCTTGTTTCGGTCAGACCCTGGGGAATCAATACAGTCTTTGGCGGCTTTGATCCTACCAAGTCCTATTATGAGGGCAATATGTGGGAGTTCATCAACCTCGATGCCTTGAGGTACTCTCGCCTTCTTGAAAAAAAGCAGATCGTATTTTGGGGAACGCATGATCTGGTCTCACACATTGCCGGGATTAGAAAAGAGGCATGGCCTGAGCTTGAAGCACGTGGAAGATCTGCGCGCATTCTTTTTGAGGACTACTTCAGTGGGATGGATCGTCCAGTGCCCTTCTCGCTTGTACTACCTTATGCGCTTGGGATGCTTCTCGATGACCTGGCGCAACCCATGAACTATGAGTCGGAGAGTCGGCGGCATGTTGTTGGGCTTTTGATGGATGCGATCAAGACTCGCAAGATCAAGCCTGACTCGAAACGCTATCTTCTGAAATATCCACCCTCGGTGGAGAGACTGATCGTACTAGCTCGAACCAACGATAGTCAGGAGACGCGTCAGCATGCGTCGGAAGTTCTATCTGATCTCATTTCAGAGCTTTACTCTTACTCAGTGCTCGCTGATATTGCGAGCTAATGACCGGCATTCAGATAAGAGCCGTCTCTCATGACGAAGAAGCCCTGATTTTCTCATTTCTGTACCTTGCGGCAAGAATGCCTGAAGGAAATGAGCCTATTCAAAAGGCTCTTAGTGATCCGTTTCTTCGAAAATACTGGAGCCGATGGGGACGACCCGGCGACTTTGGACTAGTTGCCATTGATGAAGCCTCCAAGGTGCCGGTCTCCTGCGCGTGGCTGCGTGTCTTTAGTAAAGAAGAAGCAGGACCGTCGTTTGTTGAGGACGGGCTTCCCGAGCTGGGAATTGGTACGATCGAGAGCTTTCGCGGAAAAGGGATTGCAGCTGAACTTCTCAAGGCGCTGATTCAAGAGTCCAAAGGAAAGTTTCCAGGAATCTGTTTGAACGTCCGCGACGATAATCCTTCAAGAAAAATCTATGAGCGCCTTGGCTTTCAAGATGTCCCGGGCTCAAAGATGAAGAATCGAGTGGGGACTGTTTCACGCAATATGCTGCTTAAGCTTTAGCAACCTCAAGCTCTCGTCACTTTTTACGCAGTTCAAAAAAGTCGATTGCGTATGAGAAGGCTGCTTCATCCTTTGAAGGACGCACGACAGCGCGAACCTCTTCGATCGCTTTGACCAGGATCTCCCGGATTTTTGGGCTATCCGCATAGGACGCTGTGATGACAGAGGAGTAATGAAGGTCCTCAGGGCGACGATGGTCAAGCGACTGGATCGCTTGCAGCCTCCAATTGGTGTGAAACTTTGCAATCATCGGAGAATCGTTCTCCAGATGGATGTGAGTGGTGCCGACCTTGAAATGATCCCCGTCCTGAACGATCAGTCCGACAGATGCCAGGAAAGCGACTACCTCAGCGGTCTTCTCCATTGGGATTCCTAAGTAATCGCTCATCCCCTTGATGGTCGAACATCCTGGCACTGACACAAGCACATGAACTGCGCCGTAGTGCCAGGAGCTATAGAAGATCGCCTGGTCTTCGCGCGAAAGAGAACGTTTGTAACGTAGTCTCGTCTTAAGAACGAATTGCTTCTCGACGAGTTCTTTCATCTGCTCTTCAAAGTGTTCTCGCAGAGTCGCAGTGCCTGCGCGCTCGTACTGCACCAGGAGCAAGAAGAAGTGGGATTGATCTTTTGAGTGCCCAAGGAACTGATTCACAAGCTCAGCCTGCTCGAGACTGAAATGAGCGGCGCCGTTGAGTACTTGGGTGACGTAACCGCTATGACAGCGAATGGCCTCAGCAAGGCGTGAGCGCTCTCCGCGACTGCGCTGGTCTAAAACGTCACCGAGGTAGGCCTTATAGCCTTTGTACTCAAAAATGGATTTTTCCATAGTTCCATAAGCTTATCGTCTTTTTTGAGTAAAACTAAAAGCTCTTGCTCATTTTTCATTAAAATACAGTGTTTTGGCTATCTCTTCTCGGATAGTTATTGCGACGCGTCACACAATAACCTTTTAGGAGATCAGTTATGAAAAAGTTTACGTTCGTTGTTCTTTGTTTATTGAGCGGATCGATGGCAATGGCTGATGACAATCTCACTTCGGCTTTCAAGGCTTGCCTCAATCAATCAGTAAAAAATAAGCAAATTAACCTCGATAAATCGAATGCCCAGAATTCAAGTATAACCGTCCTGGATATTGCCTGTTCGGGTTCACCTGCAGAGGACCTGTTTCAAGCCGTGGGTCAATACTCACGTGAAAGTCAAAATCGCTGGCAAAACGGAGCGCTCGCGATCACTCGATTCTTTGGTGAATCGAGTCTAAGCCAGTGCAATAGAATGATTCGCGATCCTCAAG